>JADHWK010000016.1 GCA_016783505.1 Candidatus Zhuqueibacterota bacterium | reverse complement strand
GCGTGCTTCTGTGGCTTGACGAAATGCTCAACTGAGATGTCATCTTGATTGCAAATGCTAACCCGTTTCCAGTCCTTTTCAGGTTCATAATTCTCGGCTTGGTTAAAATGAATAACCTTCATTTGATTTCTCCTTGGGGTGGCCGACATATTATTCACCAGCACGTATATAAGTATTAACAATTGAATCTTATGGTTAAGCTTATAAATTTTAAGTACATGGATTCATATATTAAGTATCTAACAACAGCTAATATGGCACCATCAACCTTGCTTCCAGGGTTCCCCGATCTATGCTAAGAGCGATCCGACACCCTACGGGTGTCTTTCAATCCCTTGTAATTAAAAAAGGTTGCCTAAAACACCCGTAGGGTGTTTGATCACTTTTTGCTAAGTCCTCCTTCTCCTCCCCATCCTTTACGAAACAGAGGGAAAATCCAAAAGCTTTGAAGGCCCAGATAGAATCCCTGTCCCCCACCATGGCGATTTTAGACATAGACAACCGACCTTATTATTGTTTAATGAAGAAGCTCACCGGCACCGAAACTTGCTGAGCTATTGACTTTTGGTAACAAACAAAACTTTATGCGGACTTCCAAACTTTTAAATTCGCGCCCCTTCTTTTGGCGTCTGGTGCAGCGGTTGTTAGAATTTAAGTTTCGCATATGGATATACAGGATAGTTTGTTTTCAAGATATTTTAGTTCTGCAATTAATTTATCTTTCACGCTTTTTGATTCTTCTATCACACTAGAAAATAGACTTTTATAGTAATTAATTCCCTCTTGTAAGTTACTTTGAAAGGACTTAAAATATTTAATTTGTTTTTCCTTAAGTGGCTTAAGACTTTCCTCAACCATTTTTCTTAAATAATCCACATACATATCTAAATCTTTGGCGAACATATCTGGACGACATTTTTCGTTTAAAATATTTATCCTGCCATATATATGATCTACCATTTCTTGCAGCGAAACAACCCTTGAAAAATAGGCTATATTCGGTCCCGGACAAACCGAAACACCCTTTCCTTCTACCGTTGTGTCCAGGTTTTTTACGAGCAAAGTCGAGGTACCCAACCCAACACAAATGCATGATTTTTCGACAATTTTCCTGAAAAAGTTTTTATATTCCTTTTGATTAAGGGATTTTTTTTCGAGCTCCTTAATTTTTAGATTTTGATATTGACGTGAAGCCGTACAAATAGCTCGTTTGGTAAATTCTTTATTTGAAACAAGAATTTTTTTTGGACAAGCACTTCCGGGTCTTCCTCTTTCTATTAACGCCTGTTTTTCTTCATCTTTGGTATTGCCCTTTAAACTATTAAAAGGAACTCCCATAGGAGAAATATCACTTAAATAAAGATCTTCCTCTTTTACATTACTCAATAATCTAAGTGTGTTTTGATCAACATTTGTAACCTCCGGTACCAAAAGAAATGGAGATGCCCATCCTATTGAATCCACTTTATAATAATTTAAAAGGAAATTTTGTTCTTTTGAATTACCAATACCACCTTGAACGGTGATTTTAAAGTTTAAAGGAGTGTCGCAAAAAGGTTTGTTTCTGTTTTTTAGGGCTGAGACTAACAATTCATGAGTTAAGTGGATAAGTTCTTCTTTGTGCTTCTTGAATTCCTCTAAGATTGGCCCTAACAGGTAACCCTGAGTGGCAAAGAGGTGACCCCCGCAATTTAATCCTGATTCAATACGATACTCTGATACCCACAAGCCCTTTTTTGCTAAAAATTTGCCTTGTGTTAAAGCTGACCGATAGTCACTAACTTTTAATATGATTCTCTTTTTTATAAAACCATTCTCGTCAGGATAAAAATCCTCAAAATTTGCCAAGTAGCTATATAATCGTGTATTTATACCCGCCGATAAAACGATGGATGAATTCAAATCACTTAAGGCAAACCCGCGTAAGGCAGCATGCCCGTCGTTATACTCAACTGAAAGTTCTTTTCCCCCTTTAAAATTTGTCTTATCAAGTTTGGTCATGATATTTACATCTATTGAACCTACCAACAAATTTTCCTTTAGCCAGTTTTGCATCTTATTTACGGTTTCATTGTCTTTAGTCTGAAGCATTTTATTATAAACTTGCCTTAACTTTGAATCATCAGGCAACATTTCTAAATATTTGATGATTTCGCTTCCTTTTTCAAATGAAGAGGCCCTTAATTCTATAAATTTCTTTTTTACAATTTTATCAATTAGATTTAAATATGAAGTGATTCTTCTAGCCCTAAAATCATCTTCATTTTTGCCAATAGCAACAAAAGGTATATTCAATATCTTACAATGAAATTCCCGCATTTTTTCAATAAGAAAATCGTCTACAAGTGAAATTACAGAAGAAATTCCGTATTGAGCAACTTTGATTGGCGTATCAATAGTAAAGCCAATTCCCATTACTGGAATGTGAAAGTTATGAACAGTCATTTTTGATATTAACCTTTTAATGTTTAGTTAAATAAATATATAAATTTATTTGAAAAAATAGTAACTCAAACACCAATATTTAAATAAATGCCTGCTTTTGCCGACAACCCATAGACATACGAAACTTGAATTCTAATATATTATTCACCAGCATGTGTATAAGTATTGACAATCGAATCTTATGGTTAACCTTATAAATTTTAAGTACATGGATTCATATCTTAAGTATATACCTAACAACAGCTAATATGGCACCCTCAACCTTGCTTCCAGGGTCTCCCGGTCTATGCCGTTGAGCTTACCCACCATCATGGTTCGAATCAATTTGATCTCGTTTTCTTTGTAAACGAGATAGGCGATCAGCGGTTCTATCCCGAAGACGACGTATTTTGCCTTCTCAAGATAACGGAAGATATAACGATCACAGGCGATTTCAAATTGCGTAAAGGACTTATCCTCCGGCCAGGATTTCAACCCCTCAGTTAGGATATATTCATAGGGCGTTACGGCCATCTGGGTGAGGAAGGCATCCCAGGGCTCATCATAGCTTTGGAGGAAAAAACCCTTTTCTAATATCCCACCAGGGATCAGGTTCCTTTCTAGCACTTTCTTTTCAGACTCAAACCCTTTGATTCTCAGGAGAATCTTAATGTTGATCAGGTCGATGGTACATTGGAATAAGCCTTTCAAAAAAGCACAGTGATATTTATCCGCTATTCTTAAAAAATGCTCCCACATCGCCCGATCAACGGCCAGATTGATCTCCCGGGGATCGCTTTCCCTCTCGTAAGCGGCCACAGCCCCGGGGAAGCACTCCTTTAATGGTTCAATCAAACCCAGATATTTGCCCTCCTGAACCATGGATTTTAAAGACGCAAGCCCCGACATACCCAGGTCCATCAGGGCACCATCGCCGCTCTCATCAAGATATTTAGCCTTCAGCAAAATCTTCAAATTATGGTAATCATATCTCAAACGGAAGAGATCTATCAGCTCTCTGTCTGGGGAGAGCTTCGTCAGCAGAGAAAGAACCTTATCCAGCTCCCTGGTTAAAGCCGGTTCAAAATCGTGGGGGTCCCCCACCTCACTGAAGGATTCGGCGTAGTCCGATTCCTTCAAAAGTCGGAGCATTCCCTGGGAGTCCTCTGCCAACAGCCTCTCAATCTGCGGCCGATCGAAGAGCTTGGTCTCCAGGGCTCTGATGCGGGCTACTGCGTAAGTATAGCGTCCGTCGTCCACTATGTCTTCATCCAACTAAACTTTGGAGTGCAAAAGCTCTGCTTTTGCATCTGCACTTTAATTCCTCAATTTTGTGAATCATATGACTTTATTTTGCTATCATTCTAAGTGAAGTTACCACCAAACTTTGTGGTTTATCCTAAACCCGTGAACGGGTAACTCGAAACACCTTAATTGTGAGGTCAAGCATTTATTGAGCTGGGATTTAATACATCAGAATAAAGAACAAAATATAACCAACTTTTTACCGCTAATGACTATCTCTGAAACCCTAGAAGAAGGAACTGTTGAAATGGTTAAGGTTAAGATTCCACAAACAAAATCTTAGCTACCTCGGGCTCCAGATCTTCTCTGATGGTTTTGAAAATAGCCTCGAAGCTATAGTTGATCTCCGTCCGTCCCCGGCGAAGGATGAATCCCCCCGAGAAATCCCCCGTTTCCCCGCTGAGCTTTAACCTTCCCGATCCCTGGCCCAGCATCCGGTTAACACCCTTCAGGAACTGGTCAGTCCACATTCCTCTGTGGGTTGTGGAGACAACGATCCCTTCCTCGCCGGACTCAACGGCTTCCATGAGAAGGTTTTTCATCAAATCCTGATATTCCTTCCGCTCCAGTTTTACTAACCGATCCTGGGCCTGGCGAAAGGCTTCATCAATCTTAGATTGTTTCTCCCGAAGTAGGGCCTTACGAAATTCCAGGCTGGCCAGGGTGAGGACCCTTTCTCCCTCCTCTTCTGCCAGGCGCTTGGCCTTGGCCAGCATTTCCGCTTTCAATTCCTCAGCCTGCCTTCGGGCTTTTTCGCGGATCTCCTCCGCCTCAAGGGAAGCCCTCTCCATTATCTTCTGGGCTTCTACCTGGGCATCCCCTTTGATTTTGTTAATAATATCATCGAGAGCCATATTAATCTCCTATTCGGACGATATCCAAACCTTAGAGATAACACAATAGAATATTGTAAAAAACTTAAGCACTAAAGCTAGCAAATTCCAATGATCAAGCAACAAATTCCCCTGGCCGGGCAGGCAAACAATGTCCAATAACCAAATCCTAATAATATAAACAGGGTTGGTTTTGAACATTTGGTTCCCGAATATTCGGGATAGGATT
This sequence comes from Candidatus Zhuqueibacterota bacterium, assembly GCA_016783505.1. GTDB lineage: Bacteria > BS750m-G25 > BS750m-G25 > BS750m-G25 > BS750m-G25 > BS750m-G25. Next base: position 40,773 of record JADHWK010000016.1, on the reverse strand, counting down.
TGTTTGTCCCGATCCTTCGGGATGGGATTTGGAGCTTGAGATCTTCGGGATGCTCAGCCCCCCAGGGTGATTTTCTGTAATAGGAGGATTGTCCCCAGCAGTCCCAGGACGGCATAGGTCTCCACGACGACGGCGAAGATCATCCCCTTGCCCATCTCCTCGGGGCGTTTAGCCACCAAACTACATCCGGCGGCGGAGACCTTTCCCTGATAAATTCCCGAGGACAGCCCGGTAATGGCCAGGGGCAAGCTGGCAAATACAATCTGCCAGCCCTGTCCCACGGTTATATTTGCGACCTCCACGCCGGCCAACTTGGTAAGTATCAGAAACAGTCCCACGATCCCGTAAATCCCCTGGGTTCCCGGCAGGGCCTGCAGCAGAAGCAGGCGACCGAACTTTTCCGGATCCTCACTGACCACACCGGCCCCGGCCTGCCCGGCAATACCACAACCTAAGGCCGAGCCCGTACCCGCCAGACCAGCCGCCAAGGCGGCACCCAACAGCACCAACATGAAACCTTCCATTTGAGTATCTCCTACGCTTAATTAAGATAAATCACTCTCTTTTACCAAGAATTCCCTCTGCAGTCTTAAGGCCTTTTGACTCAGAAACTTCAGATGCACTAATCCAGTAAAGGGTTCTGTATCCTATTTATATTGTTTCACCAAATGTTAAACTTTTGGTTATCAATCACCGTTATCTCAACTGAAAGATCTTTCTTTTAATTAGGACGTATCCAAGATGAACTCATGTCTGAAGAATTTAGGAGTATTTTGTCAGCTTCCTCTGTGCGAAGGGAACTCGCCGATAAGCACTGTTTCTAAATGATGCACAAATTCATGAGCGAAACAATGCAATAAAGCTTCATCTGAATATCTCTTTTGCATCTTTTGATTGAATGATTCCAATACAATTGTTCTTTCACTAGGTATGTAAAACCCATTACCTCTCTTGTCTAAATAACTGCTTGAAACATCAGGATAAAAATAATCCGGGATACTATCCCATAAATCAATACGCGGTGGAGGGATGTTAAAATATTTTGATAGCTTAGAAGCAATTTTCTCTGACTTTGAACGTCTCACTTTACTAATAAGCATCAAAGATTGTTTTCACTTTACTTCACTACAGTATATTTCGTCTCCTCCTTAAAAGGCTTAAACTCAGCACCCCCGCCTTCAAAGAATTTGGAAAAGAACTCCAGATACTGCAACCTCCCGGAGTGGACGAATCCCCCCAGGGTATTCACTGCCAAATTGAAGAGGTGACCGCCGACTAAAACGAACAGGGCCACCACATAACCGATGTAATAGGGCATACCCAGGGCCATCTTGGCAATACCATTGATAGCTAAGCCAATGGCACTGGTTGCCAGACCCAAGGCCAAAAGCCTGGCGTAGGACAACACATCGCCGAAATAACCCACCACGTCGTACAATTTGGCCACCCCCGCCAGCAGCTTCATTACCGGATTTTTCTGACGCCGGCCCTGGGTTAAAACCAAAAGAATCACACCATATAGAGCCCCTTTTTGGGCCACCGACAAAATTCCCTGGCTGACCTCTCCCCCCAGGATAAGGCTATAACCTAAGGGCACCAAAAAGGTCAGAAAGACCAGCCACAACCCCTGATCGAGCAGGGCGGCAACTACCTTTCCCGCCCGGATGTTACTGTACATCTTTATCCCGATCCCGAAGAAAATCTGCAATATTCCCAATGCAAAGGCCAGATTTAGCATCTTCATGGGGTCTTCAAGGGGATTCAGGAGGATCACTTTCCGCAATGCCGATGGGAGAACCCCGGTTTCAATTCCAAACCAACCCCCCGTAAAAAGTCCCACCACTGCGGTAATCAGACCGCCGAAGAACATCAGCCTGAAGAGCTTGGTTACCCCTGGGCCGCCTTTTAATTTCTTCATACCCAGGAGGGCCAGGGCCGCCAGGGTCAAGCCATAGCCGCCATCGGTGAGGCACAGGGCAAAGAAGAGAATAAAAAACGGGGCCAACAGGGGGGTGGGATCGTACTCCCGATAGAGCGGCCGCCCGTATAGGGTGGTGACGAATTCAAACGGGGTAACATAAGATTTATTTTCCAATGCGATGGGGGGTTTGTCATCTTCCCCGGGTGGAAGAGCGATTATCTCGATCTCCGGGGAGATTCGGGACAACCGCTGACGGATTACTTCTTCGTCCTTCTCGCGGATCCATCCTTCAATCACGAAGGTTTCAGCGGTATGGGCAAAATTGTTCTGAACCTTCTTCTTCGCCAGGAGCTCTGAGAGATAATCATATGCAATTAAAACCTTATCTTTCTCTGAGGCTAATTCCTCCCCTTCTTTTTTATAAGCTAGGAGCTGTTTTTCAATATCCTCCAGTTCATATTCTATTTCCTCGATAACTTTCCTGGGGATACCGATGAGCCCCTCGAATTTTACCAATCGCCCGTTCTCTTTCTTCAAAACCTCCAGTATCTGGCCTTCATAATCCCTGGAAAATATCAGAACGAAATAGGTCAAGGTTTTGATGGTTTCCACTATATCGAGATGAAGCTCCCCTGTAATTTGAGCCAATCCTTCTTGCAAAATTGGGAAGGACTGGGTTTTAATAATGCCCAAAGAGATACAGGTTTTTTCAGTGTCAGCTATCTCCTGTAGGGGAATGTCCAATGCCGCCCAGGGTATCAGATCCTTCAACAATGATTCTTTTCTACTCTTTTCACTTTCGGCCTCCTTGATTTTGTTTTCAAGCTCGGAATACCGCCGATACATTTCGTCTACATTAAAGTTCTCAGCAACATTTTTAAGCTCATCTTCACCGATGATCAGCTTTGGGTTAAGCATGGTCTCCAGCATCTTCGGTTTCTCTTGAAAACCCGAAATAAATTCTACCATATATTGAAGCCTGGATAATCGTGCCTCTAAATCGGGATCTTCTATCCCCTTCTCATCTATTATTTTTACATCTTCCTCAATCAGTCGCTTTTTTAGATCCGTTATCTGAAGAACCCCCATCTTCCTTAAGGCATCCACTATCCTCTCTCGTGCTGTGATGTGGCCTAGGAGGTGAATTTTTTTTATCCGGCTGACAGCCATCTTTCTCCTTATATAATTTTATTATTCACGAATTTAATAGTTACATACAATTTACCAAATATTTTTCTCCATAAATTCCCAGTTTTTACCCAAAATTTTTGGCGTTACTTCAAATGCCCTGACAAAAGGATAGAGTGTTCTAAAATGACAAAATAGTTTTTCTCCATCCTTTGAAATATTGAATTGATAAAATCCAACAAGATTTAATGATTTATCCCATACAGCAATCCATCTATCATTTTTTGAGATAAATTTCTTTATATTACGTGAGATAGATTTATTTATTAGCTCTCTTGCATTTCTAATGAAAATCTCAGGATTAAACATTTATTCTTACCCTAACGACTACCAATAAAACTCGTAAAGAGGGACCAAAAAATGTTCAGGGCTTGAAGGTCTTGAATGGATATATTTCAAAGGGTTGAGTTAGGCTGATTATAATAAAAACTTATTTTGCTAACCACCGGAAATCTTATCCACGATAAAGGAAACCGCCCTTTCCATGTTCTTAGCCGCCTGGTCCCGAAGCTCTTCAATCTTCTTTTTATTAGCCTTCTTAAGCGATTCGACCTCTTCTTGTGCTTTAAGGGTTCTCTCCTTTATCAATCTTTTCTCCATTTCCTTGGCCTCTCGCTTTGCACCCTCCAGAAGGTCCACCGTGACTTGCCTTGCCTTCTCCACTATCCCCCCCGCTTCCCTCCTGGCCCCCTCAACCGATTTCTGGCCTTGAACTTCGGCCTCCTTGACCTGGCGAATCAGGTCTATGGGCATTTTCGTCTTCTCCATTCGGTCACCTCAATATACAATTTGCTGGCCGATTTTTCAAGGCCTTTTTCGCTCAGAACTTGTCAAAATAAATATCATCTTCATCCATGTCCTTTTCCACCAGCATATCAATGGCGGCATCAATCATCGGCGGCGGGCCGCACATGTAGCTCTCCATGTCTTCCCCATCCTCTAAATATTTGTCTATCACCAGATGGATAAACCCGGTGTCCCCGTCCCATTGGTCGCCTTCATCCAAATCAGAGAGGGCGGTAATAAATCTGAAGTTCGGATATTTCTCCTTCAACTCAAGACATTCTTTGTAGAAATAAAGATCCTTCACCGCCCGGGCCCCAAAATAATAGGTTACTTTCCTGTCGGTGTCCTTTTCGAAGAGATGGGTAATGATGGACTTGATGGGTGCCACCCCGGAGCCCCCGCCAACGCAGATGATATCTTTGTCGGAATCCCGCAGGTAAAATTCTCCGTATGGTCCGGAGAGGTAGACTTCGTCCCCCACTTTTAACTCGGTAAAGACATAAGTGGTCATCAATCCCCCGGGTACCAATCGGATGAGGAGCTCGACGACATGGTTGTCCGAGGGCTTTGAAGCAATGGAATATGCCCGCATCACCGGCTCCTCCTCGGTGCCCGGCATGCGCATCATCACATACTGCCCCGGCTTGAAATCAATGGTCTCGCCATCCTGCAACTCAAAGATAATGGACTTTATGTCGTGGGTGAGGTCCTCGATCTTTGTAACGATAGTCCTGAACTCATGGATCTTGGGGACAGAAACTTCCAGATCATTTTTCACCTTCACCAGACAGGAGAGGCGAAAACCGTTTTCCAGGTCTTCCTTGGAGAGATAGGGAATCTCAGTGGCCAGGGGCTCACCGGCGCCTTTATTGAATATCTGAACCTTGCAGGTTCCACAGGTTCCCTTTCCCCCGCAGGCGGAAGGGACAAAAACCCCGTTATCCGTCAAGCTCGCCTGCAGGGTGCCCCCGCCCTCCACCACGATCTCCTTCTCTCCCTTCACCTTGATGCGACATTCCCCATAACTGGCTAAATACTTCTCCGCCAGAACCAAGATAATGGCCAGACCAGCCCCAACGGAGCTCAAAACGACTATTGGCGTAACTATCGGTCCCATGGTAATATCTCCTTAAATTACCATATTATCCTAACTAAATTTTGGTAAAAATTGCTAACGTTGAAAATACTAAACCCTAAACCATTTTAAAAAGTAATCATTATAATGACACCATCCATGCTCGTCGAGGATATTGTCATCCTCGACTATTATATTGATACCACAGGATTTCCGGCGGATGACTCACCACTATCCCGAAGCTTCGGGATGGCGGGCAGGCGACATCCACCGGGAGCGAGAGAGCCACAAATATTCGTAAGTTCCGTTGATTCCTGTTCCAAATCTTTTCAGTGAAATTTGGAGTTACCGCTTCAGCGGTTTATCATAAACCGCGAAGCTCCGGGGTAACTCCTGTCGCTGTTTTTATTGTTGCTTTGTATTTTGTCCCGAAGTTTCGGGATCGTGCTTCCGTCAGGTCAGTCAGGCGCCTGGGCCTGTGGCACAACTATCGCAATTGATAATTTAGGGGTTATGTTTAGAACCGCTCTAAAGAGCGGTTCTGGTTAAATAGTTGTTAAAGATGGCCTTAACCAGAACCTTATCCCGATGCTTCGGGATAGGTTTTGGCCCTTGTTGAGCAGGCAAGATCTTCAAACGGAAAATAAAGGATCTTTAAGTTGTGCCACAGACCCGCCTAACTGACGCCGGACTGATCGGATTTCCCAATGTGCTCTTTACTGTTTAGCTAACAGCCGCTTGAGCAGCCTCCTCTTTTGCCAACTTCTTGGCGACTCTTCTCTTCCCCTTTTTTATCTGTTCCGCCAGGGAAATCTTACACGGGCACACATAGCTGCACAGATTGCAGTCAATACACGCCAGGATGTCCAGTTCCTGAGCCTCATCCCACATCTTTTTTTCAGCATATCGGGCCAGGTAGGTGGGCACCAGCCCCACCGGACAGACGTCAATACAGTAACCGCAACTAAGGCAGGCGCGCTCCTCCCCGCGCAGCCTGGGCTCGACAGGTTTTTCCGGGAGGAGGGAAATAAACGAACGGGTATAGGAAAACGTATTTAACCCCATCCTCACAAAATAGAAAGGTGTTCGATCATCATACGCGGTCAGAAGGGTCAGCCCGGCGGTCTCCCGCAGGACGGGTGATTCTAAATTCTTCACATACACTCCCTTGAGGAGACCGTTCATGGCTACCCGCAGGGGGATGTTGGGGGCCAATTCATCGGCGATAGCTCGGATGGGCGTTCCCACCCTAACCTTCAAATTCCTTGGGGAATTTACCCCATCTCCGCCGACGGATATCGTCCTTTCAATAAATGGCTTGCCCAGCGCTACTGCTTCATAGGCCGCCAGCACTTGGGCCGCATCCTGAACCACCACCCCGGCATCAACGGGGGTTTTACCGCCGGGCAGATTAATATTCAACAAAGTGCCGAGAAGAATCTCCTCCTCACCCTGGGGATACTTTGCCCGAAGTGGACAGAGGGTCAGCCAGGGCCAATCCTTAGCATTTTCGGAAAGCGGCTTACCCAATCCCTGGTCTTTCACATCAACGCCCAAAAGCACCACCACATCCCCCAGGGCCCTGCGAAGAATCCGTATGCCCTGCAAAAACTCATCCTGCTTATCAAGAACGATTTGTTGGTTGGCCACCAGATAGGGGTCGGTCTCGATAGCGTTGATGACCAGGGTATGAATCTGTTCGGGCGGAACTTCAGATGAACGGTAAGCGGTGGGGAACCCCCCCTTGCCCCCCCCGGTAACCCCGGCTTCATAGAGCACTTTACCGATTTCCTCAGAAGTGCGGTCCTCCCACGCCCTTTTTTCTTCGGCCGTTTTCATCCACTCATCCCTGCCGTCCCCCTCAATCACCACCGACAGGGTGGGCTTTTGGGTCGGATGGAGTCTCTTCTCAATAGCCACTACCTTGCCGCTGATGCTGGCATGAACCGGAGTGGCCACCTCCCCGTTATTGCAGGCGATGACCTGCCCCGTCCTGACCTCATCGCCCACCTGAACTAATGGCTCATTGACCGCTCCGGTCCCCCGCCTCAAAGGGATAACCACCAGCGCTGGCAAGCTGAAATAGTCGGTGATGTTTGCATCAGGAATTCCCTTAAACTTCGGGAGCTTCATCCCCCCCCGAAATGATTTCTTGATCTTCAGTTGCTCCATAATCCTTCCTGTTTTTTAAACTAGTTAAATAGCAATATAAATTTATCTTACGAGAATCTTGTGAAAATTCCATAACATTTGTTCTTTCAAGGTTGAACCTTGAAAGAATTATTTACCTTAAAGTTAAAAGTGATAGGTTAGGTTTTATTTTGCGTCTTGTCTTCCTGAAATGGTATATCAAAGAAGCGAATGAACCCTTTTCGTTCGGTTTCAATAAGCAGCCCAGTTACAGCGAGTACTGTCTCTTCTATTGATTTTACTAGATCATTGATATCATCAACATCAGCAGGGTCGAAGGTGTCCTGAAATCCTTTGCCGATCTTTACCTTCTTCTTAATCTGCACCGTTCCAATTTCAGGATCAGCAAAGTACCACATTGAGTGAATTAATGAATTCCGTCGTTCGGCGCATTTACTTGCCTGGTTTATCACAAGCCTTAACTGTTCAAGTAACTCTTGGTCATCTATCTTTTGCCTAAAGAGGGCGTCTGATAGTTTAAGTAGGCCAGAAAACGACTGTTTGCATGTAATGATGTCTCCAATCTTAAAGTCTACACCAAGCAGGGCGGTAATCAAAAGTATAAAATTCTCCTCAAGTAAAGAGTAATTGACGGTAAGTCGACCAAGGGCCATATAAAGTCTGTCTTTAAATTCAGCCATTTTTATTAAAACCTACCCATAGTGTAACCTGAACTTTTTTGTAATACTTCAAGGTGCAACCTTGAAGCAACTGTTTATAATCATCCCTGTTTCCTCTGCAATTATTGAATAGGCACCATACCGGCAAAGCCCATAAACCCCAGGGCCATCATTCCGGCGATGATCATAGTAATGCCGGCTCCCTGAAGTTGACGGGGGACATTGGAAAATTGCAGCCGATTGCGAATACTGGCCATAGCGATAATGGCCAAGCTCCAGCCCACCCCTCCCCCGAAACCGAAGGCCACCGCCTTGATAAAGGTATATTCACGCAAAATCATAAATAGCGAAACCCCCAAAATGGCACAGTTGACGGTGATTAGCGGCAGGAAAATACCCAGGGCATTGTACAGGGTGGGGGAGAACCGTTCCATAAACATCTCCACGATCTGCACCATGGCAGCGATCACGATAATGAAGATGACAAAGCGCAAATATCCCACCCCCAGTGGCACCAAGACATAATAGTCAATAATCCAGTTTGCGGTTGCCGTAATGGTGAGGACAAAGGTGACCGCCATACCCATCCCGATGGCTGAGTGATAGTCCTTGGAGATGGCGATGAAGGGGCACATCCCTAGAAAATTGGACAGGGCAATATTGGCGGTAAAGATCGAGGCAATGATGATAAGAAAAGCTTCCATTATCTACTCCTATTCTTTAGGTTTTGAGATGCTGTTAAATATTCCATATAATACCCCAAGGGTTAAGAAGGCGCCCGGGGGCATGATCATAATCGCCCAATCGGTCCAACCGGCGCCAGCGACCTCCTGGTAGAAGATGGTGCCAAATCCTAAGAATTCCCGCACCATGCCCAGAATGGTAAGCGAAGCGGTGAATCCCAGTCCCACTCCCAGGGCGTCTAAGAAAGAGTACCAGGGTTTGTTGATCGAGGCAAAGGCCTCAGCCCGCCCCAGAATGATGCAATTGGTGATAATCAGCCCCACATAGGCACCCAGGGCTTCGCTGATGTCCGGCAGGACGGCTTTGAAAAACAGATCCACGAAGGTGACCAGGGTGGCGATAATGATCATAAAGACCGCCAAACGCACCCGCCGGGGAATGATGCGGCGAATGATGGATATGGCGACCGAGCTAAAGATGGTAACCGACATGGTGGCCAGACCCATGGCCACGCTGTTCACCGCGGTATTGGTCACCGCCAGGGTGGGACACATGCCCAGCACCATGCGGTAGGTGGGGTTATCCGCCCACAGCCCCCTGACTAAGTCGGTGTAACTTCGGCTCTTTTTGACCTTATGCCAGAGCGACAACCCGGGCTTCACCATCGGTATTGCTTGAACTTGGATACCAGTTTCAGCCATAGCATCTCCTTTCTATTCACCTTGCCCAAATAATACATTTTCCTATTGGATTTTTAATAATCGGAATGGCGTAGTTGATCTGTTATTGGGCTTGTTTTGCCACTTCATTTTACAGTATTACTTAATATCTGAAATGCTCGTTCTTCTATCTCATAACATTCAATAATCTTCTGTTTCAAATTGTCTAGTAAAGAGATACATTCTTCAGTGACGTCGTCTGGCAATGCTTTCCTCCAAATTGTTTGAATCCTTCAACGATTAATTTTTCTGCCATAATTATTTTATCCAAATGATATGCACCGGCACGCATAAGCTTGATTGAAAAATGAAAATATCAAAATGCAAAGTTATTTGTTCTTCACTATTTTGCATTTTCCCCCGAATGTTCGAGACACTTTTCAATTTTCATTGCGCAAGGGATATTTCAAAAACTCCACGATATTGTCTGATCCCCTTGTTAAAGATCCTGGCAATAGATTTACTTGTCTCTGTGGCCCCGGTTATGGCCTGAAATTCATTGGGTCTTTCCGGCTCCTTATGCAGCACATAAGTGATGTTGGGGGTGGCCTTCAGCCCCCTAAAAGAGGCTTTAAAAGCCGGTTCGGTGATCCGGGCACCCAGTCCCGGCGTCTCCACATTTTCAATAATCTCGATCCCTTTGAGGGTCTCCCAGTCGGGCTCAAGGCCGAGGACCGTGGCAATGGGCCCCCAGAACCCCCCACCCTTGAGGGGCAGGGCATAGCCTAAAAGTCGTCCCTTATCAGAATATCCTTCATAAAGGGTCAGCCCCTCCTGTTCGATAATTTTTATCCTATCCTGAAAAACTACTTCCATATCCGGCATTGAATAATCAACCCTCAACACGGTCAGCACCGCCGAATAGAGCTTAATCCTTCGGTTCCGTTCCACGATGGGTTGAGCATACTGGTAGATGCTGGCTAAAAGCGAAGCTGAAATAACACCCATTATGGCCATTAGACCGATCATCCACAATCTCTGCTTAAGTTTTTTGGTCATGGGTTCCTCCTGAACTTAGTGCCGCATTTTCTTCATTAGGCCTTTACTGATATTAAAGTAAATAAGAATATCCGTCAGGTCGGTCAGGCGCCCGGGCCTGTGGCACAACTCTGAAATCGTCGTAAAGATCTTGGGACTGGTTTCCTATTTGCGTGATAATAAATTATCACGCTATTTCAAAGAAAGCCCCGAAACTTCGGGACTGATTACAGTATGTTTCAACATACTTTATTTGGATTAGCATAGGAATTTATTCCTATCAGTCGGGCGCCTGACCGATGCGGTAGTTCTGCAATAGGCCCGCCCGACTGACGCCGGACTGATCAGTAAATCAGTTGGAAGAGGATTAGGTTACCAGAACACCAGATTATTTTCTCCGTGCAACATTTAACTCATCTATCCTATACTGTTCTCCTGATTTTCTAATATTCTTCCCACTGATGTCCTGATCACCTGATATACTTGTTTAGAACATTATTTCGTTAGATTTTTGGGACTCCCAAGACGTGCACTCAGTGAGGCTTTAACCCTCCGCTCCCTGCGCCTGGCAATGAGGGGAACGGTCATGTCATTGATTAAGGATGAAAAGATGTTCATGAATAAAATGGCAAACATCACCCCCTCCACATATCCGCTCAACCCCCGAATAATGATGGTAATGATACCGAGCAAAAGGGCATATATCCACCTTCCCAGGTTCGTTATGGGGGCCGAGACCGGGTCGGTGGCCATGAAGAAGGTTCCGAAAAGCAGCCCTCCGGATAGCAGTTGAAATACTGGGGGGGCAAACTTTTGGGGAACCAGCAGCCACATAACCCATCCGAAGGCAAAGGCCGAGCCCAGATAGCCCACCGGTATGCGCCAGTTGCTCACCTTAGTCAGCATCAGGAACAGGCCCCCCAATATGAGCAGGAGGGCGGAGGTTTCCCCCAGGCTCCCGGCCACATTGCCCCACAGCAAATCCAGATTGGTGGTGAGCTGGCCGGTTGATTTGAAAATGGTCAGGGGTGTAGCTGAGGTGACCGCATCGGGAAGATAAGTTGTAAAACCACCCCAGAAACCGCCCACAGGTGCTGTCCATTTGGTAGTCATCTCCACCGGAAAGGCGATGGCCAGGAAAACCCTCCCCACCAGCGCCGGGTTGAAGATATTCTTCCCAGTGCCCCCGAACACCTCCTTCCCCAGGGCCACACCAACCACAACCCCCACGGCCACCATCCAAAGGGGGATAGTTGGGGGCAGGGTTAAGGGAAAGAGTATCCCGGTTACCAGCAGCCCCTCGTTGATAGATTCCTTTCTGACGATGGCGAAGATAATCTCGGTTATCCCGCCAAAAATATAGGAGACCGCAATCACGGACAGCGAACGCCAGCCGAAGAAATAGACCGAAGCGATGGTGGCCGGGGCAATCGCCACAATCACCATGGACATAAACCGCTGCGTGCCGATCCCATCACGGATCAGGGGAGCATCAGTCACCACCCCCCCGGACTCGAAGATGAAGTTGTCCATCATCCGGATCAGGGGCATCAGGGTACGCAGGACCGGCTTCTCTTTGGCCTGCTTATAAATTCCATTAAAAAAGGTGCGTAGTCTTTTCATGGTCCTCCGGCCGTTTAACCCGATTCAATAAATTTTTATCCAACCTAATAGAACTAAGAAATCCATAGGATTTTCCTCGGGATCACACAATATCCGGCGGCGAGGGGGTTCCCAGGGCTGACTCCACCTTGATGGTGACGATCCTCCCCACCCCCGGTGTCAGAAGATCTATACCGATGTCCTTTAATAGATGAACGATTTCATCCCCGGTGTTCTTATCCTCCACCAGGGCGAAGATGGTCTTGGAAAATATCCGATCCCCCCGCAGACGCAATCCCGCGAAGATGGGGACCTTCACCGCTAAGGCCTTACCAATGGCCTCGGAGTCCACAATGGTAGCATCCATCACCCCCAGCTCGATGAGCACCGAGAGGAGATCCCCGAGATACTCCTCTTTATTGAGTATTATAATTAGAAGATACATACTAATCTCCCTGTTTCGACTTATATATGGTCCTTCCTTCCTTCGGTTTTACCTCGATCTTCCTTGGCACCCTGGCATCGAACTCCCTTAGGACTTCCAGAACATCCCCTTTCGTTTTGGCGCCCAGCAACTTATGTTTCAAATCTTCCATCTTCAGGAATCGGGCGATCTTTGCCACCGCCTGGAGGTATTCCCCGGGGGCACTCAGGGGTGAGGCAATCATAAAGATCAGGTGAACGGGCTCTCCATCCAGGGACCCAAAATCAACCCCTGTTTTGGACCCACCAAAGGCTATGCACAACTCCTCCACCGCTCCCGACCTCCCGTGGGGAATGGCGACGCCCCCGCCGATGGCCGTGCTTTCAATAGCCTCCCTCTCCTGTATGGTTCTGATGAATTCATCCAGGTCCGAGATGGATCCGGAATGGACAAACAAGTGGCCCATCTCTTCGATTATTTCTTCCTTTGTCCTGGATTTCAGATCGAGAAGGATCAATTCCTCTTTAATCATTCTGGATAACATCTCACTCCCCTCGTCTAATCTTTTATTATTCACACATTATTTCTCAAGTTCGGCACAAATATTCAAAATTAAAGTAACAGTTCGCCACTAAATCCTATTTCTTAATCCTTTGGCCTTTCTCAAAGTCCCCCTTTGAACCCCCCTTTTGTTCCCCCTTTAATAAAGGGGGGCTAGGGGGGGTTAGGAGGATTTTTACAAATGATACATATGCTTTCAGCGACGCATTTTAAAATCCCACTTGGCGTTAGTCACCCCCATTAGGCGTGCAGTTCCCCCGGTGGATTATCCTGAATTTCCTTTTTACCAAAAGCCAGCTTCAGGAGGAATGGGGTCAGCAGAGCCGTCAGGATGGCCATCACCACGGTTCCGGAATACTCGACCTGTCCGATCAGTTGATTTGACAGACCGACGGAGGCAACCACCAGGGCCACCTCGCCCCTGGGCATCATCCCGATGCCCACCCGGAGGGATTGGGCCCGGTTGAACCCGGAGGTCCAGCTTCCGATTCCGCTTCCGATCACCTTCCCCAATATGGCGGCTAAGACAAAGATAAGGACAAAAAGATAGCTTTCACTCAAGCCCTTTAGCTCGGTTTCCAGCCCGATATTTACAAAGAAGATAGCTGTGAAAAGGGATTGTCCCAGGGTTTCCATCCCGGCGATAATACGACGCTGGGTAGTGGTTCTTCCCAAAAAGAGCCCGGCAAGATAGGCCCCGGTGATATAGGCAATCCTCCCGAGTTCTGCGATCCAGGCATATAAGAAAGCCAGACCCAGGGCAATGGCGACCGCCCCGTGGGGCACATGGAGCCTCTCTGAGAAGCGCATCAATTTTGGAAAAGCAAAAATCCCGATCCCCGTAGTGATGAAAAAGAACAGAATGATTTTCCCCAATACGGCCCATATGTTCGTCTGACCGCCCCCAAGGGAAAGTATAATGGAAATTAATAAGATCCCAAAGATATCATCGAGAATCGCCGCCCCGAGGATTGTGGTTCCCTCCGCCGTCTTGAGCTTTCCCAAATCTATAAGGGTCATAGCGGTGACGCTCACGCTGGTTGCCGTCAGGATAGTTCCGATGACGAAACCCTCGAGCAATCCATAGTTGAAGAACAAAGCAGTTCCAATTCCCAGCCCAAAGGGGAAGATAACGCCCCCCAAGGCGGCCAAAAAGGAGGCCCTTCCCTGCCTCCTCATCCCCCCAAAATCTGTCTCCAGACCCACCATGAAGATGAGGATCAGGACTCCGAGTTTGGCGAGGCTTTTTAATACAATCTCCGAGTCAATAAAGTGAAATCCCGAGGGCCCCAGCAATAGCCCCAGCAACAGCATCCCCAGAACAGGGGGCTGCTTATATTTTGCCGCCAGGGCCGAGACCAGTTTGCTCAGAATGACGATAAGGGCTAAATGCAAAAGAAGCATGTCCTGTTCACCATCCCCGAAAGATGAAGCTGGGGGTTTTATCCGGTAGGACCATCATTGTCCGCTTGGCTTCAAAAAATCACCGCGCTTTTCACCAAGAACATCAGTCCGGACGGAAAGAGGCCCAGCCCCAGGATCCCCAGGGCCGAAACCAGAAGGACCACCACAAATTCCGGTACTACCCTGACCCTTTTCAAGGCGATCTCCGGCTTTATCATATACATAGTGACGACGATTCGCAGATAATAATAGACGGAAACCAACCAGTTCAGAATTCCGATCGCCGCCAACCAGATATAGTCCGATTTAACCGCGGCAGCGAAGATATAGAATTTACCGAAGAACCCGGCCGTGGGGGGAATTCCCGCTAACGATAGCATAAACAGCGCCATGACCGCCCCCAGGAGGGGATGGCTGGTGCCCAGCCCGGCGTAGTCGTTCAGATGGTAATTCCCTTTCCCCCTTCGATTGATCAAGATGGCGATGGTGAAGACCCCCAGGTTCATCAGGCTGTAGACGAACAGATAGAAGAGGACACTGGCATTTCCTAACTCCTCACCGGCCACCAACGCCACCAGCACATACCCTGCATGGGCGATACAGGAATAGGCCAGCATCCGTTTGATGTTCCACTGGGATAGGGCCGCCAGGTTCCCCAGGGTCATAGTCAGGATGGCTAATACGTAGAGCACCGGGGTCCATTGGGGCTTCAGGGCCGGCAGAGCCGTGCTGAATACCCGCAGGAATGCGGCGAAAGCCGCTGCCTTTGGACCCACCGAGATGAAGGCGGCTATCGGGGTTGGGGCCCCTTCGTAGACATCGGGGGCCCAGAAATGAAAGGGCACCGCCGCCACCTTAAAGCCGAACCCCACTATCAACAGCCCCATCCCCGCCAGCATTATTGAGGATGATAAAAGGTCGGTCTTGGCTAAGTGGTCAGCAATTCTCCCCAGATTGGTAGTCCCCGTGCCCCCGTAAACCAGCGCCACCCCATACAGAAAAAATCCGGTAGAAAAGGCCCCCAGCAGAATATATTTCAGGGCCGATTCATTGGATTTTACCCGTCCCCGCAGAAAGCCAGCCAGGGCATAGAGGGAAACGGCCGAGGTTTCCAGGCCCAGGAAAATGGTCAACAGGTCCGTGCCTGACGCTGTTACCATCATCCCCAGCAGGGCAAAGAGCAACAAAACATAATATTTACCCCGCTGCATCCCGTTCTGGTCCAGATAAAATCTTGAGACCAGAAAGGTCATGGCGGCAGCAATGAGAAAAATAAGGTTAAAAAACAGAGCATAGTTATCGGCGGCGATCAGCCCCCCGAACCCAGCCCGGGATTGATTCCATAACGACAACGTGACCCCCAGGGCCAGGGCCAACCCGGCCAGTCCCAGCCCCAATGGCAACCATGGTTTCCTTTTCGCCACCCACCGATCAACCACCAGGATGACGATGGCCGTCAGCAAAACAGTCAGCTCCGGCCCGATGGAACTTATATTTATTTCAGGACTGGATATCAAGGATTCCCTTTGGAAGATTTTTGTTTTGCGCCCTTCTAACAATAATCAGCAATTTCCGATACAGAAATTTAATCCCTCATCCCTGGCCAATTCCAGCCTCTTGATCATGTGGTCCACAGAAACCTCCATTCGGCTTAAGAAGGGCTTCGGCTAGACACTGATCTAGATGTTCACTAAGAGAACAAATTTTTACCGCAGTTAAATTTAGACATTTGTTTAAGCTCAACCGTTTTTCACTGACTCTTCAGCTGTTTATGCCAAAGTCTGTTCCAGTTCCCGAGCATGAAGAATTTCTCTCCCCCCCAAAGGGCGGATTTCATCCCTGCTAAGTGTCAATACAGTAATTGTCTTGCCCGCTGCGGTCACAAATTCAACTTCAAAAGCCAATCCATCACCGTAGCAGTGAACCACTGCTCCTATATCGCCCTGTTTCAGGCCATGCTCTGCAATGTCACAGGCCAAAGCAACAGAGTCCAATTCTCGAATCATCTAAAAGCTCCTCCCTTATTATCTAAGCTGGATATGCTGTCACGAAACGGGGAGTGTCCTTTCCAGCATCTATAATCCAGACAGTTCTCAACTGAACGAGCATCCCGTCTGGTGTTTGAATCTCTCCATCAACTAAATATTTCGTGCCATGCGAGGTCTTCTTTGTCTCGCTGACCTCGTTAGAGTGTGCAATCATAACCAAACTTCTCTCAAGTATATCCACGTTGGACCCATAGAAACCGACCGATTGGAAGAATTTGGCCTTCGACTTACCAACAGGATGCATTTCTGAAAGAAGATATCTAGCTAATTTTCCCGGTGGTACGTAGGCGTTCTCCCGCTTCGGCAGTTTCATTCAATACTCTCTCTTTCAACAACCTGATCAATATGTGATTAAAAACCTTGGTTTTAAAATTCTTTT
Organism: Candidatus Zhuqueibacterota bacterium; assembly: GCA_016783505.1. Taxonomy (GTDB): domain Bacteria; phylum BS750m-G25; class BS750m-G25; order BS750m-G25; family BS750m-G25; genus BS750m-G25. The sequence goes on along the minus strand of JADHWK010000016.1, from coordinate 24,194 downwards.
GGATAGTTAATGATAGATAACTCACAGGTTGTCTGAATTAGGTGTCCCATCCCTAGCCAACTCCACCCGCTGGATCAGATAGCCCACTGAGGCCTCCATCCGGCTTAAGAAGGGCTTCGGATAGACCCCGATCCAGAGGACTATCCCAATGAAAAGGTGATAAAGGAGAGAATAGTGAGGTTCACTATTTATTCCTAAAGAACTTGCAAAATAAAATAGCCGAGGATCAAGACGACCCCCGAGGCCATGAGCATTACCGATTTGTTAATGGCCCCATCGTCAACCCAGCGCAATAGCCAATTGGAGCCCTTTACCACCGGTTGAGCGACGACAACATTGTAGATTTCGTCCACAAAATATTTATTGTACAGAATATGATAGGCCAATCTGAATTTCGAGGCCGCCTTTTGGGGAAGTTCGGGGGCTTTACGATACATCAAATAGGCCAGAGCAATACCCACCAGCACTACGAACACGAAAATCCCCATGATCAGGAATTCAAAGCCGCTGGTATGATAGACCCGGTGACGAACCCCGGGGCTTTCGAAAACCGGGGCTAAAAAACGGCCCAACCAATCCCCACCGCCCAACAGCTTGCGCAGCCCCCCCAATCCCCCGAAGAGGGACAGGACACCCAATAGGATGAGGGGAACTCCCATGGAGGGGGGTGATTCTTGGATGTGCTCTGGGGCTTTCTTTTTCCCCCGAAAATCGCCATAGAATGTCAAATAGAGCAATCGGAACATGTAGAATGAGGTCATGCCGGCAACTACTGTCCCCACCGCCCAGCCATAGGGATGGCCCCCGCTCAAGGACTTCCATAGAATTTCAACTTTGCTGAAGAAGCCCGAAAACCCAGGGATACCCGAGATGGCCAGCGCAGCTACTAGAAACGTCCAAAAGGTAATAGGAAGATGTTTCTTGAGCTCCCCCATCTGGCGGATGTCCCCATCCCCTCCCAGGGCGTGGATGATGCTCCCGACCCCTAAAAATAGCAGTGCATTGAAGAAAGCATAGGTTGTCAGATGGAAAATGCCGGCGGCATAGGCCCCGGCACCGCAGGCCATAAACATATACCCCAGTTGACTGATGGTAGCATAGGCCAGCACCCGCCTGATGTCGTTCTGGACCAGGGCGATGGAGGCGGCATAAATTGCTGTGAGGCCCCCTACCACCAAGAGGACTGTCAATGAAACTGGGGCCAGTTCATAAAGGGGATGGGTCCGGGCCACCATGTATACCCCAGCGGGGACCATGGTGGTGGTGGTAAGTAGGGCTAATACCGGTGGGGGGCCGGCAGTGGCGTCGGGCAGCCATACGTATAGGGGAAGCTGGGCCGATTTGCCAACCGCCCCAACGAAGAGTAGCAAGGCAATGGCAATCATAACCCCACTGTTGCCTGGATATGACCCTGCCAGTTCAAAAACCGCGACATAATTCAGGGTTTTGAAGGTGGCGAAGATCAACAGCACACCGATAATTAACCCGCAGTCACCGATCCGGCCTACGATGAAGGCCTTCTTCCCGGCCGCCGCCTTCGCCGGGTCCTCATACCAGAGGCCGATCAGAAGATAAGAGCAGAGACCAACCCCCTCCCAGCCCACCAACGAAATGGGAAAGGAATTTCCCAGCACCAACAGCAACATGAAGAAGACAGACAGGTTCATCCAGGCAAAGTAGCGGGAAAAACCCCGATCCCCGTGCATGTAGCCCAGCGAATAGATATGGATCAGAAAACCCACCCCGCTTATCACCAGGATCATCACCCCGGAGAGCTGATCCACCAACAGAGCCAACGGAATGCGAAAATCACCGGCCAAAAGCCAGGTGAATAGGGTAACTTCGGCCCTTCGCTCAGCTAGAGGCAGACCCACCAACTGGATCATTACTCCCCCAGCCACCAGAAAGGAGAGCCCGATGGCCGAACAACCGATGATCCCCACCGTCTTTTCCGAAAGCTTATGCCCGAAAAGCCCGTTAACCCCGGCCCCGATCAGGGGGAAGAGGAGGATTAAGCAAATATAGTCTACCATTTCGTCAGGCTCAATACATCAATATGAACCGTCCCCTTATTCCGGAAGATGGCGATCACAACAGCCAGCCCCACCGCTACCTCAGCGGCGGCCACCGTTACCCCCAAGCCCACGAACACCCGGCCGACCATATCGGAAAGATAATGAGCCAGGGCGATGAAGGTCAGATTCACCCCATTCAGCATAAGCACAATGGACATAAAGATTATCAGGGCGTTCCGCCGGGTGAGCACCCCGGCTACCCCGACGGCAAAAAGAAAAGCGGACAAGAACAGATAATGTTCTAACGTAATCTGCATTTCCCAAATTCTGCTGTAGGTCGGATGCATCCCGAAAATTCGTTACTATCCGACAACCCAGCTTTAGAAATAAGGTTCATAATTCTCATAATTTCTTATTCGTCAGTACTACCGCCCCCAGCACAGCCGCAAGCAGCAAAACGGGAACTATTCCCAAGGGCAGTAAATAATCCGTAAACAGGGTCTTCCCCACCGCCTGGGCCGTTCCCATCGGTCTAAAGTCCATTCCCGAGCTTTGAATGGAATTGGACCTGACCAACAAAGCGCTCAAAAACAACAACAGCCCGGCCACTAAAAACCCAATCAGTCGGGTTACGGCCCGTTTTCTCTCAACACCATCCGGCTTATCCAGGTTCAGCAGCATCACCACGAACAAAAAGAGCACCATGATGGCCCCGGCGTAGACCGTCACCTGCAGGGCGGCGATAAAGCGGGCTCCCAGCAGAACATAAAGCCCAGCCAGGGAAAACATGACCAGCATCAGGTAAAGGATGCTGGAGACCGGATTCCTCCGGATAATCACCATCACCGCTGAAAAGGCGACCACCAGAGCGAATAAATAGAACAATAATGCCATAAAATATATGAAAAGGAACCCAAAGAGTCAATTAAAATCACTGGCCGATAGAATTATCCTACCCCTTCCAACGACTGCTCTTGATAGGCCAGCGCCCCGATAACGGTAATGGCCTTTTCGGGACATACGGGCTGACACCGCCCGCAACTGATACAGAGCTCGGGGTTAATCTCGAACTTCTCCCCTTTCACTCCGGTAATGCAGTCCTTGACCGGACACGCAGAAACGCACTCACCCGTTCCCGTACAGTCATTGGTGATGGTAAATTTGGGCCGATGTTTGAGCTTATCCACGAAGGAATTGGTGGGACACTTATAGGCGGCCACCAGAAGGTTATCCTCAACATTAAAATCAATTACCGGCAGATAACCGTCCATTTGAATGGCCCCCGAGGGGGTTACCTTGGGGTTGGCACACAGGGTGCAGCCGGTGCAGCCTACCGAGCAGACGTCCTTGACCTTCTTACCCCGATCCCGGGAGACGCATCCTAAGTAAACTTTAGCCTCCCGGGGGATAAGGGCGATGATATTGCGTGGACAGGCGGCCACGCATAACCCGCATCCCGTGCACAGGTCATCGTAAACTACCGGCAGGTCGTTATCGTTCATCTCCATGGCGTCGAAGGGACAGGCCCGAACGCAGGACCCCAGTCCCAGACAGCCGTAGCGGCAGGCCATATGCCCCCCGGCTACCAGATCGGCGGCGTTACAATCCGGCACACCGTAATATTGGAAATGCTGCTTGGCCTCCCCTCGCCCCCCCTTACATTGAACAACGGCCACTGGGGCGGTGGCGGTCACCACCTCCACCCCCATGATCGCCGAGACTATCTCGGAAACCCCCTCTCCACCGGGGGTGCACCCCGATGGTTCCGCCTCCCCGTTTACCACCCCTTCAGCGAAGGCGCTACACCCCGGGTAGCCGCAGGCCCCGCAGTTAATGCCGGGAAGGGCATCCAGCACCCTTTCAGCTCGGGGGTCAATCTCCACATGAAATTTTTTGGATGCATAGGCCAGCCCGCCGCCGAAGATAAACCCCAGCACGCCGACGCTGATCAATGCGGCATAGATTGATGGATCCATAACGGTCAATAAAAACTTTTGGGAATAATTTGGAGTAAAGCGACCATCTCGCTTTATGTATCAACACGGTTGACCCCGTTAGATACTGACAACTGTCTAACATACCTAACCTTGCAAAATGATTATCTAACGGGGTTGACACACTCAAAAATTTTCATAGAACCAAATGATACTATTTCAAAACAGCGCATTTTTTCACGCCTGAATATCCCCCCGAATAGAAGTTGATTTCACCAAAGCCTGACCCATATTTTAATATTCCATTTATCCATCCAATTTTCCATTGTCCCCACCTACCCTACTGAGAACCCGGAAAATCCCAGGAAAGCGATAGCCATCAGCCCGGCCATGATGAAGGCAATAGGCTGCCCTTTCAGGGATTCGGGGACCCCGGCCATCTCCAGCTTTTCCCTCAAACCCGCCATCAGCACCAGGGCTAAGGTAAACCCCAACCCGGCCGTAAACCCCTGGACGACCGCATAGATGAAACTTCCCGTAATAGGTCCCCCGTTTTGGAAAAACTCGTCAATATTCAGCACTGCCACCCCCAAAATAGCGCAGTTGGTGGTAATCAGGGGTAGATAGATGCCCAGGGCCTTATACAGGTGCGGGCTTACCTTCTGGATGACGATCTCGCAGAACTGCACCAGTGAAGCGATGACCAAAATAAAGGCGATGGTGCGCAGGAAGATCAGATCTATTCCCCAGATGTTGGTCACAGGAGACAGAAGATAGGTATAGACCAGCCAGGTAAACGTCGAGGCCATAGTCATCACAAAGATGACGGCCAGGCCCATCCCGACGGCCGAATCCATCTTCCTGGACACCCCAAGATAGGGACAGAGCCCTAAGAACCGAGCCAGAACAAAGTTATTGATGAAAATCGTCCCTATGGCAATCGTCAGCAGGTAGCCGAAGTCCATAATCCCTTCTTTCTCTTATGCTTCTGCTGGCCCAACATCTTTATCATTTTCTGCCTTTTATTATTTACTAAGCGCAATGATCAATTTTTATAAATCACAAGCTCCAAATCCCATCCCGAAGGTTCGGGATTAGAAATCAGCATTTTAAATTTGCCAAAGTTTAATTATTTATATTTGGCCCTCTCTATCTCAAGATAACGGAATTTACGGCGGCGATCCAGCCAGGCGAACAGCCCCATAAAAAGCCCCATGGTGATGAAGGCCCCCGGGGCCAGGACCAGCAACAGCACCGGTTTATACCCGGGGCCCAGCAGGGGATAGCCTAAAAAAGTCCCCGCACCCAGGATCTCCCGCACGGTGGCGATCAATACCAGCGCCAGCGTAAACCCTATACCCATCCCCAGCCCGTCCACGAAAGAGGCCGCCACCCCCTGCTTGGAGGCAAAGGCCTCGGCCCGGCCCAGGATGATGCAGTTTACCACGATCAGGGGAACGAAAATGCCCAAATTTTTGTGAAGCTCAGGCCGGTAGGCGTTCATCACCAGATCAGCGATGGTGACAAAGGTGGCGATGATGACGATAAAGACGGGAATCCGGATCTTGGGGGGTACCCCTTTCCGGATCAACGAAATAAGAAAATTTGAACAGACAAGCACAAAGGTAACGGCAACCCCCATACCAATCCCATTCTCCACCGAGTTAGACACTGCCAACGCCGGACACAGGCCCAGGGCTAATCGAAAGACGGGGTTTTCCTTATACAGCCCTTTAAAAAATTCCTTGCTCAGTTCCATAATCCCTATTTCTAAAGTTGTAACAGTTCACCACGGTCCCGAAGTTTCGGGATATCAACCCTGAAATTTAGTGGTAACATCTCAAATTTTACGGAGCCAAAATTAAAGGTATATCAGAATATCAGATTTTATCCTGATGTTCTGATCCACCCTGGTGAAACGGGTCTACGACTGATATTCTTCCCGCTGACCCGCCTGTCCCGAACCTTCGGGACGGGCATGTATCCTGATCATCTGATATTCTTATTCCCATTTGGAAATTTACTTCGCTAGTTCTTCATTTGCCCATTTCTCATCTTTTTCTGTGTTATTCTGTGGTTATCCGTGGTGAACTATTACCTAAAGCTCAGTTTTTCTTGAAGCTTCTTCATCCCCTCGTTAATGGAGTTGGTGACTACCCGGGAGGTAATGGTAGCTCCGGTTATGGACTGGATTTCGCCCCCGTCCTTATCCACGGCCAAGTTGCGGGCCAACTTCCCGGCGAACTGGAGGGGAAACCAGGGTTTTTCATCACCGTATTTGACCTCGGTAGCCCTGGCCCCCAGCCCCGGAGTCTCCTGCTGAAAGGTGATCTTAATTCCGGTCACCATCCCAGCGGTATCCACCCCCACCACCGTCTCAATGGTGCTGCTGTAGCCCTTTCCTTTAGCCAGAAAGGTATAACCCACCAGCCTGGTGGTATCGGGGTCAACATAGGCGATATAATAGGGAAACTCCGTCTCGTTATCCTTTAATATAAATACACCCTCTTCAGCGACCGGTATGACCTCCCTGCGGGCCTGTTCCTGCTGCCACCGTTTATAGGCTTCGATGATCGGTTTCGTCTTCAAGTTCACCAGGGCCAACCCCACAGCGGCGATGAGGGCGATGAACATCAGGATAAGGGCAAGTTTTAAAATATTTTTCATTCTTTAGCCTAATCAACATCTAAAAACAGAATTTCCTTCATCGGGACCTAATCAGCTAACCTTTGCATCGCCTCGTCAAATTCAGCCCCCTGTCTCCTCCATCAGTCGTTGGATCAAGGTGCGCTTCTTAGCCATAACCAGCACTGCCATCTCAATTTCTTCGTCAATTGAGCAATCATCCATCTCTGTAATTGTTTTTAACTTCCTGTATAGATCATCCCGGATTTCGATTGTAACCTTCATATTCCCTCCTCATTGGGAAGAAGCGTTCAGCTATCAGCGATCAGCCACAACCTTTTAGTGTTCAACCTTATTCAAGTCTCTTATTTACCCCTGTGTCTTGGTGCCTTCGTGGCTGAAATGTTAGGTTATTTTTTAGTCCCAAATATTCTCGGCATCGTATAGCGGTCAATCAGGGGTGTTGTCAAGTTCATCAACAAAATTGAGTAGGAGACCCCTTCGGGGTAACCCCCTAAGAGACGAATGGCCACCGTCAGCACCCCGCAGCCGGTGCCGAAGATCAGCCGACCTTTAAAGGTCACCGGCGTGGTCACCATATCAGTAGCCATGAAGAACGCCCCTAAGATCAACCCGCCGGAAAGAAGATGAAAGATGGGATCGCCGCTGAACCCCCCCTTGTCCCCCCCAAATATCCAGGAGAGAACCATCACCATCCCCAGAAAGCTGAACGGGATCTTCCAGCCGACATACCGTTTATACATCAGAAAAACCGCCCCAATCAAAAGCAGGAGGACGGAGGTCTCCCCCAGACATCCCCCCACCCGACCCCAGAACAGGTCCCCATAGGAAAAAGAGAGTTGATCCAACGCATCCCGGGCCTGAATCACCTTTTCGATGGAATAGGCCGCCTGGTCGGCCAGGATTTTATGGGATTCTTTAAGAACGCCCAGGGGGGTGGCTCCGGTGAAGGCGTCAATGCCGGTGACGGCGGTTATGCCACCCCTTGGAGCGATCCATCGGGTGGTCATCTCCACCGGCCAAGATGCCAATAAAAAGGCCCGGCCCGCCAGAGCCGGATTTAAAGGATTATACCCCAATCCCCCGAAAGGAATTTTGGCAATGGCGATGGCGAAAAAGGACCCCACGGCAGGCATCCAGAAGGGCACCCCGGGGGGAAGGTTAAAAGCCAACAGAATTCCGGTGACGATGGCACTGCCGTCCAGGGCGGTGATCTCCCGCCCCATCAATTTCTGGAGCAGGGTTTCTACCACCACTGCTGTCGCCACACTGACCAGCGTCAACCATAAAGAGCGCAAGCCGAAAAAATAGACCGCCCCTGCCAGGGCGGGCAGCAGGGACAGTACCACCGAATACATGATCTTCGGGATTGATACATCATCCCGAATGTGGGGAGAAACAGACAGAAATCCCGTTTTTTCCATCACCAGACTCTAATACCGTTACTAAGTAAAAAAAATCGGTGGAAAGAATATTTCTAAAAAGAAGATTCCCCCCCTTTTGCAGGCCATTTTTCCAGATGAAACCATAGAAGCGGGTTTATCAAAGCCACTAATTAAAAGTATCGGAATTTCTAAGAAAGGTCTAAGTTAAAGTAAATCAGAATATCAGGTTTTATCCTGTCCCAAGATCGTTCCGAATGTTCTGATCTACTGATTTCCTTCCCACTGGTATCCTGATTACCTGATATATTTATTTCCCCATAATTCCATCATTCCATTATTTCGGTTGCCCCGAAGGGGCTAAGTTCTTTAATTGGCCCTACTTGATAAGACAATCTGTTTCCCATACTTTATGAGGTGAACCAGATTTCTTTTGGTGGGACAGACGTAGGTGCAGCACCCGCATTCGATGCAGTCCATTATCCCGATCCCCTCCGCCGTTTCCCATTGCTCGTATTCAACGTAGGAACCCAGGAAACTGGGGACCAAGCCCGCAGGGCACACATCCACACACCGGGAGCAGGAGATGCAGGGCCTGGGTGTTCCCAGCCTGGAGTCCTTTTCCGGGAGCACCAGGATGCCCGAAGTACCCTTGATCACTGGAACCCCGTCGTCGGCCTGGGCCAGCCCCATAAGGGGGCCCCCCATAATCACCTTCAGGGGGCCGTTTTCCCGATAGCCCCCACAATAGTCAATGAGCTCCTTAAAGGGGGTCCCAATTTTAGCCCGCACATTCTTGGACTCGGCCACCCCGCGGCCGGTTACCGTCACCACCCTTTCGGTGAGGGGCTTGCGGAAGGCGACGGCATCGTACACCGCCTTGGCAGTGCCCACATTCTGCACCAGACACCCCACATCCATGGGCAGTCCCCCGCTGGGCACCTCGCGGCCGGTCAGCGCCTTGATCAACTGCTTCTCCGACCCCTGGGGATATTTGACCTTCAAGGAAACTACAGCAATGTCCCCATCTTCAAGAACCCACCCTTTCATAGCCTCTATGGCATCCGGCTTGTTCCCCTCGATGGCCACTATCGCCCTGGGGCCACCCAAGATCTTCTGGAAAATCCGCAACCCCTTTATAATGTCCTCACCTTGTTCCACCATCAAACGGTGATCGGCGGTAAGATAGGGCTCGCACTCGGCCCCGTTGATGATCAGGGTGTCAATGGGCTTATCCTCGGGTGGGGAGAGCTTCACGTGGGTGGGAAAGGCCGCTCCCCCCATTCCCGCCAATCCGGCCTCCCGCACCCGATCCTTCATCTCATCAGGGCTAAGATCTAAATAATCATCGTCAAACTGGATTTCTTCATTTAGGGCACCTTCCCCATCCGCCTGGATGATCACCGCCAACTCCTCCCCCCCGAAGGGATGGGGCACAGGCTCTACGGAGACGACCTTTCCCGAAATAGGGGAGTGGGCGGGAACGGAAACGAATCCCTTGGCCTCGGCGATCTTATCCCCTTCATTAACCTTTGCCCCCCGCTCTACGATGGGCTCAGCCGGGGCACCCAGGTGCTGTTTTAAGGGCACAATTACCCGCTCGGGCATGGGCAAAGATTCAATCGGTTTTTCTTCAGTAAGCTCTTTATGGGTAGGGGGATGCACCCCCCCTTTAAAAGTTCTTCTGGCCATAATTTATTTTTGAGCGGTGATTTTGAAATGAAAACATATCACTTTCCTTCCCGTAGGGGGCTACGCTCCAGAGAATTCTTAAAATGAATGCATTAACAATGAACTGCGGCCAGCTTTCGTGACCAGTTAACCCGCCAGCTCCGGTGACAATTAAGGGCACTTCCCTTAGTCATCATAACTTGGTACATCGGTTAAGCAACGGCATGTTTCTGCTTTCGACTTCTGCTAAATGCTGGGGATTCTTCCTCTATCCTACGCATAGCTTCCCTGCCATAAACTTTTTCGCCGCACTCGGGGCATTCATGGTATTCTAGCGACGGGACAGAATATGATTGTCCTTGGAATTTGCCCAACCGGTTCCTTCGCACCTTCTTAATTTTTTCACATCCACAAGTTGAACAAACCTTGATCACTAATGTTCTCTCCATAATCCTACCCTTTATAATACTTTCTTTGAGGAAATTAAGAAATAATAAGTTTCTTGTCCCGCTTCCTTGACTAGTTTGCCCTTTTAGTAAATCGGTAGACCGTCCATGTTTGTGCTTTGAATCACATACAAGTACTCTCTCCCAATTCTCCTATATGGACTCTGCGAACGAAGTGTCTTGTAAATTGCCACAGCATTCAGAATGGATTCAGCCACGTCCAGTTCCGTAATACCATCAATCTCCATTTCTATCCGCGCCTTTTAACTGAATGCGTATCGTCCCGTGAGAACAGCTCGCTTTATTCGTACCAAAACATCGCTCATGTATCATTTCCTCTGATTATTAAACGGTTTTGGACATATTTGCTCAACCTAACATATTATTCATCAGCATGGGTCTTAGTATTAACAATCGTATTTCATAACTAAACTCATGAGGATACGGATTCACGAAGACATCTATTTTGGTCATCAGTCAGGCGCCCGGGCCTGTGGCAAAACTATCGCAATTGATAATTTAGGAGTTATGCTTAGAACCGCTCTAAAGAGCGGTTCTGGTTAATTATTTATTAAAGAAAGATTTAGCCAGTCCGTAGGAGGCTACGCTCAACCTTATCCCGATACTTCGGGATAGGTCCTGCCCCTTGCTGGGTAGGCGAGATCTTCAGACGGAAAATCAACAATTTTTGGGTTGTGCAACAGGCCCGCCCGACTGATTTGTATTTTGGACATTCGAGTTTATTTCGTCCCGAGTATTCGGGATCGTACTTCGTATTTCTTCTTATTCTACGGTATCCACCACCACCCTCCACTGCTCCCGGTCTTCGTATTGACCGTGGGTTTCCCGGTGGTAGGAGTCCTTTAGAAATTTCTCGATACCGATGGCCTGCCGGTTGACCAATTTTATCTTGGTCAGGTCATACACCCTATCGGTCGCCCCTTCAAAAAGAATGCGGAAGAAGACGGATTCCCCCGGGGGAATATCCCGGATGATCTGGCTGCATTTTTCAATATCGTCCTGGGCGTTTACCCACCTCCTCTCCCCCTTCTTTTTCACTACCACCCGCACGCTGTGGGGGGAAAGTCCCCCGTTCTTGACAAAACCTTCAAAGAAATGATTGAAATAGCTTTCAGTAAAATATTCCTTAACCGTGGTCTTCATCATCCCTAAGACAAGCCGATAGTCCACCTCCTGGGACCTATTCTCCGAATAGGAATATTCGCACTTAAAATACTGGCTGGTAATGACCACCTCCAACAGGGCCAATACCCCATCCACATCCCATAGTAGCACCTCATTGTCCATGTTCCCCGAGGCAAGATACCTTCCATTTGGGGAGATGGCCAGGTCGAAAACCCCCCACTGGTCGGGAATGGTTCTCACCCGAGTCATGCTCACCAGGTCCCAGAAGAGAATTTCACTCCGGTCGGACCCGGTGACTAAAAGCTTCCCCCCGGGGGAGATAGCCAAGGGTGGAGAGGTCCGGATCTCACCGATCTGTTCCCCCTCCTTTATATCCCAAAACCGGATGGACTTCTGGTCGTCGGCGGTATATATCACCTTCCCATCGGGGGAAAAGACGAGATCCCGGATGTCCCCCTTATGGCCGGACAATGTCCTTAACAGCCTGCCCCGCCTGGCGTCCCAGATCCGCAGGAATTTATCCCCACCACCCGAGGCCAACAGATTCCCATCAGGGGAAAAGGCCAGGGTGTAGATGGGACGGTAGGTGCCGGACAGGGTTTTGACCCTCTTACCTCGGTCCAGGTCAAAGATCTTGATTCGGTTTTCCCCCCCGGCTGCCAGCAGCTTTCCGTCGGGGGAAAAGGCGATGGGTCCGTATCCCCGGAATAGTTGAACTAACTTCTTCCGTTTAAGGTCCCACAAACGGACCCTTTCCGTCTGTCCCGAAGCCGCCAGCAACCGGCCTTCGGGAGAGAAGGCTATCTGATAAACCCATTCCCTAGCGTTAAATTCTTGTCCTATATGCCCGGCCTTGAGATCCCAGATTTTGACCGTCCCATCCCGGCTTCCCGATGCTAAGAACTTGCCGTCTGGGGAGAAGGCCAGGCTGGTGATATAACTTTCATGCCCCCGGAAGGTCTGAACGAGCTGCTGGGCGTTGGCTAAATATCCACGGAAAAGAACAATTAAAAAGGCCAACAAAATAAATTTAGAGAAAATGACAGGGTTATCCCATCCCTGTCGGATATAACGAAAGACCTTTTCTTCCTGGGTTTTAGTGGTAATCATTATTTCGGATTTCAGGTTTTTTATTCCGCATTCCGCAGTCCGCATTCTGCATTTCGAATTTCGTGCTTTGGGTTTTTCAACGTGTTCTGTTCCACAATCATCCCCTACTCCCCCTTGCTCCTCTGCTCCCTAGCCCCTCTGCCCTTATCACCCGCTTTCTGGGAACTCATATCAATCAGCTCAATCCCCGCCTTCTGGGCAAAGGTGAGAATACGTTCGTCCCGGTAAAATTCCCCGAAGTAGATCTTTTTTATCCCTGAATTTGCGATGAGCTTAAAGCAGTTCCAGCAGGGGCTGGCGGTGGTGTAGATAGAGGCTCCGTCAATGCTCACCCCGTGCCGGGCTGCCTGGATGATAGCGTTGGCCTCGGCATGCACGGTGGCCACGCAGTGATCCCCTTCCATAATATGACCGACCTCATCGCAGTGGGGAAGCCCCCGGATGCTGCCGTTGTAGCCGGTGGACAGAATCATCCGGTCCTTGACGATGATGGCTCCCACCCAATTGCGGTCGCAGGTGGAGCGGGCCGCCGCCTGCCGGGCGATGTCCATGAAATATTCATCCCAGGAAGGACGGGTCATTGGTTTCTATCCTTGTTTTATTCAAAGTTGCATTGCAATAAGGAATCCTCCTAACGACTCCCGCCTAAGCCGCGGGGAGGGTAAGAGAAGCAATAAATTTGACTTCTCGTTTTCTTTTGAAAATCCTCAGTCTAAAAATTTCGCCGATGCTACTCGCCGTTGGACTTCAGGCGGTTGTTAAGCAAAGGAATAATTTTATATTTTCAGTAAGTATTTCCCTTTACGCAAATATTTAAAAATACGCTTGTCGATATTAAAAGTGTTGGTTTCTTTTGAATAATATAAAATTCCATTTTTCTCTAATCTTATTGCAAAATCTTTATGTAAAGGACCAACACTCATAGTGCTAATTGACTTATCAATATATTTTTGTAACAATTGTTTCTCATCATTAGTAATATTTTTAATAAATCTAACCTTTCTAAAAAATGAATGGAAACATGCCAGGTATAGTACTACCGCTATTAATATCGAGTAAAAAATTATTTCAATTATTAATGTTTTTGTTGAACTTAGATACAAGAAATTTGTCAGAAATTGATGAATTCTACGGAATACTCCTAATATCAATCCTATTATCGTTACCAAGGATAAAATTGTTGGTGCCCATATGTGAATTTTGTTATAGATTTTTGCCATTCAATAATTTTTAAAATTTTGGTAATTTTACTTCAAAATATATGATATGACTTTGGAATATGCTTTTAATTTCTTAGAAACTAATTTTTATTACTTGGAATAATTGTGCATCTACAACCTCTTTTACAATGTTGGGAATTAGGATACATTTCACCGTTGGAAAAAGTTTCATTTAGAGGAACTATTTCATCATCCATTTTTTTACATTCATCGCATACCCAATTATCTCTGGAAGTAAGCCATCCTTTATATTCAACAAAATCACTTTCCCCCAGGCCATCTAATTGTTCTTTATTAAATTGAGCATTTACTAAACCTATATCTTTGCTTTGCATATCGGCAGCTTCTACAATCAAATTTACTATTTCAAAAGGAATCTTCAGATAATCGCTAAAGTGTATGTCCTTTAATATTTTCTCTTTATTCAAAATTAATGTATCTACTATTTCATTTCTTTTGCCCTTTACCTCAATTAAATTTCTTGATGCAAGTGATTTTAATTCAGACACTTTATAATTTTGTAATATATCTTCTATTGAATCACTTTCTGTACTCTCAATGAAAATTCCACTTTTATACAAGCTCTCAATTATATTTTTTGAGTTGTATGCTTTATATTCAAAATAATATTCTCTTTCATAATTTCTAATTATTGGTTTTTTATCTTCCTTATAAGTTGAAACACAATCCCAAAAATATGAAAATTCTAAATCTGTTAATTTCAACAAAACATCGATATAGTTATTAGTTATTTCATCATCTTTATATTTATCTCTCATTCTTTTTATATATTCCGTGATGCATGGTATCTCGTCCATCTTTTTTGAAGTAGGGGATCTTAAATCAATGGAGCCACCAGAGGCTTCAATTTCTTCAACTAAAGAATCAAAAGCTTGGTCCATTAATTTAGGATCAATATTTGATTTCTTGGCTATAGTTCTTAGTGACTTTTTAGATATAGAAAATAAACCTGAAGATTCTTTTTTAGAGAAAATTTTTTTTAATATTCTAATCATTGTTTATATGTATGTTTATTGATCTTCATTTTTTTCCATAGAAAATCGCTATGGATGGGGTCATTCATAATCAATCATCCGGCGGATGAAAACATCCATCTGGAGCAAGTAGAAGCTACAAAACACAGTGGAATGAGCTATAGCCGGGATAAGGCAAAAAAATATAAGTTTTAAAAAACTTTATGAATAATCCTAAAATACTTAAATAAAATAAATGCACTTAATAATTCATTTTGCAGCCGATTTTTATTCCATACTTTTTCTGGAATTCCTCTGTGAATGACATCGTTCCTATCATCCACAAGATTTTTAAATCCTTTTATAACCTGTGGAGCTGGTATTGGAAATTTCATTATTTTAGATAAAAAGGGCATTAATGTAAATAACTGAACAGAAAAGGTTGCTTTATATTCAAGGAAAGATTTTATTCTTTCTTCACAAATCTTGGTTGATTTTAGTAACTCATTAAGGAATTTGTACTGTAAAATTTCTATAGATGTCTGAGCAGAAACAAGCATATGTCTATAATTTTCTTCATAAAATCTTCGAAATGCATCTAATAGCAACATGGTTGATAAATCTTCTTTTACTTCTTTTGCTGCGAACCAATAAAAAATATTAACCTCAGTATTAGATGGATTTTCTTTGACAGCATATGGAATGAGATTTATTACTTTCGGCATAAGATGTGTAATTGGTTTGTTAGAATGCATTTGTATTGGAAAAAGGTCGCCCGAAGTAGGTGTGTAATTAATATGAAGTAATTCTCCATCTCCGATTTCTTTTGATAAGTCTAATTTGTGTAATTCATTAGGTTTCAGAAGGATTTTTATGTTTCTACCTTTACAGCCTAATAAACCATAATGCCAACCAAAAGAAACTAATATATGATCAATTTGAGTTTTTAAGCAATCCCAAAGGTCAAGTTTTTGTTTGCAATATGCACAAGTAATTTCATCAGAATGAAAATATGCTTGAAAAGTTAAATCTTCTATTTTAAGAACAGAATGACATTCTTTGCAAAAAATATTATTTCTAAATTCTAATTTTTTTTTGTCACCCATACTTTCCATCTTGATTTTGCCACCCTATGTATTGGAACGTTAGGCTTTATACAAAGGAAAGCCCTGGCATAACTCGAAGACCTCACCCTTAACCTGCTGTTGAAGGCTTGCATTCTCAACATCGGAGAGCACCTGGTTGATCATCCCCCCGATGAGCTTCATCTCGGGCTCCTTCATCCCCCTAGTGGTCAGGGCCGGGGTGCCGATCCGAATACCGCTGGTGACAAGGGGGCTTCTGGTGTCGAAGGGTACCATGTTTTTGTTCACCGTAATACCAGCCTTTTCCAGGGCGTTCTCAGCCGCCTTGCCCGTCAAATCATTGTTCCGCAAATCAACCAGCATCAGGTGATTGTCGGTTCCCCCGGAGACCAGGTCAAAACCATATCCCAGCAGGGTCTCCGCCAGCGCTTTGGCATTGTCCACAATCTGCTTTTGGTAATCGGTAAACGACGGTTCCAGGGCCTCTTTCAGGGCCACCGCCTTGGCAGCAATCACGTGCATCAGCGGTCCCCCCTGGATACCGGGCATGACCACCGAGTCCAGCACCTCCGAGAGCATCTTCACCCGGCCGCTTTTAGGGGCGACGATGCCCATCGGGTTTTCCATGTCTTTTCCCATCAGGATCATCCCCCCCCGGGGGCCCCGCAGGGTCTTGTGAGTGGTGGTGGTTACCGCATGAGAGTACGGCAGGGGATCGGGATGAAGACCCACCGCCACCAGCCCGGCGATGTGGGCGATGTCGGCGATCAGGTAGGCCCCCACCGAATCGGCAATCTCCCGAAAACGGGCAAAATCAATCACCCGGGGATAAGCCGAGGCCCCGGTCATGATGAGCTTGGGCCGTTCGACTTTGACCCGTAGGGCCACGGAGTCGTAATCAATGCGCCCCGTTTCCTGGCTTATTCCGTAGGTGGTGACTCGGTAGAGCTGACCGGAGAAGTTTACCGGGCTACCGTGGGTCAGGTGCCCCCCGCAGGAGAGATCCATGCCCATAAACATATCCCCCGGCTTGAGGAAGGCAAAATAGACGGCCATGTTCGCCTGCGACCCCGAGTGGGGCTGGGCGTTGGCGTAATCGCACTTGAA
Organism: Candidatus Zhuqueibacterota bacterium; assembly: GCA_016783505.1. Classification (GTDB taxonomy): domain Bacteria; phylum BS750m-G25; class BS750m-G25; order BS750m-G25; family BS750m-G25; genus BS750m-G25. The sequence continues at coordinate 7,458 of JADHWK010000016.1, read as the reverse complement.
CAATTGCTTGGCCCGCTCCCGGGCCAGGTCCTCGGCCACGTCCACAAATTCACATCCCCCGTAATACCTCTTCCCGGGATAGCCCTCGGCATACTTGTTGGTCATCACCGAGCCCATAGCCTGAAGCACCGCCGGGGAGACGAAGTTCTCCGAGGCGATCATCTCCAGGGTATCGTTCTCCCGGGAGATCTCCCCCCGAATGGCCTGATAGACCTCGCCGTCATATTCCTTTAATTTATCCATGGGATCCTCTTTTCGTCATTCCCTAAATATCAATGACTTAGCTTTCTCAAGACAAGGTCGCCATGACTGGCAGGTAGACATTGTTAGATCTTACTGGGTAAAAATTTGCTCCAAGCTGTCTAGAAATAAAAGAATTTTAAATTCAGAGGGTTGTCTTTGGAACCGCTCTAAAGAACGGTTCTGGTTAACTATTTGTTAAACAGAGCATTAACCAGAACTTTATCTTTAGATAGGTTGTGCGTAGCTCCTACCTTACAATCCAGTAAGGCGACGAATCTTGTCCACCCGCCGTCGGTGTCTCCCCCCCTCAAATTCAGCCCCAAACCAGGCCCTGACAATCTCCTCGGCGGCGGAAGCTGACGTAAACCATCCCGCCAGCACCAGGATGTTAGCGTCGTTGTGGCTGCGGCTCAAGCGTGCTTGTTCCGGGTTCATGCACAGAGCCGCTCGCACCCCGGGGACCTTGTTGGCCACCATGGACATCCCGATCCCCGACCCACAGATCAACACCCCCCGGTCGAATTCCCCCTTGGAGACCCGCAATGCCGCCCGGTAGCCAAGATCGGGATAATCATCCACCGGGTCTATTGAAAAAGTGCCCTGATCATCGTAAAGAATGTTCAGGGCATCCAGCACGGGCTTTATCCCCTCCTTCAGGGAATACCCCCCATGATCAGCAGCCAGCAGGACTTTCATCATTCATAGATCCACTGGTAGCATTTCCCTAAGGCCTTGTCCATGGGTTTGCCGCTCCCTTTTCGATAGAAAATGTCCTCGGAAGTGGGAACAAAACCCTTCAGCCCGGAGGCCCGCTTGCGGGCGTAATCCTTCCACTCCAGGTCTTTATAGGCCTTCTCATATTCCTCAATGGCCATTTTGTAGACCAGCTTGTCGTCGTAGATCATCTTTCCCCCCTTCCCCTCAACGCAGACCTCAGCACAGGCCTCCAGGATCTCTCCTATGGTTACGTACACCAGTCCCAGACTGGGATCGGCCCGCTGGGCCCGGCGGGCGTATGACCGGGCGGTCTTGTACTGTTTCAGGGATTTATAGCTGGAGGCGATGTCACACATGATGCGGGCATTCTTGGGTTCCAGTCCCAGGATCTTCTTCTGGGTGGTGATGGCCTTCTGATACTTCCCCAGATTTTGATAGGTGTTACCCAGATATTCCAGGGCCTGGGTGTTCTTGGGATCTGAGGATAGAAGCCTGTTAAAGACCTGGGCGGCCTTCTGGTTCTCGTTGGCGTCAAAATAGGCCCGGCCCAGGGCCATCATCGTCTTGATGTCATCGGGAAACTTTATCAGCGCCTGCTCAAGGCTCTGTATGTAGGCAGCCTGATCCCCCGATGTTTTGATCAGATGGGACAGGGTCTCCTGGGCTTCCTTATCCTCGGGGGCCAGCTCGACCACCCTCTGATAGACCTGGATGGCCTCATCAACCTCATCGTTCCGCAGATAAAGATCGGCCAGTTTTCTGAAGTTGTCGGGATTGTCAGGGATTAAGGCCACTCCCTTCTCAAACTCCTCGATAGCCCGGTCAACTTCATCCTTCTGGTACAGAATATCGGCGAGCCGAAGGTGCATATCCCCGTCATCGGGGGCCTTCTCCACGCCCCGCTCATAGACGAGCTGGGCCGAGTCGGCCTGGTTGGTACTGATGTAGCAGTAGGCTAACCAGGAGTAGATGTCGGTGTATTTGCCCGCCTCATCCAGCCGCACCACCTTCCACAGGTATTTCTTGGCCTCTTCATACTGTTTGTTTTTGTAATATTCGTAGCCGATGCTCCGGTTTTTGCGAATTTCCAGGTCCCTCACCCTGGCCAGGGAATCGGCAATCGCCCTTTGCCTCTCGGGACTGATCTCCTTCTTCACTATGGGCTTCTGGACAGCACAGCCCCAGAAAGCAATGGCCACCCAAACCATCCCCAAACCCATCAGCAATGATGCCCTTTTCATTGTCGTCCTCCTCAAATTTGTTAAGGATGTTATCACGAACAATCAGAAAGCTGATCCTGACAGCATAAATCTTTAAGGTTATTTTACCCTCCTTTGGAACCATCGTTCACCGCTGCACAAGAAGAGGGATAATTGAAAGACCTTTTCCCCGGCGTTGTTCTCCTCTACTGAGCCCCGACGGCCCACCCCAAAGACCACATCCAGCCGGGAGGCGGCCCTGGGTAGGGGAATGCCGAATCCCCAAGTGAGAAAGAGCTCATTGACCGGGTTCTCGTTGGCACTTTTGCAGTAAAGGGTTTGGAAGGAAACCCCGAGCCGATAGGATACCCGCTGATAATAGCGCCTGGGTTTTTCAGAACGGGGAAGCACCTCCCCACCCAGGGCCAGCCGATAGCTATTTTGATATCCCGACTTTTGCCCCATCACCGACGAAACCCCGGCCCAGTTCACCCATCGAAGGTCGGAACATACCAGTATGCGTGGATGGAGATTATAGGTCACTCCCACCCCAAGGGACAGCGGCCAGTCAACCTCTTCCTCCCACCGACTGGTATCAGCCTGGGTGGTATCACGGAGGGTTCGGGTTAGCCGTGATGGTCCCCCCACCGTCGCCCCCAAGGAAAGCCGGGGGGTTAAGCGGTAGATAATCCCCCCCTCGGCCTGCCAGCCCTTGAAAATCGAGGTTGACCGGTTATCAGTGTCCACCAAGTCATCATAGTCCACTTTCCAGCGGCGATAAATTTGGCCGAAGAGGAACCGGGCACTTACCCCCAGGAAAAGCCTTCCTCGATGCCGGTGGGCTAAGGAAAAAAAGGCGGCATTCAGCCCCCCTTTTCCCGTCAGTGATTCTTCATAGTTGTGTTCGACGAAGGTGTCCTGCCAATAGAAACCATAGGAAACCCGGCTCACCCTCTGAAGTCCCCCCCCAAAGGCCCAACCCCGGCCTGGGTAAAAAGCTATGGAAAATCCCTCCAGTCCGGCGTCGAAAGAAGGGTTAAGGTTATCGGAATCTTCGATGACGGTGCGATCGGCGACCATGGCTATCGTCATCAGGGTGCGGTTCACCGCACCCCAGGCGGCAGGGTTAGCCAGGTTTAGGGATTGGGAATCGGCCAGGGCGATCCCGGCTCCCCCCAAGGCGGCCACCCGGCCGCTGGGGAAAACCCGCATCTCCCCTAATCCATTGGCGGAGAAGACAGAAAATGCCTGAAGGCCCTGATAGCCCCAGAGCAACCCGGCGAGTACAATCAGTGATACTTGCTTATTTATCTGCATTTTTGTCTAATCCGACCCTTCATCTTCGATGGAATAAATCAACTGAAGTCGGGGTCGTAGTAACGAATCAGGTTCTTCCGAAGAGTAAAAGGCCTGCTGATCCACATCAGTATGATCGAAATAGGATTTGATCAAAACTCCCATGTTCTCCCAGTCCCCCCTCACCCAACCCTGAAAAAGAGGATGAATATTCACTTCCAGTTTAGCTTGATAGAGGCTGCCCGACAAGTAATAGGCCGAATCAACTGTAACCGAAGAAGGGGAGCTCGGCCAGTCGGGCGAGGTTATCCGGTATAGCTCTATGTTCGGTCTGGGATTGGCGCTCATCTGCCCCACATTGGCAGAATCCCCCTGATCAACAAAGAGCTCCAGCAAGGCCTGATTTATGGTTGAGGTAGGAGGAATTGTATCGGGTATATCAAGTTTCAGCAAAATGCGCCTGGAGGCCCCATGACCCAGGTAAAGTCTGTTGAGATCAAGTAAATTTGAATGTCCACTATAGTCCAGCACAAACAGATCGGCGGTAGCGGTGTCAAGCAGGGTAGTGTCGGGGAGAAAGACAAGGCTGTCGGCAAAGGTAGTATCCGGTTGCCTGACCCCCAACCTAAGAACGGGTTCTTTGGAAGTGGTGCGGGAATAAAAGCTCTGGATGAAGGTGGCTTCATGGAAATCAATCAGAAGACCCCGTCTCTTACCGGTGGTATCCCCGTTGACCCAGTTCTGTATCAAGGTGGTATCAATGGACAAAACTAAACTGTCTGCGGTAGGGTCAATCCAAACGGGCTCGCTGATATTGTCTTCGTAGGAAACAGCATAGTTTACGGTATCATTTTCTACCCAATCCTCCATGACCCGGTAGGCCTGGGCTAAGAACCTGGAGGACGAATCCCACCCCACCGCGTTGAAGTAATAGAGGATGAGGGCTGCTGAATCGATCACGGAGCCGCTGTCAGGCAGATTCTCAAATCTGAGCAGGGTCCGGGTTCTGAGTCCCCGGTATTCTCCCAGCAACAGTTGATTGCTGGCGCCGGTGCTCACCAGGGTGGTGTAGAAGGTGTCCAGGGTGGCAAATAATGTATCGGAATATAATCTGCCCCGCCCCGACAGGTCCACCGCCCCGCTCCCGGCCGGATTTTTAACCTCGGAGCATCCCCAGAATCCCAGAAAAATCAAAAGAAAAACCCAGCGGAGTGGTTGACTCACAACCAAAATGTATCCCCTCTTTCCCAAAAATCGGCTTTAATATAACCAAAAAAACGGTTTTAGTCAAGGATAAACTTGGAGAAAAAAAGCCAAGCGGAGGCCTGGCTTTTAATAAGCACAACGACGAACCGGGAATTACCTACCCACACGCTTTTTGATAGAGCTCAGCATATTTTTCAGCCGAGGCCTCCCAAGAAAAATCCTGGGCCATGGCGTTTCCCATCAATTTCTTCCATTGAACTTGATTCTTAAAGGTCCTCACCGCCCGGGCCACCGCCTTATAAAGCGCCTGGGATGAATAATCCCGGAACACAAACCCCGTTCCTTCCCCTGTCTTGGGGTTAAAATTAATGATGGTATCCGCCAGCCCCCCCGTCTCCCGGACGATGGGGATGGTTCCGTACTTCAGGCTGTAGAGTTGATTCAAACCACAGGGTTCATAGCGGGAGGGCATCAGGAAGGCGTCCGCCCCAGCCTCGATTAAGTGGGCCAGCCGATTGTCAAAGTTCAGATTGATCCCCATATTCTGGGGAAACCTCCTGCCCACCTGGTTAAACAGCCGGTGGTAGCTGCGGTCGCCGGTCCCCAGCAGGACGAACTGAACATCCAGCTTCATGATATCATCCAAAGCTCCAGCCAAGATGTCGAACCCCTTCTGATCGGCCAGCCGGGAGATGATCCCAATAAGGGGAACCCCGGCCTGAAAGGGCATCTTCTGCCCTTCCACTAGGGCCTTCTTGTTCTCCAGCTTGCCCGTAGGGTCTTCTGGGGAATAGTTGTGGGGGATTAAGGTGTCCGTCTCGGGGTTCCAGACCTGGTAGTCAATTCCGTTGACGATCCCATAAAGATCCTCGCTTCGGCTCTTAAGCACCACCTCCAGGCCGTAACCGTATTCGGGGAGGCTTTGAATCTCCTGGGCATACCGCCGGCTGACCGTGCTCAACACATCAGCATGCACGATTCCCGATTTGAGAAAGCTAAATTTTCCGTAGAATTCGACCCCGCTCCCCGGATAAAAAATTGCCTCGTCCAGCCCTGCTTTCTTCACCGCCGATGGATCAAAATTTCCTTGGTAAGCCAGGTTGTGGATGGTGAGCAACGTTTTGGTGTCTTTAAAGAATTCGTCGTCCTTATACAGAGTCTTCAGATATAGGGGGATCAGTGCCATCTGCCAATCATTGCAATGGATGATGTCGGGTTGCCAATAGAGCATCTTTAAGGTCTCCAATACCCCCCGGCAGAAGAGGATGAACCGTTCGGCATTATCGGGATAGTCCCGTCCTGTTTTGGTGGCTCCATAAAGCCCCTCCCGGCCAAAGTAGGACTTGTATTCCAGAAAATAGGTCTGCACCCGGCTGCGGGGGGTAAACCCCGATTTTACAGAGGCAATCTTCACCTCCCCGCCCATGGGTATCCTGATCTCCATCAGCCGGATGACACTCCGCAGGTTGAAACGCCTGTCCTTGATGACCCCATATTTGGGCATCATCACCCGGATGTCGTGTCCCTGATCCTTAAGGGCCTTGGGCAGGGCCCCGGCCACATCCGCAAGACCGCCGGTCTTGGCAAATGGCACCATTTCGCTGGCCACAAATAGAATTTTCAAGGGCAACCCCAAAATTGTTTGTGAAATTTGTAACCATTTAAATATAATAATAATTATGGAAATAATCAATAATAAATATCGGGAGCTTACGGAGGGGTTAGGGAGGTTTTATCCCGACCCTCTTACTTTTTTCTTGACATTTTATAATAAATGCCTTATATTTTTATGTTGATATAATGTATGATGCAGTATAGTACGTTACCAAAGATCCTACAATTAAAATTTGAAGGAGGCAGTTATATGGGTAGCGGTTTTTACAACAGAAGTCCATAACGACTTTAGAGTATTATACTTCAGTATATAGTATAATTACGGGTTAGGTGGTAGTTTTACTTAACAAAGGGGCAAGTTGGGGATTTTTTGAAAGTGGATCAAAAGTATTTGGAAACGATAAAAAAAGATTTATAAAAAACACTCAATACCATAATAAAGGAGGAGGAATCATCATGAAAAAGCTGTTCATAGGCTTAAGCAAAGTTTGGGTCTTCTTTTTTGCGCTGTTACTCATCCTTCAGTTAGGATGTGCCCGCAAAGAATTGGAGATTCCCATCACCACACAATCGGAGGAGGCCCGGGCGGTCTTCCTAGAGGCACGAGAAATGTCTGAGCATCTCCGCACGGATGAAGCCAGGGAACACTTCGATAAGGCCATCGAGCTGGACCCCGACTTCGCCCAGGCCTACCTGTACCGATCCTTTGACTTTACCTCCGATGAGGATCTGAAAAGTCACCTTAAGCAGGCCGTGGCCCTGGCGGACAAAGTATCCGAGGGCGAGCGGCTGCTTATTGAACAGAGAAAGGCCTTCTGGCTGGACAACAATCTTGGCGAGCGGCTCAAACTGCGCAAGCAACTGGCGCGGAAATATCCGAAAGACAAGCGGGCACGTAATCTCCTGGGTATCGCGTACTACGGCCGTGACGAAGATGACAAGGCAATTGCTGAACTTGAGGCCGCCGTCGCCCTGGATAAGGACTATCCGCCGCCTTACAACCAGTTGGGCTATGCCTACCGGGAGATCGGTGAATATGAAAAAGCCGAGCAGGCCTTCAAAGACTATATCAGACTGATCCCCGACGAGCCCAACCCATACGATTCCATGGCCGATCTGTATATGAAGACAGGCCGCTTCGAGGAAGCCATTGAGAACTACCAGAAGGCCGTGGAGCTGGACC
>JADHWK010000050.1 GCA_016783505.1 Candidatus Zhuqueibacterota bacterium | reverse complement strand
GTCAGCTTAGGCTGTTCTCTGGTATTGATCAATATTTCCCCAGAAAAATAATGATCCCGACGCCGATGAAAATCAAAGCCACCGCCTTTTTAAGATAAAATTCGGGGACGAATTTGGCCAGCGCCTCTCCGAAGATCACTGCCAGCAGGGTAATGGCAGCAAAGGCGATCATGGCACCCAAAAAGATAGCCACTGGTTTTCGGGTATCTGCGGTCAGAGACAAGACCGCCAGTTGGGTCTTATCACCTAGCTCGGCTAAAAAGATCATGCCGAAGGTAACAAAAAAGGTCTTTAAATCCATGGCTGATCATCCGTATCATTTTTAGGATTTATATTGAAAATGTGGATTTTTCCTTAAGTAAAATTTGGAGTGCAGTGACCAGCCTGTCCCGATTATTCGGGATGTCACTGCATTGTTTCAATCCCGAAGTTTCGGGAAAGCAATCCAAAAAACTCTACTTCGGATATCCGAATATTCACTCCTTTTCTTTCTCTCTTTCCTGGGCCTCGCCGGTCATAGGGACGAACCTCACGGGGATGATTTTTTTCTTGGTTATCCCTTTCTTTCCCTTGGTAATCAGAACTAGTTCCTGATACCAATCCCCCACGGGAATGACCAGCCTCCCCCCTACCTTGAGCTGATCCACCAGCGGCTGTGGGATATGTTCTGGGGCCGCGGTGACAATTGTGGCATCAAAGGGGGCTTGCTCCGGCCACCCCTGGTAACCGTCCCCGCAGCGAACGGTGACGTTCCGGTATCCCATATTTTCCAGCCTCGTCCGGGACTTGTCGGCCAAGGGCTTGACGATTTCAATGCTATAAACCTCGGCGGCGATCTCGGCTAAAATGGCCGCCTGGTATCCCGACCCGGTGCCGATCTCCAGCACCTTCTCCCCCCCCTTTAACCCCATAAGTTCAGTCATTAAAGCCACGATGTATGGTTGGGAGATGGTCTGGCCCTCCCCGATAGGCAGGGGCTGGTCAAAATAGGCCATGGGCTTCAGGGCCAGGGGGACGAACTTCTCCCGGGGGACCTTCCCCATAGCCTGAAGCACCAGCTTGTCTTTGACCCCCCGGGCCTTGATCTGGTGGGCAACCATCTCTGCCCGCCGCTTGGCGTATTTCTCACCTTTCTCTTTCATTTCCCCTTCCGATAACTTTTTCTCCTGGTATTGAGTGCAATTAAGAATACCAACGATCAAAACTAGCTGTCCTATTATTACTGCAAATCTAAACATTTTTCTCGCTCCCATTTGATTTAAGTTATTCATTCTATTAACTTTTTCCACTTCAAACTTCACACTTTGCATTTAAACGGTCTGATGCAATTCCCCCACATGGGCAGCCACGCTCTCTGCCAGGGCAGTTAGGTTATATCCCCCTTCCAACGTAGAAACCAGCCTCCCTTGACAGAGCTGGCCGGCGGCCTCCTTGACGATCCGGGTTATCTCCCGGAAGCCGTTAGTGGACAGATTGATCCCCCCCAAGGGGTCATCCCGGTGGGCATCGAAGCCGGCAGAAATAAGTATAAAATCCGGCTTGAACTTTTCCACCAGTTGACGAAAATCTTTCCGTAATATACCAAGATATTCCTCGTCTCCCTGCCCGGCAAGCATGGGGACGTTGAAGGTAAAACCCTCACCCTCCCCTTTACCGGTTTCGGAAGCGGCCCCCGTCCCCGGGTAATAAGGGAACTGATGGAGACTAAAGTAGAACACGGTGGGATCTTGGTAGAAAATATGCTGGGTGCCGTTGCCGTGATGGAGGTCCCAATCCACGATGAAAACCTTTTTCAATCCATAGTGCTGTTGGACGTATCGGGCCCCGATGGCGATATTGTTGAACAGACAAAATCCCATCGCTCGGTCCCGTTCGGCGTGATGACCGGGGGGTCTTAAGGCGCAGAAGACATTATGGACCTTCCCCCCCAACACAGCATCTATGGCGCCGATAACCCCACCGACGGCCAGCAGACCGGCACGGTAAGACTCCCGTGAAACTGGTGTATCCCCGAAATCCAGCAGCCCACCCCCACGTCCCGCCACATCCCTGACAAAATGGATATGGGCGGTGGTATGGACCCTCTCCACCCATTCCAATGCCGCTGGTTCCGGGTTAATTAAGACCAGTTTTTTCAAAAGTGCCTGCTTTTCCAGATGATCCCGGATAGCCGTCAGCCGTTCGGGTCTCTCGGGATGACCGGGACCGGGATCATGTTTCAAATAATCGGGGTGATAGACAAGCCCTGTCATAGTATCAGATGCATGGATAGTAATCAATTACTATCCTAAGGTTCTCTACAAATCCAATCAATTGGATTAGAACTTGGACGGGATGATTCATCACGATTTATCGGAATTCCCATTTCGATTAGTATGGGAATTTATTTAGACCTATTCGCTCTATGCCACTCGTACCCATACATCATGGGTTTTCGGACTGCATGTCTGTAATGTTCAAGCAAAAGTGCTTTCATCCCTATAAGCCTTTTATGCCTTCTATGCCCTTTTAGCCTTTTGAAGCCCTTTTAAGCCTTTTTATCCCTTAGTTCAGTTTGTTATTCTTTAGACTTGCTTTCCTGCAGGCGGATCCTGTTGACGGCCAAGTGAGCCTGTCGAGTGGGTTCCGGAAGCCGATACCCTCGACAGGTTTTCAATGTCCACTCAATAGCTTCTTCAAGTGATAGCCCATATCCCGGTGAGACATAGACGGGGTTAACCCGATCCTTGGTCCTCAGAGCGGCCCCCACAACCCGGCCTTTGTGTTCCAGATAGGAAAAGCTCCCCGCTTTTATCCCCACTTCATCATGCTTGCCCACCAGCCGGCTCTTGGCACATCCCAGCGTGGGTCGGCCCAGCCACAGCCCCAGATGGGAGGCAATCCCCATCCCCCGGGGATGAGCCATCCCCTGACCGTCGAACAGAATCAGATCAGAATCGGTTTTCAGCTTTTCAAACGCCCTCAGTAGAACGGGACCTTCACGGAAGGTAAGCAAACCGGGAATATAAGTGAAAGAAGCCTTTCCCTGAACCACTTGTTCTTCTACTAGGATCAACCCGGGCCAGGTGAACACCAAAACCCCGGCCCAAAGAAGGTCATCACCCTTTGAATAGCTTACATCAGCCCCTGCAATAAATTGGACTTCTTTCAACCCCTCGGTTAAAAGAACTTTTCCCCTTAACTCGTTTTGAAGGGTCACCGCCCCGCTAGGGGAAACATCCCAGGAATGAAGGTGATGTAATTTCATTCGTAAAAGTTTAATGAGGACCGTTATGAAATCCTCAACCACAGATTTCACAGATTGTCACTAAAATGATTGATGATTGCTCATTGATACTGGAGCCTACGTTTTAATAATTGGCAATTAGCAATCAAAAATTCAGTGTTGAATTTCCGGATTTGGGATTATTCTTCCCGACACTCATTTAGAAATTCGACAATCCCTCTGTAAACCGCCCTGGCGATCCTTTTCTGAAATCGCTTCTTTTTTAATAATTCTTCCTCGGGGGGATACATCATGAAGGCCGCTTCCACCAGCACCGCCGGGGGCCAGGTGGGCCGACATAGGGCCAGGTTATCGTAATACAGACCGTAATCATTCAGTTTTAAAGTTTTTAAGAGATTCTTGTGAATGGCCCGAGCCAGGGGCAGGCTCTGGGGCTGATAATAATAGGTGCCGCTGCCGTGATTGATGAAGGGATTGATCCCATCTGGCAGGGCGTTGTGATGGATGGAGATTAAAAGGTCAGCACCCGCCGAGTCGGCAAACGCAACCCTCTCATAAAGACCCATGTCCCGGTCCCCCTCCCGGGTTAACACCACCTGGGCACCCCTTCTTTCCAGCATTTTCCTTAAAGACAGACTCACGGCCAAATTTATATCCTTTTCCAAAAGCCGGGTGGGACCGATAGCCCCATCTTCCTCGCCCCCGTGTCCGGGGTCAATGCAAATCTTCCTCCCCTCAAGAACATGACGGTGGATAATGGGAGGTTTTCGCAGATCAAGGATGAACCTGCCGTTTTGGTATTCGGTACGGTAGCCCCAGGGCTGGCGGTGGTTCAATTTAATCACTAATCGGTAGACATCCTGGCCGGGCTGCTCCCACTTAATCCGGCTAACCTGGGGGTTTTGAAAATCATAGGTGATGATGTTCGTGGCGGCTCTGGTACGATAAAAGGTGAGGGTTAGTGTCTTAAGCTCAGGGTCTTGATCTACCCGAAAGAGGGGTTTTTCCTCAACGAGAAATGTAATGCGGGTACGATCACAAAGATCCTTGACGAGGATGTCATCAACGAAATTAACTGGAATTTCTTCTAAAGAGTCACGAAGGCTTAAGTAATGCCCGTGGGCCCAACCCTCCTCAGTCGGGGAAAGCTCCAGCCGATAAAAGTCCTCCTTAGCTTCCCAAACCAGAGCCCTGGTTCCCTTTAAAGGAAAAAAATAGTAAACCCCCTCTGGATGGGTCTGCACCACGTTGTATGGCCGGATAAACTCCGCCAGCCGGGGAAATACAACCCCGGGGAACACCGAATCAACCAGCAGAGAATCAAACCCCATAATAGTAAGGGAATCCAGTAAACTATCCGACATAACCTCAGGTTCCGGCTGAAGACGCTCAATGGATACCCACACCGTGTCGGCAGCCCCATTCAGGGAGGCAACACAACAGAGATCGAAAGGCCCTTTACGAGGAACCGTAACGAAAGCCAAAAAAGCTCCATTTTTATATATGTCAACAGAGAGTCCGTTGATTTCAAGTTTGGATTTAGATGGAAATACCGATCCGAAAATGAAGGTGGAGTCTATCTCTCGCATGTAAATGTGTCCATCGCCATCTTCATCCCGGGGATAGACGACATCAATCCGGGGTTGGGCCCAAATCCAGGTAAAAAGCAACGGGAAGCAAATTATGGACAGAAAGTAATTTTTAACACTCATTTATTGATTTTTGTCCAAAAGTTTCAATTGATTCGACGCCGTTTGTAACGATGTCGCTGGAACACTATGAATTTTATAAAGTTAAGATTTTGATAACACAGTCAGAAACGTAGGTCGGGTCATCTTTTGACTTTTGCCTTCTCATCTATTGGCACGCATGTAAATAATCCTTAGGCCCTCTAAAACTAAAAAGGGTTCTATGGAACCAATGGTAGCGGATCTTTCTGCGATCAGGGGGGCGAAGCCCCCGGTGGCCACCACCTGGGTTTTTCCTCCCAGTTCGTCCCAGATTCTATGAACCATGCCGTCCACCAGGTCCACCGCCCCGTACAGGATACCCGCCTTTATGCTTCCCTCGGTACTGGTTCCGATGACCTTCGGGGGGTAGGCAAATTCCACCTTGGGCAGCCTGGCGGCTCTTTGGTGAAGGTCCAGGGCCGAGGTCTCCACCCCGGGGGCGATGACCCCCCCTAAATAATCCCCTTTTTTTTCGATTACATCGAAGGTGGTGGCGGTTCCAAAATCAACGATTATCAGGGGACCCCCAAATTTGACGTAGCCGGCCACGGCGTTGCAGAGGCGATCGGCCCCTACCAAATGGGGGTTATCGTAATGTATGACTAAATATGGACAAACATCGGCGGTCACCTCAATAACCTTGACGCCTAAATAGGCGTTCACCATCTCAACGAACACCGGGGTCAGATTAGGCACTACTGAGGCTAAGGCCACTCCGGTGATCTCTTTTGCCTGAATCCCGCTATTTTGGCAGAACATGCGCACCATGATCCAGCTTTCATCAACCGTACGGCTGACCGACGCCGAGAGCCGCCAGTGGGCCTTAAGCTCGTCCCCATCATAAATCCCCAACACAACGTTGGTATTACCGATGTCCATTACCAGTAACATAGCAACCCGGATATTTTATAAATTGATAAGCATATAATAAAAAGTCCAAAGTCAATTAAGACAAGATCATAGACTTTGTCAAATCTTAATTAACGGATGAAGAATCTCTGAGGGGTTGAGACCCTTCCCCGGCAGTCGCCGGATCAGGGTTAGACGTCCGAGTGCTGGCATTTGTTATATCAAATTTAGGTCACCGAATTTTTGGGAACTAAGGCACTAAGTTAAGGTGATTTAAACTTCGGTTGACTGCATTAACCCCTAATAAGTCCACCTCCCCGGAAGTCACTGAAACTAGACCACCCCCTTCTGTCTGAAGGATCAGTTCACCCCCGCTTCCCAGGTCCTTGACATACCCTTCGAATGTTCTTCGCCCCTGTCTGAGTCGGACAACCCTCCCGATCATACCCGTTTCAGCCATCCAGTCGTCCACCGTAATCTTAAAGTTATCCTTTAAGTTTACAAGGTAATCCTTCTCAAATTGGTTAATAACGGCAGAAAAGATGGAATTCCTGGGCAGCTCCTCTTTGCTTTCCCACCCCAATTTCAGTGAAGTGGCCTGATGCCGGATAGCAGGGGAAAAATCCTCGGGGGCATGGTTGATGTTGAGACCCACACCCACCACTACATACTGGACTCGGTCCTCATCAGTACCCAATTCGGATAGAATGCCGCATACCTTCTTCCCATCCAGGAGCACATCATTTGGCCATTTCAAAGAAAGTTTGGGATTAGTGGAAGACCACGAATCCCCCAATCCGAGGATCGTTCGATAAACGGCCAGGGCTCCCATCAGGTTTAGCAGGGGTGCCCTGTCAACAGAGAGGTTGGGCCTCAGGATGATGGAAAACCAGACTCCTTTCCCAGCCGCCGACTCCCAGCTTCGACCCATCCGCCCCTTACCTTTCGACTGCCAGTCGGCCAGGATCACCGTGCCCTCAGGGGCACCGTTTTCCGCCAGTAAACGGGCATGGTCGTTGGTGGATTTAATATTATTGAAAATTTTCAGGCTCCGTGCCATAAACCTGGTCTTCAACCCCCTTAAAATTTCCTCTTCGTTGAGCTGGCCGGGCATTCTGTCCCCTATAATATTGATTCTGTAAGGCCAAGATCTTGTAATAGATAAACCTGTAAATTCTCAGGAAGTCTATGACCCTCAAGTTTTCTTAGACATTCCGCGTCAGCTGTAATCAAGGGGAAACCCGTACCTTCGGCGAGGGCCACAAAAACGGCATCATACACTGAAAGCCCCCATTCTTCAGCAAAAAAGACCGCTCTACACAATAACGAAAGCTCAGGAAAAATGACCTCCAATCCCATCAATTCTAAACTGGCGAGTGCATTCTCAACATCCCGGACAGTCAACGGTGTTTTGATATGTAAAACATTGGCCACTTCATATAAGACCAGGTCGGGGATGGCCAGACACCACCGTTGCTCTAAAAACCCTCTGCGAAGAAGGAGGGCTTCCTTCAGGTAAGGTTCATCCTCAGCAGAAAACCATTTTATAACTACTGAGGAATCTAAAATATATACCTCAGCATCTTCGGTTTCGATTAGCCCGGATCTGTTGGAAAGCATTTCTTAACCCGCTCTTCTTTCTAATGGAATCCTGGATAGACATAGCCCTTCGGATTTGATCTTCCCTTTGTTTCATACGCAAGTACTCTTCAATGGCCTTGCGAATAAACCCACTTCTGCTGGTCTTTTCTCTTTGAGCCTCCTGATCCACCCGCTTCAAGAAATCCTCATCAAAAGTTGCATTTATCCTGATCATCTCAAACTCCCTCTTTTTAACCTCTTTATAATACACATTAATATAACAAAAAATGTGTAGTTTTCAAAGAAAAAATTGAAAAATAAAAAGTCCCCTCGAGGAGCAATGATCCAACAGCGGAGGACAGCTGCTTTATCTGCTCCGTCCTCAGCTATCCTAATCGGTACTGGTCTAAGAAAAATTTAGGGTTCTTTTGTGATAATCAGGTGGTAATAGTAAGAGTAAGTAAGAATGGTCGGTTTTTTAACATAGGCTTCATTAAGATCCCCGATATTCCCCGAATACAGTCTTTAAAGCCATGGTGATTTCCCCCAGGGTTGCGTAACTTTCCACACATTCTAAGATCGCCGGCATCAGGTTTTCCTCCCCTCTGGCAGCCCCTTCGAGCTCAGCCAAGGCCGCATGGACCTTTTCGGTATTCCGCCCTTTTTTAAGCTGTTGAAGCCTCTTTTTCTGTTCTATTTCGATAGCGGGATTAACCGAAAGGACAGGGGCCTTCCCGCACTCTGGTTCTTGAAATCGGTTCACCCCTACGATCACCTTTTCCCCCGACTCAACGGCCTTCTGATATTGATAGGCGCTGCGGGCGATCTCCTGCTGAAAGAATCCCTTTTCAACCGCTTTAATGGCCCCCCCCATCGCTTCGATGCGTTCTAAATATTCCAGAATCATGTTTTCGATTTCATCGGTCAGGTTCTCTACAAAGTAGGCTCCCCCCAGGGGGTCGGCTGTATTGGCGATCCCGCTTTCGTGGGCGATGATCTGCTGGGTGCGGAGGGCGGTTCTGGCCGCCTTCTCCGACGGTAAAGCCAAAGCCTCGTCCCAGGAATTGGTGTGTAAAGACTGGGTGCCCCCCAGAACCGCCGCCAGGGCCTGGATGGTCACCCGGACGATGTTGTTTTCGGGCTGCTGCGCGGTAAGGGTGCAGCCGGCGGTCTGGGTATGAAAGCGCAACATCATCGAGCGGGGATCCTGAGCCCCGAATTGCTTCTTCATGATACGGGCCCATACCCGACGGGCGGCCCGAAACTTGGCCACCTCCTCAAAAAGGTCGTTGTGCACATTAAAAAAGAAGCTCAACCTGGGGGCGAAGGAATCCACCGACAGACCCCTAGCGAGGGCTGATCGGACGTATTCGATCCCGTTCGCCAGGGTGAAGGCCATCTCCTGAACTGCATCGGCGCCCGCCTCGCGAATATGATAACCGGAGATGGACAGGGTGTTCCACAGAGGCAGATTTTCCAGGCAAAAGGCCATGATGTCCACCGTTAACCGTATCGAGGGTCCCGGGGGGAAAATGTAAGTCCCCCGGGCGATGTATTCCTTCAGGATGTCGTTCTGCACCGTGCCCCGCAGAAAAGAAAGCTTTACCCCTTGCTTTTTGGCCAAGGCTATTATCATTGCCAGTAAAATGGCGGCGGGGGCATTTATGGTCATCGAGGTGCTAATCCTTTCCAGATTAATTCCCCGGAATAAAATTTCCATATCGGCCAGCGAATCAACCGCCACCCCGGTCCTCCCCACCTCCCCCTCAGCTAAAGGATGGTCCGAATCGTAGCCCATCTGTGTAGGCAGATCGAAGGCTACCGAGAGTCCAGTCTGACCCTGGGCAAGCAGGTACCGATAGCGGCGGTTGGTCTGGACAGCCGACCCGAAGCCTGCGTACTGTCTCATAGTCCACAGCCTTCCCCGATACATGGTGGACTGCACCCCCCGGGTAAAAGGATACTGACCGGGAAAACCCAGTTTATCCAAGTAATCATCATCCGCCGGGGGCAAATAAATCCTTTCGAGGGGAATGCCAGCGTCGGTCTTAAAACTGGTTTTACTCTCCGGAAAATTTTTAAGATGGGCTTTCACTCCATCTTCCCACCGTCGGAATTCCTTTTCTAAGCCGTTAGTTTTCATGATTCTGATTTGTTGATAAACGCTCTACAGGCGCCACAGATTCCATTACCCCAGATTTGGGATTTTTCCCACTAACCCTTAAAGTCCATTAAAACGGCTTAACCGCTTTATCAGAATAATAAAACATTTAATGTTATCAATCCGTGTGAATCCGCCTTATCCCTGCCTGCGGCAGGCAGGCGTGTCATCCGTGTTCTACTTCGTCGAATCCCGGTCGGACAAATGCCCTTGCCGCAGGGAAAACTTTCTCGGTTTTCCTGCGTAGCCGGTCAAGATGCACAAGCAGATCGAGGATGTCATCCTCTCGTTCAGGGAAATGGTTACCGATTTCTCCCCAGGCAGCAATCGAACGATCCATAGCAATCAACGCCACCTTTGCTGAACCATCCGAGTCCCTGGGAAATTCATCCAGAATCTCCGGTCTTTCTTGCAAGCTCCCTCGAATTGCCCTCATAAGTTTGACGTAAATCTGATGCTGATACCAGCGGATGATTTCCACTGCATCTTTGAGGCTGGCGGCTTCACCAATTGGGTTGACATCCGGTATCTCGAGCCGTACTTTTAAGCTTAGCTCATCACCTTTTTTTTCAAATAGTCCTTTTGCTGAATCGAACCAGTTATCCACCATTTCCCCATAGACCTTCGCCGCACGGGAACATTCGTGGTTCTTGGCAGTTACTCTTCTGCGCCTCTCTTCCTCCACTCCTTTCTCAAGATCAATGGAATCCAGATCAATGCCCTCCTCCTCCGCCATTTCTTTCAACATTTCAAGCGTTAGCCGAAACGTTTCCGACAGCTTTGCCCAGAAAGCCTTGTTATTTATGTCACGGGATTTTGGATCATTAAATTGTTCTTCACCGACTGCGAAATTCAGGCAGCGTGAGGTGAACGGACAACGTTCACACCACCGATCACAGGAATTATAAATACCCGGAATGAACTTTGGGTTTCCAGCGAGTTTCTTGAGGCGTTCTTTATCCATGCGATCCATTGACCTTTCATCAATTCGCCAGCGGCAATGATCTGCTGTATAAAAGTGGGAATAAGAGGAGTAATCCCGAAATTTTGGTTTTGTGGCGTACTTTTCAATCGGGCGCCTGACCGATCGCAAGGAAAATGCGTTCCCCTAGTCTGTTGTCACTCCCCAAACAAATTCTATGGCGCATCACGAAGTTTGGTAAATGCAGGTTTTTCTTCGGGGATTTTGATAGTTCCTCGTATTCCTTGATCAAGTAGGTGAAGTGGGTAATAACCTATAGCTCTTCCCATATCTTTTTATCAATCTTTGCTTGCCTAATAATTCTGGAAAGCAATTCTTTACTAATATCACTCTGATGGGGATTGGGAAGTCGTAAAACAATTTCACCCTTAATCATGAATTGGTGCTTCCTTCCAGAATAAGGGCCCTCGAAGCCTAAAACTCTCAAATAATGTATCAACTCTCTTCTTTTTATAGGCCTAAAACGAGGCATCAAACCGCTTCCTTAATTGTCAGTTCAATTCCTTCAACTGTTGGCAATGGTAGGTTGCGAGATATCCTAAAGAAAATCCATTCTTCTAAAACTTCCTCCAATTCATCCCGACATGCTTCAAGGGTACCAGCATTGGCATAGACGCCGTCAAAGCCGGGAATCTCCCCATAAAACGTGTTGTCGTCAGAAAGAATTTCATACTTAGCTTTTTTCATTGCAGCATTGATGTATTCTGTTAACATGCTATCCTCCTCCTTTCTTCTATAGCTTTATTCGCTCAAATATGGCATATATCGTTCTCAGCTTTCTGAAGTTAGCCGCAAACCAATTTTGGAGAGCATAGCGAACCAGAAAGCCGATGTTATCCGAAGTTATGGGTCCCTCTCTTGTGACATTTAATTAAAGCTGCGGCTGGATCGAAAACTTTACTGGTTTCACTGTGTCGTTATGTTGGCCCCTCATAGTTGTGAAACCTTACCTGGACAAGTATATTATCGAGGATTGGCAACTTTACTACCACATATGTTCGATGACCTCTTTCATTGTATCTGTCCTAATTTTGAACACTCTGTTTATCTCTCTACTTAAGTTTGCTATGGACATGCTCACATCAAATATAGAATGAAGGAAGGTAAGATGCTTCTTCCGTTTCGTCAACAGCGCCCCTCTTAATTCTGGACCATCGACGGAAACCCCGATTGACGGCGCAGGCGGGATGACAGAGATGCCAAACTGAAGTGATATACGCCTCGGTCTCTCCTTTACGCGACTTGCCAAGCTGTCAGCTAAATTTTGGACCTCGTCGAGTTCTTTATTAAAGTTTCCCAAAGACCTATCATTATCCACAGAAACGACCCACTCTCTGAACACCTTGGCTTCCTTGGTCGCGCGCATTTGTAAAGCGATAGGAATAATGTCCTCAGGCTTATCGGCTTCTTTTAGTACTGCAGCAAAAATCATTGGAAGGCGGGTATCAAATACTTTAGCTTGCTTTCTTTGGTTTGCTTTAACTGCTTGTCGCTCTCTGGCACTTTCTAT
This sequence comes from Candidatus Zhuqueibacterota bacterium, assembly GCA_016783505.1. Lineage (GTDB taxonomy): Bacteria > BS750m-G25 > BS750m-G25 > BS750m-G25 > BS750m-G25 > BS750m-G25. Next base: position 3,798 of record JADHWK010000050.1, on the reverse strand, counting down.
TAACATGATCGCAATTCGCGCTGCCGATGCGCCGCGCAAATTTTCGTTCACTAAATGATATGTAGAAAACGTAGACTCCACGGGATTAGGTAAGTATAGAAAATTCTTAAACCTGCAAAATTCAAGGGTGTCAGCGGTATGGAGAGCCAGCTTCTCTAAATAATCTTCTGTCCATTTTTTATCGAAAGGAACGGAAGAAAGTTTGAGATAGGTGGCAGCTTCTTCAGCAAGCTTTCGAAAGAGTCCATAACCTTTCAGAAAATTAAGGAATTCTCCTCTTCGCCTTAATGCTGGCGTTTTTAAGAGTGACTCGATGCGCGCAAGAAGCCGACGCTCTTTGTCTGGGAGACCCCAGACCCATCTCTTCATTGGGAGCCGTTCAGAGAAAAGCGGCTCATCGTAAATGTAAATTATGCGATTTTGTGAGACGAGAGCCTCAACCAAAGACGAAAGACAAACAATGGAATAGGCACAAGTCCACGGTGCGTTTTGCTTAAGCCCGCTAAAGAGACATTGATTTGCCAATGCTAGGGTAGACGCTGACATAAAAGCATCACCTGGCTGCACGTCCTGGCCACCAACGTCCTTCTTAGAAGCCACATAAGCTGCTACTGTTAGCCCTTTCGGCGGTATTTTAGGCTCCCATTTTTTAGGCAGTTGTTTTAATCTCGCTATCAATGTTTTCTCCAAGGCAGTCTCCGGCAGGCCTTGCTTGGCCGCTTCTTCCACTCTTGCCTCTATCTCTTTGGCTAACGATCTATTGAACTTTTGTCCATCCTCGTACTCGCCTGCGCATAGCTTGAGTATAAACTCCGCTAGTTCCTGATTGTCTTCATCAATTAGAAAGGAATTGCAGTGTTCGACAAGATCTTCAACGATGTCGGCATTAACATCTTTAAAATGTTTTCCGTGTCGTGAGTAGAACTCCATAAGTCTTCTAGTATGTTTTTCATTGCCGTCAACGGTAAATTCGATGCTGGTGAACTCAAGTATATTTTTCGATATATGAATTCCCAGGTCGCTATAAAGCCAAGCGTATTCAGCAAGAATCTCCATATGTTTGATAATTCCTGGCTGATTAGCTGTGTCGCGAAACAAGTATTCTGCTAAACGGACCAACTCTTCGGCAATTTCTGGCTCTAGGGATGCGAGGAACCCGGCAGTCGCCACATAGATCTTTAAAAGTGCGCTTGCGGCTTCTTCGGTTCCTGTTCTGCAAATCGTTTGCTTGATTTCAGAAATAGTTGCCGAGAGAACATCGCCTTTCAGTTGAGCCAAAGAAGAGGACGCCTCACAGCATAGGGTTAAGAGTATTTTGGTAAGGTCTTCTCTGAACGTCTCTTCTTCATCAGGCGAAGTCTGTCTTATCAATGCTTTTGCCACCCCCTTGTCGATATTCTGTAAGGTGAGTGCATTGCTTAACAACATCTTTCCGAGTCTAATGGCAACCTTGCGCGTAGCGGTGGGATCTGATTCAGAACTGAGTACGCCCCCGACTGCCATTATTATTTCCTTGCCGATACTGGAGTCCAACTTTCCAAAGGAGTTCCGATTCTTTTTATAAAAATTGAAAAACGTCTCAACATTCTTAGTCTCACCTGTGAAAGAGATGATATTGCCTGACAGGTTTATCAGAAGGACCCAGTACTTGACATCAGCTTTTTTGAAGAAATCGCAATTGTCCTGATAGAACTGCATTAAGTTTTTTACTACGTCCGGATGTAAAACCTTGATTGGCATGTATTGGGACATGAAACCAACACTTTTAGCAAATAAGACAGTCAATTCAGGGTCTAGCGTCTTTAGAAACTGATCGTAGAATTCTGAGTAGACATAAGCCAGCATCTCAGAAGGTATCGCACCCAATGGCGAACCCAATGAAGAAAAACCAACCACACACTTACCTATTTCTTGTACCATGATTTTAGAAAGTGGGGTATTTATGTTGCGAAAGAACGCGTAATGTTTGGAATATACATCTATTAAATCTGAGAAATCCGAGACTGAACACTTTCGCTCTGCTAAATATTCCAATTCTGCAGCTAGTATTTCGAGCAACGCAGGCTGGGACGCATATTTATTCAAAAGGGCTTCAGCTTTTTCCACGACCTCAGAACTGCAATAATTTTCATTCTTCTTTAGGATCTCCACCACATTTTCCTGTCTCACACTGCACCTCCTTACACTCAGCCTCCCAGGCGCACCATGTAGCGGGCATCTTTGAACTAATAATCGATAGCTTTCGCGTGTTGTCCCAGTAAGCTTAGATGCAAAATTTCGGATAACTGCTCAATCTTTACGGGCCACGATGGCGGGCAGGCATCGCTCAATTCTACCTACCTCATCGGGTCCAAACCTATCGAATTCTACCCTGAATTGGACGGGTTTTTCCAAAATCCTGAAGACATCAAAATCGGGGCAGATGGGCATCATCTGAGCCCAGCCCAGGTCCTTATCATCGGGACCCAGGGGCAGGATGATCCCCGGATGGAAGTAAGGCTGACAATTCTGGCGGTTAAAAAAGGCCTCCCGAACCACTTCCCCCATGGAATCCACCAAAACGACCTTGAGCTGAAGCACGCTCAAAAGCCGGCAGAAGAGAACATTCAGCCCATCATCGTCCGCAATGCGGTAGCTCCCGTCAGCCCTCTTCCCGCCCCTCAACTTCTCCATTTGCTGGTTTAGATGTTCCTTAAGGGTATCGGGAAAAGTCATGGTCAGGAAAACCTGCATAGCATAGAGGCTATCAGAATACCCCCAAAGCGCCACCGACTTCAGACTGTCCACGTGGACTCGAATGCCACCGAAGATAATCTGGTGGGCCAAAATTCCTAATTCCTGGCCCATATCTTCTCTGATGCGAGTCTTACTGATTATCTCATCAAAAACCCGTTTACTGGAGGCCAGCTCCCAGTAGACGATGTAGTCCTTCCTGGCCTGGGAAAAGTCGGGGTTGACATCCAAGGCCTCTTCCAGATTATCCAGAGCTCTATCATAATCGTATTGGGCGGCGGCCTCTCTTGCCTGATAATATAATTTCTGAACCATGTAATCCGTGATTTGCTCCTGCAAAAAGCCCTCGCGATCAGCAGAATCCACCGGGGCCCCCATCTTGGCCAGGATACCAAGGGTTAATCTCTTTCCCAGGTAAAACAGATCGGCCTCGGCACCGGAGACCAACACGGTATCCACCCAGCGGGCTTCCAGCACGTCAATGAGGTGGGATTCTAAAAGCAGGCCATCCTTATCGGATTTTATGTTGGTCAGTACCAATTTTTTGGCCCCGAAGCGGTCCCCCACCCGAATCACCGGCACCAGATCCGCCAGCCCGAACTCCTCATATCCCCATTCTCGAAGCACCCTTTTCAGCGTATCCTGTCCCACCGGTTCATATGGGGAAAGCCTGCCCATATAGTCGCTAACCCGTTCAGCCAACACCCAGCCCAGCCAGTCCAGGTCGCGCTGGTCGGTCCTGTTTTGAAAGGGCAACACTACGAGGGGGCTTTCAAAAGACAATGTCATTCCCGGGATCAAAAGCCCGCCCATGATTAGAATTTTAAGGAACGCCAAATGTCTAACTAAAGAATTCATTTCAAACTACTTTATGTTGTTTTGATACTCGTCACAAAAAAGGTTATAACTCAACGTCTCGGAAATTCTAAGAATTAGCTACAAGAAATTAACGGGTTGTCCCGATCCCGAAACTTCGGGACGGGATCTATCGGTTGGACTGCTCGTTTCGTCTCCCGTCTGTCGGTTGCGTTCATCCTTACGTTCACTGAACCTTTAAGTTGTGAA
>JADHWK010000049.1 GCA_016783505.1 Candidatus Zhuqueibacterota bacterium | reverse complement strand
CCGTCACATTCTGTTCTGAGTTCCGCCCTGATATAAGCAGGGGATTGACTTCTCAAGGGAAAATTCCATTCGGCTCTATAGTCCGGAGGACCGGTAAGGATTTTAAGGATGGATTCCCTTTTTGTCTTAAGATCGCCCAACAGGACCTTTACTTCTACAATGCGGCCGAATTCTTCTGTCGAGCGGGCTGATAGCTGAACGGAAAACTCTTTCCCGGGGATGGTGTTCCCAATAGGGGCCTGCATGCCCCTTTGGTTGCGAACGGTTAGATTCAAAAACGGGCCGCTGGTAATAATCAGCCGGCCTTTTTTTATGGCAGACATCAGATTTTCGTGATTTAGATTCTCTCCCATAAAAACACCGGTGCGCATCTTGCCGAACAGAAAATCCTGATGTTCCCACATCTTTACCATGGGCAGTTTGATCTGCCGGAAGCGGTTGAAGTTGCCGTGGGCATCGTTGCCGGCGACGATATAACATTTTTCTCCCCGCAAAAGTAAACGGACCCACCGTTTTATCCCCCGCCAGAAGGCTTTATCCATCCTTCCACTTAAGACCTGAAGTCCGGTCAGGTTTGGATGGGCATAGTTTTGGGCCGTCCATTTGACCCGGCGCACCAGTAATTTCTGCAGAAAGGGGGGCTCGATCTCGGGATGGGCAGCGAAGGCTAACGCCCCATCTTCAAGCCCATCTAATGCCTGTTGTAACGATAGCGTGGGTCTGGTCAGAAACCATTTCTCGGCGCTGTCCCCGGAACCGGGAATATATTTTTTGTTATTGAGCACTAATAGATGGAGATTTCTGTTTCCCTTATCACCGACGGTGGCCTCCTCACCCTGGATAACGATAACCTTATTCCTCTCTCCTCCGTTTTGGTTCTCCCGGTGGATCTCTTCTGACAGCTTCCTCCATTTCGGAAGGGTGGGGTCGTTTTTCAGGTAATTGTCCACCCGATCATCCAGGTCGTAAGAATGATCGGTGACGGCGAAGAAATTCAACCCCATGGCCCCGGCCAGAATTTTCGTGGCCCCGATGGGAGCCCCAAACTCCACGTGGTCTTCGGTATAATTCGAATGGTAATGCAAGTCTCCGTAGACCCAACCCGGTTCTCTGGGAAGGGGATCCGGGGCGACAAACACCTCTAAAGGGAGGTGGGATGTTCCCCGGTAGTTGTCGTTTTTAAAGATGTGAGTCTTACCCTTTATTTTTATTTCAAAGGTGACATCAATTTTTAATTTTCCATAAAAACCTGCGGGGGGTTGGTGGAACAAAATTTTCCACCAGTAGGGTTGATAAATGTCCAACTTAAGATAAATACGGTTTTCTTCGGTTCCCCCGTCAGGATAGATTATTTTAATGGTAATGGATTTGATGTGAATGGGATAGCGATGGGAGTCCTTTATGAGGCAGAGGATAGGAATAGGAGTTCCGGGTTCGATCCGGTGGGGGGCATCGGCCAGGACCTCCGGCTGCTTTTTAAAATAAAGGGAAAAAGGGTAAAATCTAAAAAGATAGTGAATTTCGGCGTAGAGGGCGAACAAGGGAAGGATATGGGGGAGCTCATTGGTCATGACGATTTAACGTCCCGGAAATTAATAAAAAGATTGTGGTAATAATATCCTAAGAACATTAGATGATGAATGGATGGATAGATGGATAAAACAATTATCAAATGATCAAATGATCCAGTCCTCCAGAGTGTGGACAAGAAACCAACTTTTTTTGAAAAAGTTGGTTTCTAAATCACTTCGACACAGGGTATTCCCGACCCTTCCAGAAGATTTTACGGGAGAGGAGGAAGACAAAACCGAAAAAGATTGTATAAAAAAAATAATAGATTTCAAAAAATGGAAAGAAGCGGAAGAGATCGGTGCGATTGATTTTCCTTAAGTTGGGCCATAGGATCAGGGAGTCAGCGAAAAGAAGAATGGCCAGAAGAATGAACCCCAGGAGGAAATTGAAGAAAAAGGATATGGGAACAAGAATGTGGGATAGAAAGGCAATAAGCATTATTAGGATGCCTTTGATGTCTACCCATCGTCCACCAACCGTCCAGCGTTTCCGCTGTTGAAAATATTCTCTCAGGCTTGAGGGGGGCTGGGAAAGGATCGCCGTATCCGGGTGATGGGAAAATCCTATTTTCCATGAAGTTAGAGAGGAGATGGCCTTTACCAGGGCGATGTCCTCTGTAAGATTGATACCGATGTTTCCATAGCCCCCTATGGTTTCATAAACTTCCCGACGGAAGGCCATATTTTTAGCAATCAGACTCAAGGGGTGACCCCATCCTGCCGTCCCGGCCCCGACCGAAAGCAGGTAGATCCAGTCCAGTGCTTGGACTTTTGTCCACAGGGAAGGAATTCGTGGATCTTCTAATACGATGAAGCCTCCGACCATACCTATCTCTTCCGTGAAATGGCCCACCATCCCTTGCACCCAAGATGGACCGGGCCTGCAATCGGCGTCGGTTTGAAGGATAATCTTACCGGAACACTGGGCCAATCCCAATTCCAATGCCCGGAACTTTCCTTTGAGTTTACTTCGGAAGCCTTTTGTGGAAACGACCTTGATGTTATGGGATTTTTTCTGATGGGATCGGGCGATTTCCGGGGTGTGGTCCCGAGAACCATCATCAACGATGATGATTTCGAGCTCTCCAATAGGGTAATCCTGACCGGCCAAAGCTTCTAAACAATCCCCGATAACGGCTTCCTCATCCCGGGCGCAGATAATAATCGAAACACTAGGCCGCCAAGAATTTTCAGGGTTTATTGAGCGTTTATTCCCAAAATAAACAACAAATGAGCAGATTATATAAAGTAATACTATAAATGATAACAGTATCATTCAACGTCCAGGTAAACTTTTTTAGCAACCCACGAATCAGTCGGGCGGGCCTGTTGCAGAACTATCGCATAGGAATAAATCCCTATGCTAACTCTAAGAAAGTATGTTGAAACATAACTGTTATTAGTCCCGAAGTTTCGGGACTTTCGTTGAGATAGCGTGATAATTTATTGTCACGCAAAGAGGAAACCAGCGGTTTCAGAGTTGTGCCACAGGCCCGGGCGCCTGACCGAAAACCGATGAATCTGTCAGGCGCCAGACTGATCGGTTGCATCTATTCTTTTGTATTTTTGTATTTGGTTCCCACGATTAAAATCGGGGGTTTCTTAAGAATTTCAACTCGCCGTTGAGTTCAGGTTTTTATTGCTTTAATTGATTTTTAGCATTACTTAGTTGGAACGTCACGAGTAGCAGCAAGGCGCTGTCCCTTCCAGGTAAATTTGAAGAAAAATCCACCGATTCCGAACAGCAGGATCATGGGTGTCTGGACTAATTGGGTGGGCCAGAAGTATTTCTTCATTCCGGATATTTGAAACCTCTTCAAGCCTGTTGAGACCACCAGATAATCAAATATGATTTTGCCCAACAGGCCTATTATGAAAATTTTCCAATTCAACCACCCTAACAAAATGAATAAGGGACTAAGGAATAACATGCAGTAGAAAAGAAAGGTGAAGGTAAGGAAAAAACGCACTAAGGGTCGGTAGTAGGGGCCGTTGGATCCCCATCGGAAGCGCTGCTGAAAGAGCTCCTTTAGATTGGACACGGGTTTTGTTTTTACCACTGTTTCCGGATCAACGGCATAGACTATTTTCCACCCGGTCTGGCGATCAATTTTCTGTATAAGCAGGATATCATCCCCGGAGACATTTCGGTGAAGGCCCTGGTATCCGTCCACTTCTTCAAACACTTTTCTGCGGTATGCCAGGTTATGGCCGTTGGCGTTGAAGGCCATCCCCAAGCCAACAGCCCCGGCGCCGCAGAAGGAGTAGGATAAGAAGTCGAGAGCCTGTATTTTTTGCCATAGAGGTACCCTATTTCCTTCCCAGTAAAACTCGGTCAATCCAGTCACGGCACCCACGTCGGATTGAAAATAGGCCAAAAGATGGGAGAGCCACCCGGGGTCAAATTGACAGTTGGCGTCGGTGGCCACAATGATTTCCCCTTTTGCATTCTGGATACCATGCTCCAGGGCGTGCTTTTTGGGGGAAACCTGGGGGGGGCATTGGGTCACCCGGAGAAGTTTCAGCCAGGGCATGGTGGGCTGAAACCCCTCGACGATGGCGGCCGTTTGGTCGGTGGAGCGGTCGTCCACCACGATCCATTCCATTCTGTCCCGGGGATAATCCTGACGGGTCAGGGATTTGAGGGTAGTGGCGATGTTATCCTCTTCATTCCTGGCGGCGATGACGACCGAGATGAAGGGAGGGATAGTTACATTCTCCTTGGGGGAAGTCAGCCTTCCCAATCCAATAAGAAACAACAATAAAAACACCCCGTAAACGGTGAAACAGGCCAGTAGTATCAAGGATAAGAAATCAGATAGGATCATTATTGCCTCTAATCTGTTTACATCCTCATACGCTAAAATCAGTCGGTCGCCTGACCAATGAAATAGACTGATAACGTTCCCGGACAAATAAAAGTGCGTAGCATTTAGATATTTATTTTTTAGCCTGTGACCTATGCAGTATTGTCTGTCTCTGCTTTCAAAACAAGCCCTTTATTTGCGACGTCGTATAATAACCCTTCAATATGAATCACTGATATGGAGTGAAAATTTCTATCATAAGATGCCAGATTAAGCTTTTCACCAATAGCTTTTCTAAGCAAAGGTAATGCGTATCTACTATTGAGCATTTCTGCAACATGGCTATTGTCATAAACTAAAAGCTCGTATCTGTCGGCAGTTTTAAAGTTTAGTTTATTTAAGCTTTTAGTTTTTTCGATAATTGTGCTTAAAATAATATCGATCCATACTCTTTTTACCTCTGAATTTCCCCATACTTTTCCAATCGACTTTTCGCCAGGCTTCCATAATGCCTTTTTATATTCCCCTTTGGGTAATGGAGACTTTTCAAGGTTGAATAAATCAAGGGTCATCAACATTGTCCCTTGTGGGCTCTTTTCTAATTCTGTCATTACACGCTGATGATCCTCCGTTGATGCTTCTGTCACTTCCAACCCCATCATTTTTCCATCGCTACTTAAAATAAGGAAATCAGGGGCTTCGTGCTTTCTAATTTTCAATGGAAATGGAAAATTCAAAAGGTTATTCTGAAAAAGTCGCATAAGATAAAATTTAAGACAGTACCTTTCCCGGTGCCATGACCTACGCCCATGAGTCCTTTTGGGAACAGAGCAATCAATATGGGAGAGTTTCCTGATGAGATCGAAATTGTCTTGAAATATTATTTCATCCCCATACTGATCAAAAAATGGAGTTTTAATTGTATCCATAAGTTCAAGAAAAATAAGATATAGTAGCCAAACAGGACGATTATTCTTTATTAACGGGTATTTTGGGAATCAACAGTATTCCGATGATGCTGGGGATGAGGATGTTGATCACGAATAAAATAAAGGCGGCGTTGAAGGCCGTATAGCTTTGAATCCCAAATTGGTGAAAGAAAAAAACGGCTGCTAATTCCCGGATACCCAGATTGGCTAAGGAAATGGGCAATATTAAAATCACCATGGTAGAAGCGATGGAGATAAAACCCGGGAAAAGGCCCACATTTTCGAAGGCCCGGGTCAGCAGAAAGAACTGGAGGGTAAAGGTGACGTAAAAAGCCAAACAGAAAGAGAGTAAGATCCTGGCTTGCCGGTAATGAAAATGATCCAGACTGCCAATTAGTTTCTTGATTTTCTCCCGGCGGGGAAGAATAATATTGATACTATACAATAAGCTCCGGGGGATGTTGGGGTTTAAGGCAAAGAAAAGGAGAATAAAAATAACAGTTAAGATAAAAAGCAGGACAGAAACTACCACATAAAGATTTTTGTCTAAAATGAAATTAGGTATGAGAAAAAGCCCGATCATTCCGATGCATAGGGTGACGATCATGGAGTAAATCTTGTCGAGAACCGAGAGGCCGAATGCCTGGAGACGACTGCAGTTGCGGAGATAAAACACCCGGCCGTATTCCCCCAACCGACCCGGGGTCATTATCCCAAAGGTATATCCGACCATTAAGGAGCCAAAGACTTCGTGGTTCTTAATCGTGGGGGCGATTAGCCTTAATAGAAATCTCCATCTAAAATACTGCAAGGCAACGTTGAGGGGCAAAAGCCCGGCCGCCGCCAGAAAATACCCAAAATGGGCGTTCCCGATAGCGGAGAGAATTATATCTACCTTTACGACCCGGATAATGATGATAAGGGCGAGGACGGTAATGATCAGTTTGATGATCGTGAAGATTTTTTTTCGGCTCATTAAACCAGTTCGATCTGTTTAATCTGAAGCTTCAGACCCTCGCCGCAGTTCTTGCAAATTGGGAGGATGCGGCCTTTGGTCAGGATGGCGGCTCTGAAATTTTGGAAGGGCTTATCCTTCCAGATGGTCCCTAAGGTATTTCCCTTGGTCATCCTACCCATGGGATAGAAGGCATCCTTGTCAAAACAGCAGGGGGTCACCACCCCATCGCAGTTGATCACTGGCTGCTGCCACAGGGTCCAACAGGTCTTCTTTAGTTTTGCCTTTAACTGAAAGTTTGTTCCCTCCACCCGGTAACGCCTGAATTTAGAATTACGGGGGAGAAAGGCGCCAATGTCTTCCTGACAGTAAATCTGGGCGGATTTTAATATGAGTTTATCAACCCTCAATTCTTTTGCTAATATTTTTATATCCTGGATTTCATGTTGGTTGTGTTTCATGATAATAAATTGCAAAATCGTATAGGGGGTGCGACTGCCTATCTTTCTCTTGATTTCGACGAGGCTGTCCAGATCTGAAAAGACTTTATCCAGATCTCCCCCAATACGATATTTCTGATAGGTCTTTTGGGTGGCGCCATCTACGGAAATCAACAGGGTGTCTATTCCGGATCGTACGATGGGCTCCGGGGGTGTAAGAAAATGACCGTTGGTGCTGACATAGGTATAAAGTCCGACATCGGAGGCATAATGGGCCATCTTCAGGAAATCCTTATGCAGGAAGGATTCTCCCTGATTCCAGAGGATGACCATATAGGCATAATCCTTAATCTCATCAATGATCTGTCGGTATAGGTCAAAAGCTAAATATCCTTTTTCCCGCTTCAACGTTCCGTTTCCCGAGGGACATAGGGGGCATCTTAAGTTGCACAGATTAGTGGGTTCAATCATCACAGCGGGGGGATACCCCCAAACAAAGGGGCGATGAAAAACCCTGGAAACGAGATACCCCGCTGCCAGTTTAGTAACATTCCAAAACTTTTTTGGCTTAAAGGCCTTTTTGATAAATAGAAATTCTTCCCTGAACATAGCCATTAAAATTATTGAGTCATTAAGTTATTAAGTTATTGAGTTATTGGGGCTTGGGTTAGCTATTGATACCCCGGGGTTCCCAAAGTTGACAAGGGCATAATGGATAAGTGGAAACCCAACCTTCAAACCTTCCCTCCATTTTTCTTTCAAGGTTGAACCTTGTCGGCCCGAAGGGTCTTGCCTGCCCGGTCCGTAAGAGGCTACGCTCCCAGGGGGAAACGATCTTGGGAAAAGAATTATTTTACCTTCAGGTTTAACATGAGTTATGGTATAACCTTTCAGTCAGGCGCCTGGGCCTGTGGCACAACTAAAAATTTTTTGATTTTCCGTTTGAAGATCTCGCCTACCCAGCAAGTGGCGGAACCTATCCCGAAGCATCGGGATAAGGTTCTGGTTAAAGCTTTCTTTAATAACCAGTTAACCAGAACCGCTCTTTAGAGCGGTTCTAACCATAACCCCTAAATTATCAATTGCGATAGTTCTGCTACAGGCCCGCCTGACTGAAAAGTGCCAGTAATGCTTCAAGGTGCAACCATGAAGCAACTGTTGTTGACTCATCTTATTTCCATCGGTATTTCGCCAGGCTTCCCCAGAGGCTGAAGAGGATGACGTAGAAAGGGTATAAAACCATCATCAGGGGAAAATAAGCGGTCAGATGGGGTTGTTTGAAGGCCAGTGCCCCCCTTCGGAAAAGGGAAAATTCCAGCGCCCATTTTATTATTATTGCCGAAATCCACGGTAGAATTAACCCGGGGAACAAAAAGGGAATAGTAATTAAATCCAGGTGATAGATGAGAATAAACGACGCTAGTAAGAACGTAGGTATGGTGTAGTGAAGCGGTTTTCCATAGCGCCGCCGCTTTTGATGGATCAGGGTAGCTAATCCGTCCCGCTTAAAAGTGCGTACAAAGGTCTCTGGATTATGGCAATAAGCGATTTTCCAATGGGTCTTGTCCCGTATCAACTGCATCAGCAACAGGTCATCCCCGGAGGCGACGTGGGTTATTTTTGAAAATCCGCCCACCTGGTAAAAGGCTTCCCGGCGATAGGCCAGATTTCGGCCAACACAGAAGGGAGGGTAGCCCAGACCCGTCCCCCCGGCCGCGGTGATGGCGGATACCAGGTCCTCGAATTCAAAAAACCGCTGGCGAAAACCGTTCCCTTCCACCATGGTAGAAAAACCCAGAACCATGCCCACTTCATCGTTAAAATAGTTGACCATACCCTTCAGCCATCGGGGAGGAACCACGCAATCGGCGTCGGTGGTGAAGATTAGCTCCCCTTGACTGGCGGCAATGCCCTTTTCCAAAGCGGGTTTTTTACCTGGGGGAAACGTATCACCTTTTTTGGGGGAAAGAATTTTCCAGCCGGCATGATCCTTTGCATATTGAGCCATGATGTCTGCGGTGTTGTCGGAAGAATGGTCATCAACGAGGATGACCTCATATCTATCCCCAGGGTAATCTAACCTTGAAATGGAATTCAGACAATGTTGGACGATTCTTCCCTCATCCTTGGCGGCAATGACGATGGAAACAAAGGTGATATGCTGTACCTGGGGGTTTTTCAAACGAGTCAATCCCACATAGAGTAAAATGATCAAAGTATAATAAGTCAGTGAAAATCCAATGAGTAGTATAAGCATGGGGTGTCAGAAAATATACAAGATTAGAGATAATAATTTAGCTGATTAAAATCTTGACGACAGATTGTCTGAGTATATTGTGATAGTTTTCGATCAAAATTTGTAGTCCAGTGAGAGGGTAAATTGGTGATATTTGCTTTCGGTGGTGTTATTCGATTGGTCAACAATTTGATTCTCGAATATTAGGTATTTGTAGCTGACGTTAATGAAAAAATCCTGTAGAATTCCGTAATCCAGCCGATACATCAGAGAAAGGCCAAATTTCTGCCTTCTTTCCACTACGCCGTCCAGAAAATAGACCGTTTTAGAATCTTCAGGCCGATGGGGGAAGTCTACATCTCCCCCCACATTAACGGTGTCCCCCTGTGAGTAGTAATTCTGACCATGACGCTCCAGATCAATGGAAGCCCGTAGCCGGAGATGATGATGGGGCCAAAGATTAAATTCGGTATAGAGATTGTCCGAATTGGGCGGCAGCCAGTGGCCCAGATTCCGGTTGTAATGGGCATAATTGCCCGCCCCCGAAACATGGGTGTAGACGTAAGGTTTTAATCGGGTGTATTCCATTCGTAAATCCGTATTCTGGATTCCCAACGGATCCACCCATAAAAGGCCATTCAGATATCCGAATTTGTTGCCAAACCATCCAGTGCCCAGTTTTCCTAAGGTCATGTCATCAATGAGAAGACACCCATAAATATTCGTGGATTTTAGCAGGCTTAGGTCGTAGTCAAAGGCGATAACCGAGTTATCAAAGTCCCCTAGATAATGTTCCTGGGACCATAGGATCATGAGGGGGATGGTGTATCCGGGCTCGATCCCCCGATCCACGTAGATCAGGATTTCGCTGAATCCTATCCGGAGCCACTGGGAGAGTAAAAATTCAAACCGATGGGCGGCGATGTTCTTCTTCCGATGGTGATATTTTGGGGTTGACCGGGCATAGAAGTAGACCCGGCTGGAGTCAACCAGATCTGTTCTCAGAGCCCCGTTTACGCCGCAGTAAGTTAGACGGCCGAATCTGGCCTCCAGTTTCAATAGGACAAAAGAGGTGGGATTTTGGGAAAAGAGCAGGTTGCCGTAATATCCCGGTCCCCAGGAGATCTTGTCCTTTCCGAACTCGACCCGGAACCAGGGGAGCTTAAAGGTGAGGTAGGATTCCACCTCGTCGTGGTAGATCTCTCGCTTAATATCCGATTCGTTGGTCCATCCAACCCCCCAGTCTTTTCTCTCTAAAGAATCGTTCACCCAATATTCGTAGTCTCCGTGCACCAATGAGTTGCGGGCTTCGAGGTAGTACCCCAGGGATTTTTTCAGGGACCCGTAGAATTTAAATCCGTTGGTCCAACGATAATAATTAATGCTGTTTGCTTTGCCTGGCTGCTTGAAGTAAAAATATTTCGCCCCCCACACTGGGTCCAGTTGAAAAGTATATTCTTTATTCGTAGCCCGCAACAGATGCCACTGAGGGGTGTAATCCCCAGGGAGCGGGCTGATCTGTGCCCACTCCAGGTAAAATTCCTCTATCAAATCATCCAACTGGCCGCTTTCCACCCCGGTCAACCCTTCTCGTTGCCTATGGATTTCTTGAAGGATTTCCGCCACATCCAACCTTGAATAGGGCCTGGTATTTGTAATATTTTTCCACCCAATCCCCCTGGTTTTCATGCGGTCGAGGTAGGGATACACCCAGTGCTGTAAGGGGACATTGGCCGACTGACCCCAGGATAGGGTGCATAATGCCAAGGTAATGAGAATTAAAATGATTCTTTTCATGGATAAATAGGGTAATAATTCAATGTTGATGTAAAATATATACATAAAAACAAAAATAATCAAGTTAAAATTAAAAAATAATTGACAATCTGACAATTATGTGTTATCTTTTCACAAAAAAGAAATGCCTAAGTCAGTTTTTCCCATGTGGGTTCCTCTGCATAAAGAGATCCCTTCGGGACGGGACAAGCTTGATTTCATGATCTTCTAGCGCATTCGCTTTCGCCGGACATAATGTAACTTTATGCCGATCATGTAACTCCGATCCCGAATATCCGGGGGAAGAATCTTGTTTTATTCTCTATCATATGAGATTCTTCATTCCGTCCCGAGAATTCGGGACTTCATTCAGAATGACGTTTTTTTTCAGATTTGGCGGAAATATGTTGAGTAAAGGTTTATGGGTACTACGTTAAAATATGGACGGGGAGTGGTTGGGCTGACAGCAGGGGTGGTTAGGTCGTCACAATGGTTGAGTCTTCCCGGATTTGCGGCCGCTGGACCCGAAGAAAGAGTAGTCCGTCAAGCGATGGAAAACCCCATTGGTTCCTCACCCCTGGAGCGGTTCGTCCAGCCCGGCGAAAAAGTGGGGGTCATCGTGCCCGATCATACCCGAAAATGGGGAGGGGACATAGTCCTTCCAATAGTTCTGGAAAAATTAAAAAGCCAGGGAATAACAGATTTACTAATCATCATCGCTTCGGGGACTCATCGTCCCACCACTCAGGATGAGATCCTGGGGATGGTAGGGAAGTCCATCGGTAACCGCTATCCGATTTGTCCCCACGATGGGAAAGACGAGAAGGAGCTCGAATGGGTTGGGATGACGAAACGGGGAACTCCTGTTTGGATCAACAAGAGGATCGCTGAAGTTGACAAGATCCTGGCCCTGGGGGGGATCCTCTACCACTATTTTGCCGGTTTTGGGGGCGGGCCAAAACTAATGATGCCCGGGGTGGCCGGGTGGCAGTCCATTGAGAAGAATCACCTGTTAACCTTGGATGAAAGCGGTAACTTCCGTCCTCAGTGTGGGGATGGGATCCTGGATGGCAACCCGGTCTATGAGGACATCGTGGACAGCCTGCGTTTTTTTAAACCCGCATTTCTGTTAAATACTATTCTGAATGACCGGGGGCGTATCGCCGCCGCCGTGGCCGGGGATGTGGTCCTGGCCCACCTGAAGGGGTGTGAGATTGCCAAAAAGATGTATACTATTCCTATTCGGGAGAAAGCCGATCTGGTGGTGGTCAGTGCGGGGGGCTACCCCAAAGATTCTACCTTTATTCAGTCGCACAAAGCTATTCAGCATGCCTTTTACGCCGTCAGGGAGGGGGGGCTTATTATTGCCCTGGCGGAGTGTGCCGAGGGTATTGGTTCGCCAACGTTTATGGAATGGTTTGAATACCCGGACTTAGAAACGATGAAGTGTAATCTAGTAAAGCATTATTCAATAAACGGGCATACTGCCCTTTCCCTTCGAAATAAGCTGCAGAAGGTGAAAATTATTTTAGTTAGCGAACTGGACTTTGTAACAGTGAAAAAAATGGGGTTGATCCCGGCAAACACCTTTGAAGAAGCAATGGCGGTTGCTGGCGATTTTTTACCCAGGCATTACAAAACTTACATTCTGGAGGATGGATCGGCGGGGGTACCGAAGATGGTTGATTAAGGTAGGTTTTGATGTTTCAAGGTACAACCTTGAAACAACAGGACGACGAAAATAAAAGAACCAGCATCATTTCGGTGCTGGTTTTTTAGTATGGGGAAATGGCTATTTGAGCAACAGCATTTTCCTGGTTTGGGTAAGGTTGCCGGCGGTGATCTGGTAGAAATAGATGCCAGAAGCTAAATCAGTAGCATCCCATTGAACCACATAGTATCCAGCATTTTGGTATTTTTCCACTAGGGTAGCTACCTTTTGACCCAGAAGGTTATAGACCGTTAACGTAACATCCGAGGGTTTTGGCAGACCATATCTAAAAGTCGTCGTTGGATTGAATGGATTGGGATAATTATCAATATCAATTTGTTTTGGAAATAGGGTATAAATTTGTACCGGAATACTATTTGTAACTAATTCAGTTATATAAAAGGTTAGTTCTCCTTCCAAGTCTGCTGGCCAAACATTAGCCGAAGCTATCCAGTAATAGTCATTTAAAACAGTTATTCCCACAGGCCAATATCCTTTTGGATAATCACAGTGACCTATTCCAGTAATTTCCCCATCATCAGCGTCAAGGACAAAAAGTAAATCATTAAAAAAAGATTGAATATAGAAATTCCCTTCATGGTAGATAAAATATTTAATTCTTATTCCAGGTATTTGAAAAGAGTCCACAAGCGTATTTGTTTGTGGATCAAATTTATATATCGCATCAAAGTATTCATAATAGAAATATTCACCATCATAGGTAGGCCCATCGACTCCATGTTGGTAAAAAGGATAATTAGAACATATCAAAGTATCCATTATTTCTCCTGATAAAGGAGAAATTTGCAGAATACACAATATAGAATCTTGAAAGCCTAAAACCCAAAGATGATCTTCAGTATAAGTGAATCCTCTGACATAAAAATCATCAATTACCTCAAGTGAATCTATAATTTCTTCCGTTTCTGGATCATATTTGTATAATATAGGACTTGTACCATACATCCTTTTTCCACCAAACCATATATATTCACCATCATTACCTAAACCTATGTTGTCTCTTAATCCTGGAAAAAGATGTTCTTCTGAGACAATAAAGTTAAATTCATCGTAGATTTCTCCATAAATGGTTACATCATCAAATAGATCATCTCTTTCAAGAGAAAAAAGTGAAAAACCATAAGTAATATCCCCATATACCCAACTTACCATAAAATCGGGTTCATCTTCATCGCAATGCCACATTTTGAAAGAAGAAATGCCTTCTTGAAGATTTAATTTCATATAATACCATTCACCTGGTTGAATATCATAACTGTAATGTTCAACAAAAAGGCAAGTAGGTATAGGGTCGCTAATATAAAGTCCCGGACCAACCCAAAATCCATAGTAAAATGTTATTCCATGTGGAATTCTTATTCCAGCCATATAGCCAATAGTATCAAGTGGCGCTTTCCATTTGACTTGAATTGTATACTGAAACTGGCAATCGTAATTTTGAATCATAGCCATTGAGTTAGGATGAATTTTTAAAACATTATTCGATTCTGACTCTTCTATAATTTCAATATAACCAATAGTGTCTGGAGGGAAACCATATGGAGACCAATTTGTAGGTGGTTGTCCGGGAATATCTTGTTCAAAATCATCCCAAAATAATAATTCTTCAGCAAATAAGAAAGAATTTAGAAAAACCAAAGACATTGAAACTAATATTAAATGTTTATTTGTCATTTTATTACCTCATAGTAGATGATTGACAATAATAAGCCCAAGAAATGATTATACTGTAGGTGGCAGTATAGCACTCAGGAAGATATTGTTTCAGGTTATTATTTTTGTTAATAATATTATACAAAATTTTAGGGAAGAAGTCAAGAAAATAAAGGAAAAAACAAAAAAATCTATAAAAAAATCAGCAAAAACGACGTCGTTATTTGATTTTCAGCCCGTCCTTTTCTGTTGCTTATTTGCCATTTTTTCCGTATATTTTTCCCGTATGTTCTTTCAAGGTTGAACCTTGTCGGCCCGAAGGGTCTTGCCTGCCCGGCCAGGGGGAAACGATCTTGGGAAAAGAATCATTTACCTTCAGCTTAAAAAAGGGGGGCAGAAAACTAAGGATGTCTACTATGTGTAACCCAAAAGTTTTTGTAATGCTTCAATCCCGAATATTCGGGATTAAAGCAACTGTTGAATTTTAAGGAGTTAAGGTCCGACAACTCCGTATGAGTCCAAAGTATCGGACTCCATCGGAGCGTCAGCCTTTTACCCGCATGCTGTCGGGCAGGTGAAATCCGTACGGATTAACTCCAACGGATGAACTTGGAAAATGGGGGGTATTCAGATTTTTAGTAAACCCTATGACGGAATACATCCGCAACTTCTGCATCATCGCCCACATTGATCACGGCAAGTCCACCCTGGCAGATCGGCTGCTGGAGCTAACGGGGACCGTTCCCCCCGAGGAAATGAAAAAACAGATCCTGGACGATATGGATCTGGAGCAGGAGCGGGGGATCACTATCAAGGCCCACGCAATTGCCATGAATTACAGAGCCCGGGATGGGAAGGATTATGTGCTGAATCTTATTGATACCCCCGGGCATGTGGATTTCTCCTACGAGGTCTCCCGCAGTCTGGCCGCCTGCGAAGGGGCGCTTTTAGTTGTGGACGCCGCCCAGGGGGTGGAGGCCCAGACCATCAGCAATTTCTACCTGGCCCTGGAGAGCGACCTGAAAATTATCCCGGTGATCAATAAGATTGACCTGCCGGGGGCCCAGATTGAGGCGACCCTGGCCCAGGTGACCGAGCTTACCGGCTGTTCCCGTGACGAGGTTCTGCTGGTTAGTGCCAAGCTGGGAACCGGAGTGGAGAAGGTCTTAGAGGCGGTGGTGCAAAAAATTCCTCCGTCCTCGGGTGACTCCAGGGCACCTTTGCGGGCTCTGATATTTGACTCAACCTACGATAGCTACCGGGGAGCGGTAGCCTTCATCCGGCTCTTTGATGGTGAGCTGAAAATCGGCGATAAAATCTGTTTTATGTCATCAGGAAAGATCTTTGAAGCGCATGAAGTTGGTATATTGAAGTTAAAGAGAATCAAACAGGACCGGCTGCAGGCCGGTGGGGTGGGTTACTTAATCTGTGGGGCCAAGGACGTTCGGGATATGAAGGTGGGGGATACCATCACCATGTTCCGGAATCGGGCCGCCCAACCCCTCCCCGGCTACCGGGAGGTCAAACCCATGGTCTTCAGTGGGCTTTATCCCGTCAACTCCGATGATTATCCGGAACTTCGGGATTCCCTGGAACGTTTAAGGTTAAACGATAGCTCTTTTACCTTTGTCCCCGAGACCTCGGTGGCCCTGGGTTTCGGCTATCGGTGTGGGTTTCTGGGCCTCCTTCACATGGAGATCGTCCAGGAGCGGCTAGAGAGGGAATACGGACTTTCCATCATTAACACCGTACCCACCGTGGCCTATCGGGCCACCACAACCGACGGAAAAACCCTTTCGGTGGACAGCCCGGCCGCCTTTCCCAACCCCGGTCATCACTTTCGGATAGAGGAACCCTTTATCAGGGGTCAGATTATCACCCCTA
>JADHWK010000015.1 GCA_016783505.1 Candidatus Zhuqueibacterota bacterium | reverse complement strand
TTTTTTGCAGATCTCAATGTCCGTGAACCAGGCGCTTACGTAGATGACCATAATATCCGGTTTCATCCTTCGGGCCTGGGCCACAAAGTCAAACCCGTCAAGCCCCACCATGCGGATGTCCGTCACAACAAGCTCCGGCTCAAATTGGCCAAAGACATCCAGGGCTTCTTGCCCATTGGCGGCCGTTTGAATGTCAAAGTCCTCTATTTCAAGCATGTCTTTCATGAGCTCAAGCATCTCACTCTCATCGTCCACTACCAGAATACGACGGCGTCCTGGGATTTTTTGTCTGATCTGGTCCCCAGCAGGCTCTTCAACCTTCTTTTCAGGTATTGATGGTATGATTTTTAGGGGTGTTGGGGTTTCGGGGGGCGGGCCAGGCCGCCTGAGAGTCTTTTCCTCCCTTATCTTCTCTTCTTGTAGGACCTTCTTGATGATCTCTTTTTCCCGGTAACGACGCCAGAATTGTCGTTCCCTTTCCTCCTTCTCCTCCCTTTGCTTTCTTAAAACCAGAAGGATCTGGGGAAGAAGGCCGAGAAAGAGCCAGAGGGTAAATCCAGATGCGAGAAGAAAAGCTATGGATTTAGCTGCATCGGACATGATTTCACAGCCCCGAAGCTAACGTTATTAAAGGTTAAACAGCAGCAGATAATTCTGCCGCCCTGAGGGTATTCTTCAGCAGCATGACGATCGTCATGGGTCCCACGCCGCCGGGGACAGGGGTGATAGACCCGGCTACCTTTGTCACCGAGGGAAAGTGAACATCCCCAACTAAGCGATAACCCTTCTCCCGGCTGGAATCAGCCACCCGATTAACCCCGACATCAATGACTACCGCCCCTTTTTTAACCATTTCCCCGGTGATAAACTCCGGTTTTCCCATCGCGGCGACCAAAATATCCGCTTGCCGAGTAAAGAAAGAAATGGAATGGGTCTGGGAATGACACAGGGTAACGGTGGCGTTAGCCCCCTTTTTCTTCTGGGACAGCAGATGGGCTAAAGGGCGGCCTACGATCTGGCTGCGTCCCAGGACGACGACATGTTTTCCATCAGGGGCATGGCCGCTGCGCAGTAGAAGTTCCCGGATGCCTGCTGCTGTACAGGGTAGAAATCCATCCCCATCCAGTATCATTTTACCCACATTAAGGGGATGAAAGCCGTCAACGTCCTTTTCCGGGGAAACAAACTGAAGTATTTCCCCTGTATTTATGGGCGACGGCAAAGGTAATTGAACCAAGATGCCGTGGACAGTCTTATCCGCGTTCAATCTTTGAATAGTATTCTTCAATTCATTTTGGGGCGTCTCCACAGGCAATTGGATGACTTCCGATTGAATTCCCACCTCGGCACAGGCCTTTTTCTTCATTCTGACGTAAGTGGCTGAGGCGGGATGCTCGCCTACTAAAATGGCCACAAGCTTTGGCGAGATACCCCTCTCTTTCAAGCGGGATACCCCAGCGTTCACTTCCTTCTTTATCCCCCCAGCAATTTTTTTCCCGTCAATGATTTCAGCAATCATTTTTCTTAACCTGGATTATTTATAATCAAAATTAGTAGATTGCGTAAAACGCAATCGGTCGGGCGCCCGGCTCTGTGGCACAACTGACAGACATTACAAAAATAGACTCAAGTCCGACGCTGCGGATTCTCCCTAGCCGGGTGGTTGTGAGATAAACCCGTAAACGGGTAACTCCGAAAATTGTTTTTATTGAGGTTACCTATTTAGAGGTTTATGACCAACTTTTTCAAAAACTTGATTCCTAAACCTCCCTAGGAGAATAGAAGCTTGAATTGAAGTTCTGCAACAGGCCCGCCTGACTGATAGGAATAAATTCCTAAGCCAAACCAAATAAGTATGTTGAAATATACTTTAATCAGTCCCGAAGATTCGGGACTTTCTTAGAGCTAACGTGATAATTTATTATCACGCAAAGGGGAAATCATCAATTTCAGGATTGTACCACAGGCCCGCCCGAGTGACCGGACGTCACAGAAATTCCCCTTTGGACATTGGGATTGGCCAGGCGCTCCAAAGGGGCTAAGTTTTTATTTGGCGTAGTCAATGGCCCGGAACTCACGGATTACGGTGACCCTTATTTGACCCGGGTATTCCATTTCCTCTTTGATTTTGGTGGCGATGTCATGGGCCAGCTGCTCAGCCTGGGCGTCATCCACCTCTTCGTTCTCCACCATCACCCGAATCTCACGACCAGCCTGGATGGCGTAGGTTTTGGAAACCCCACTGAAGGACTCAGCCAACTGCTCGAGTTTTTCCAGTCTCTTTACATATCCCTCTACCGTTTCTCTTCTGGCCCCAGGTCGGGATCCGGAGATGGCATCGGCAGCCTGAACCAGAATGGAGACCAGGGAGGTCGGCTCCACATCCTCGTGATGGGCGGCGATGGCGTTCTGGATGATTTTGTTCTCCCCATACTTACGGGACATATCCACCCCGATCTGGGTGTGGGTGCCCTCGGTATATTTGTCAATGGCCTTGCCGATGTCGTGGAGAAGACCCGCACGCTTGGCCAACCTAGCGTCTAATTGAAGCTCAGCCGCTATTAGCCCCGCCAAATAAGCGACCTCAATGGAGTGTTGGAGCACGTTTTGACCATAAGAGGTGCGATATTTTAGCTTACCCAGTAGTTTGACCAGTTCCTGGTGGAGGCCGTGAACCCCGGTTTCCAGCATGGCCTGTTCTCCGACGTCAACCAGGCTTTCTTCCATCTCCTTTTTGGTCTTTTCCACCACCTCTTCAATACGGCCGGGGTGGATTCTACCATTCAAAATCAGTTTTTCCAGGGCAACCTTAGCGATCTCCCGTCGGTAAGGATCAAAGCCTGACAGGATGACCGCCTCAGGGGTATCGTCAACGATGAGTTCAATACCGGTAGCCATCTCAAACGAGCGAATGTTCCGTCCCTCCCTGCCAATAATGCGGCCTTTGATCTCGTTATTGGGAAGGTTGACTACAGAGACGGTCGTCTCTACGGAGTGATCAGCAGCGGTGCGCTGAATTGCAGAAACCACAATCTCCTTGGCTTCCTTATCAGCCAGTTGTCGGGCTCGATCCTTGATCTCTTTTACTTCCACGGCCACCTCGGCTTTGGCCTGATCCAGAAGGTTAACCTTTAGTTGATTGACTGCCTCATCGGCGGTTATGTGAGCAATCCGCTCCAACATCTTATTCTCTTTTTCGAGCAGATCAGTCAGATTTTCCTCCTTGGCCACCAGGATTTTCTCCCTTTGCTCAAGATCCCTTTCATTGTCTAATAGGGATCTCTCTTTTTTCTCTAAAAGGTCCATCCGACGGTGGATGTTCTCATCCCTTTGCTTTAACCTTTTTTCCTCCTGTTTCAGGACCTCCGTCTTTTGTCTTACCTCTTCTTCTACCTTTTGTTTAATCCGATGAACCTCGTCCCGGGCCTCCAGGATCCTTTCTTTTTTTAGAGTCTCGGATTCCTTTTTGGTATCCTCTATAATTTTGGCAGCAAGTTGTTTTGCACTGGCAATTTTGCCCTGTCCAATTTTATTAGAAGCTACCCATCCGATCAGAAAGATTGCTACACCGGCCAAAACCACACCGATAATAATTAAAGCGCTCATTTCATCCCCCTTTCTGAAGTTGTCTGTCGTAACATAATTCATCCCTTCTCATAATGAATCCCCGCAGGGTTGTGGTCAAAAAAGAACCGTAGTATATACGGTGGGAGCCACCTAAATCGGTTCTTGCTTCCCCTGCCCCCTATATTAGGGGAGGATCGTCCCGGAGGACGAGTTGAGGCCTGCAATTACCGTCTAGAGAGATTCTCCCATTTTTGAAGTGTTGGTTCCTTTTTGGGCTACCACAACCAGGCTGCGGGGATTCTTTTACTCTTCCAGAACCTGAGCCAAAGAGTCCGAAATCTCCCGGGCTCGATCTTCTAAATCCGCAACAAGTCTTTCTCTTTCCTTCCTCTCCTGGAACAGTTCATCAGCAATATTTAAGGCCGCCAGAATGGCCACTTTTAGACTGGATTTGACGGAAATATTTTTGTCTATTTCCCTCATCTTCCGGTCTACGAAATCGGCCACTTGTTTGATGTATTCGGTATCAGTATTACTCTTGATGGGATATTCAGTTCCGAAGATGTTAACCTTTAAGGTTGTTTTATTATCCATGAAACAATACCATAGGTTTGGTATTAACTGTTTTTTTGTCACCAAAAGGAACCCTAGCCTCGAAGATTTTTCTTTTAGATTTCCTCCAATTTTGACAGCAGACTTTCTACCCTTTCCTTGATCTCCCGCTCCTTATTGCTAATTTCTGTCCCAGCTCTCAATTTTTCATTTTCCTCGGTTAATTGTTGAATATGTCTCTCCTTTTCTTCAAGCCTTACCCTAAGATCCTGACACTGGTTTTTGATCTCCTCGTTCTCCGAACGCAGATTTTGAAGAGTCTCCAGAAGCTTCGTTATTCGCCCCTCTAAAAGTTCAAAATTTTCCAGTTGCATTCTGTGACCTTTCTCTTGATTTTCGACATTTCTCCAATTTGACCCTATTTTTATTCACGTAATTGTGCATTGAAACTCGTCCTACAGTCCGTCAAGATGTCCTCAATAATTTGGTTGACGACTTGGTCGTCCAGGGTGCCGTCCTGCGATTGAAACTTAAGCGAAAAGGTAAGGCCCTTCTTGTTCCGGGGAATTTGTTCGCCCCGATAGAGGTCCACAATCTGAACCGATCTAAGGTAAGCTCCCCCCTTCTCTTTAATCAGCCCTGTCAAATCCTCAGCGGAGACTTTTTCTGCGACCACTAAGGACAAATCCCGGGGAACAAATGGATATTGGGGCACGGGTCTGTAAACTCGATCCCATTTTATCAACCCCAGAATTTCGTCGAAATATAGATTGAAAAGGAGAACGTCCCCTTCAATGTCAAACCGGTCTAAAACACGCCGCTGAACATGACCGAAGTAACCCAGCAGCCGAGAGTCGGTTTTAATCCCCAAGGCCCGGTCATCCAGCTCACTTATATCATAAGAAAAAAAATGGTAATTGTCAAGTAAAATTTTGAAAAAAAACTCCTCCAGCAGTCCTTTTAGGTGAAAAAAGCTAATTATCCCCGATTTTCCGACCCAGCTCCGGGGACTGCTTAGACCCGTTAGCGCTCCGGATAGATGGGTGGGTTCCTGGGGGAGGGGGGAAGAATTTTCGGATGGATGAAAAACCCTACCTAACTCAAAGATGCGGATGTCCTCCTGCTGGCGATGCTGGTTCCGGGCGATCACCCGCAACAGACCCGGGACGAGGCTGGTGCGGAGATGGCTCATCAGACGGCTCTGGGGATTTTTAATGGTGACCGCTGGGCTAAAGTCTGAGACCATCCCCCGGGCTTCCTCATCTGTCAATGAGTTGGTCACCACTTCAAAAAGTCCTAACCCGGTTAATACCTCCCGTACTAGCCAAGAAAGCCGCTCCCGGTGGTCTGGTTTATGAAACAACACAATTTGGGAGGTTCGTTCGGATTCAATCCGATCGTAGCCATAAATGCGGGCCACCTCCTCAATGAGGTCAACTTCCCGTAGAATGTCCGGCCGGAAGGTGGGGATTTCCACTACTAGATTGTTACTCTTTTCAATCTTAAATTCAAGATTTTGCAGGATTTCGCCGATCTCCCCTTCTGATAAATAGGACCCTAACAGTTGGTTCACCCTGGCCGCCCTGAGATTAACCCTGATGGGCTCAATCCTTTTGGGGTATTTGTCAATTGTGCCCTGGACAACCTCCCCCCCAGCCAACTCCTCCATCAATTCAGCAGCCCGATTTAGGGCATAGATCACCCCATTAGGATCGGTCCCCCGTTCAAACCGCTGTGACGCTTCGGTGGATAATGCTAAGTTTTTCGAGGTCCGATGGATATTTTTAGGGTTGAAAAAGGCACTTTCGATCAGCACATCCTTTGTCTCGGCCGATACTTCAGAATCTAATCCCCCCATTACCCCGGCGATGGCGATGGGCTTTTGGTTATCACAGATGAGCAAGGTCTCTGAGTCCAGATTCCTCGCCTGTCCGTCCAAGGTAACAAATACCTCCCCGGGATGGGCCCGTCGGACCACAATCTTGCTCCCGGCAATCCTGTTATAATCAAAAGGATGTAGGGGTTGACCCGTCTCCAGCATTACGTAATTGGTGGCATCAACCGCGTTATTGATGGGACGCATTCCCACCGCCAGCAACCTATCCTGCATCCACTGGGGTGAAGGGCCTATGGTGACCCCCTTGATCAGCCGAGCGGCATATCTGGGACAATCCTCCTCGTCCTCGATGTGAATGGTAATCAACGGAGCTGTTTCACCTGACATTCCCACCGGGATTATTTCAGGCCTTTTCACCCTCTGCCCTGTCAAGGCCCCGATCTCCCGGGAGATTCCCAGGTGACTCATAGCATCGGGGCGATTGGGGGTAAGGTCAATTTCAAAGACGAAATCATCCCCCACCGCTTGAACACCGGTCACCTCGAGACCGAGCATGGTGAGGCGATGAGCCAAATCCTGGGGTGCGAATTCAAAACGGACGTATTGTTTTAGCCAATTGAAAGAAACGCGCATGGTTAGAACTGTTCCAGAAACCGGAGATCGTTTCCAAAGAATAATCTGATGTCATCAATACCGAGTTTAAGCATGGCGATCCGGTCGACCCCAAGGCCAAAAGCGAAACCGGAGATGGCTTCGGGATCGTAGCCGACGGCCAAAAATACGGCTGGGTCCACCATACCGGCCCCCAAAATTTCCAGCCAACCCGTCCGTTTACAGACCCGGCACCCCCGGCCCTGGCATAATATGCAGGAAATATCCACTTCCGCACTGGGCTCTGTAAAAGGAAAGTAGCTGGGTCGAAAGCGTAACCGGACTCCCTCACCAAAAAGGGCCTGGGCAAAGGCTTCCAGTGTCCCCTTGAGATTGCCAAAGGTTACCCCCTTATCCACATACAGACCCTCAACCTGGTGAAATAGACAATAGCTTCGAGCGCTTATCGCTTCATTCCGATAAACCCGCCCCGGTATGATGACCCGGACCGGGGGCGACTGGGATTCCATTACCCGAATTTGCACCGGCGAAGTATGAGTCCTGAGCAACACCCCGTCAGATATATAATAGGTGTCCTGCATGTCCCGGGCCGGATGATCCTTGGGGAAATTCAGAGCATCAAAGTTGTAATACTCCGTTTCTACCTCGGGCCCAGTAGCCACGGCAAACCCCATTCTTTTAAAGATGTCTTTGATCTCATCTTCAATTTTTGTCAAAGGATGAATTTTGCCGGTATGCTGGCGGATCCCGGATAAAGAAGTATCCAGGGGCAATTTCTTTTCTTTCTTTACCGCAAATCGGTTGGATTCCTGTGAGATACGACTCTGAATGTAATCCTTTAACTCATTTAAGCTTTTTCCCGGAGCACGGCGTTTCTCAGGCGGTAAGGCGGAAAGCTGCTTAAAGAGATCCGCTATTCTACCTTTACGACCAAGATAGCGAATGCGTATTCCTTCAAGGGTGTTCCAAGAGGAAAAATCTACAATTTCTTTATTGAAGGAATCTTTGAAGTTCTGGATTTTCTTTTCCATGACCTACTTTACGGACTGTACCACTTTTTCAAAGGCGGCTGGATCCCTGACGGCCAGGTCAGCTAAAATCTTACGATCCAGGGCGATATTTTTTTCTTTAAGTCCCGCTACAAAGGTGGAATAGGACATGCCGTGATTTCTGACGGCGGCGTTAATTCGAGTAATCCAGAGACGCCTTAGTTGACGCCGCTTGGTGCGCCGATCCCGATACTGGTAGACCCAGGCCCGGTGCAGGGTCTCTTTGGCAGACCGCAATAATTTCCGCCCGCCCCGATAGCCCTTTGCGGCTTTTATTATCTTTTTCCTCCTTCGGTGGGAAGCAACTTTACTGATTGCTCTGGGCATATTCGTCTCCCTTAAACTTCTTCAGATTCACCAAACTAAGGACCACTTCCGATCAAGCTTTTTACCCTGGCCTTATCAGCGGGAGCCACCAGGGTGGCTTGACGCAACCCCCTTTTTCTCTTCCTGGTTTTTTTTGTCAGAATGTGGCTGGCAAAGGCCTTATTCCGCTTGATTTTTCCCGACCCTGTTCGGGAAAACCGCTTCACCGCCCCCCGGTTGGATTTCATCTTTGGCATTTAGTCCACGTTCTCCTTTCCTGTGTTGGCATCTAATATCTTAAAAATCAGAAATCCGAATATCAAAATCAGTCGGGCGCCTGACCGATCCGAAACAAATCCTTAATCCAAATGTCAAATGCTCAAAACGTTATACGCTTTTACGCAACATAGAGCCGAAGCTTCATCCAAATATATTGAAAAATACAATAGTTTTGTAATTAATAAAATTCTGGAGGACCTATTTTTTTACCAGAACCATCACCATATTTCTTCTTCCCTCCATAGAAGGTTTACCGTCTACTTCGGCAATATCCGAAACCGCCTCAGAAAACCGGTCCAGAACCTCTACCCCCAGTTCGGTATGGGTAATGAGACGACCCCGAAACCGCATGTTTAACTTGACCTTGTTCCCCTCTCCAATAAACTTGCGGGCCTGTTTGACCTTAAATTCAAAATCATGGGCCTCAATGTTGGGGCTTAGACGTATTTCTTTGACGTGAACCACGTGTTGCTTTTTCTTAGCCTGCTTCTCCCGCTTGACGAGCTGGTACCGAAACTTGTCGAAATCCATAATTTTGCAAACAGGGGGGTTGGATAAGGGGGAGATCTCTACCAGATCCAGGTCCTTTTCCCGGGCCAAACTCAGGGCCTCCAGGGTGGAGAGAATGCCTACCTGGGTGCCGTCTTCGTCAATTACACGCACGTTGGGCACCCTGATCTGTTCATTATTTCGATAAAATCGCTTTTTCGCCTTTTCCTTTTTGTGTTTAAAGCCCACTTTCCTCCTGTATTGATATATTCAGTAGATCAGCTATAAAGCTTGTAATTTGTCAAAATTATTAAAGATAAGGCATTCTTTGAGATTTTGAAATTTAGGCAATCTTTGAAATTTGAACAATTCGATCGGTCAGGCGTCCGACTGATGTGGCTTTATTAAATTTTTCTTTTTTCGATCTCCTCATGAAGCCGAGCCAATAACTGATCCGGGGTCATCGTACCGAGATCGCCTATCTTGCGCTTTCGGACGGATACCGTCCCTTTTTGCGCTTCATCTTTGCCCACTACTAGCATGTAAGGCACCTTTCCCAACTCCGCATCCCGGATCTTATACCCCATCTTCTCGCTCCGGTCATCCACTTCGACCCGCATTCCCTGTTCGTCCAATTTGAGTTTAAGGGAATGGGCATAAGAGTGCTGACTATCGGTGATGGGGATAATACGAGCTTGTACCGGTGAAAGCCAGAGTGGTAAATCCCCCCCATAATGTTCGATGAGGATTCCAATGAACCGTTCAATTGAACCCAGAATGGCCCGGTGGATCATCATCGGCTGATGCTTCTTTCCGTCGGCTCCCACGTATTCTAACTCAAAATGCTGGGGCATGGAAAAGTCCAGTTGGATGGTACCGCACTGCCAGAACCGTCCTAAAAAATCCTGAATGTGGAAATCAATCTTGGGACCGTAGAAAGCCCCTTCACCCTCATTTAACTCAAAGGCCAATTCCCTCTTTTCCAGGGCGGATTTGAGCGTTGATTCCGCCCTTTTCCAATCCTCGGCGGACCCGATAGACTTTTGGGGTTTGGTGGAAAGCTCAACCAGAACATCCTTAAAACCGAAGGCCCCATAGATCTCATAAACAAGATCAATTACCCCGATAATTTCTTCTTCAACCTGGTCCGGCAGGCAAAAGATGTGGGCGTCATCCTGAGTGAACTGCCGCACCCGGAAAAGACCATGAAGCACCCCTGACTTCTCGTGCCTGTGGACCAACCCCAGCTCGGCCATCCTGATCGGGAACTCTTTGTAGGAATGGGGGGTGTCCTTGTAGATCAGAAGCCCACCGGGACAATTCATGGGTTTTACCGCATATGGCTGTCGGTCAATCCTGGTGAAGTACATGTTCTGCTTATAATTGTCCCAATGACCACTCCGCCGCCAGAGATCGTTGTTCAGGATCATCGGGGTTTGCACTTCCCCATAACCGGAACGATGGTGGACATCCCGCCAATAGCGAACGGCCTCGTTGTAGATAACCATTCCTTTGGGGTGCCAGAAGGGAAACCCCGGTCCCTCTGGATGAAAGCTGAAGAGGTCAAGCTCCTTTCCCAGTTTTCTATGATCCCGCAGCTTAGCTTCCTCAAGCCGATCCAGATGGGCTTGTAACTCTTCCCCAGTGGCGTAAGCGGTCCCGTAGATCCGCTGCATCACCGGGTTGGTCTCGATGCCCTTCCAATAAGCCCCGGCCAAGCTGAGTAATTTGAAAAATTTAACCCAGCCCGTGGAAGGAACATGGGGTCCCCGGCAGAGATCGGCAAATTCGCCCTGACGGTAAATATGGACCTCCCCGTCCATGCCCTGGATTAATTGCACTTTAAAGGGCTCACCCCGGGCCCGAAACAGGGAGATTGCTTTCTTTTTATCGGATTTGGTTCTTTCAAAAGGTAAATCCGCCTCCACCAGTGCCCGCATGTGGGCCTCGATCCTGGCCAGATCCTCGGTGCTTAAGGCAGAGTCCATCCTGAAATCGTAATAGAAACCGTTCTTGGTCGGCGGCCCGATGCCCAATTTGGCCTGGGGATAGAGGTGCTTGACCGCTTGGGCCATGATGTGGGCGGCGCTATGCCAGAAAATTCTCTTTCCTTCTGGATCATTCACCATCAGGAAGCGGATGGAAGCATCCTCTGCGATAGGGGCGGTCAGGTCGGTGGGATTTCCATTAGCCAGGGCGGCGATAAACTCCTTATCCCGATCTGAATAAACCTCAGCAGCAATCTGACGGGGGGTAACCCCCCGGGGATAGGCTTTTTTTGAATCATCGGGAAAAGAGATGTTGACTGTTTCTTTCGTTCCCCTTCTTTCCTTCATTACCTTTAAACCCCTATTTGGTGGGCGGTACTGGATTTGAACCAGCGACCCCTTGCATGTCAAGCAAGTACTCTAACCAACTGAGCTAACCGCCCTTAATATTTCTCCCTCTTCCCGGTTTTCAATGGTAATCATTAGGGGTAAGAAATAGGTCAGGCGCCTCTGGCGGAAAATCCGAAACAAAGTCAAAAATTCAAATATCAAATATTCAAAACGTTACGAAGGCTCTCGCCTTTTTAGCGAACGAAAGAGTCCAATCTTCTAGATCATATTTTTTTGGACTTTGAATTTTGGTCATTTATATTTGTTCCGAATTTCGTCCCGAAGTTTCGGGATCGTGTTTCGGATTTTCAACTTAATTGCTTAACCCATCTTAAAGACATTCGAACCAGCGACCCTCCCGATGGCAATCGGGATACTCTAACCAACTGAGCTAACCGCCCTGATGAAAAAAAAGCATGTCACAAATGACAATGGACATGCTCGCTGATCTATTTATGACACTTTGATACACTATCCTGGCCTTGGGTAACCCCCAAAGAATGTGGCTTGACCGTTCATGGTTACATCTCAGAAACCTTAAAAATCCTTAACAAATCATCTCAACCCAAATTTAATACCAAATAGTATAAAAGTCAAGAGGTTTTTATTGCCCTACCGAAAGTAACTTCTGTCGTTGTGTTTTCTCAAATCCATCCTTATTTACAATGAATAGAGCTTCAGTTTTACCTTGTATGTTCTGAAAATGGGAACTAAGGCTCGGTTTGCACCTGCAATAGTATCCCTCTGCGATTGTATTTTTTTATCGTCTTTTTTCTTGAGGCTCCATTATATTCAAACTGATAATACGCTGATAGTTGGGAGTCCGAGTCGTAAATTTCCCGTTTTATTTCCCGGTTTTTGCTATCGTAATGGTATTTCCAGAACGTAAGCAGAGAACCATCGCTGTGATACCAGTCTTTCTGAACCCGCAGGCCTTCGGGAGTGTAGAATTCCACCCAGATGGGGGATCCGTCCTGCCGATACCAGATCGTTCGGATCAGATTTCCATATTCATCGTAACGATAATTTTGTTTGGCATTAAGTCCGATCCATTGGTCCTTCCGCTCCCATTGAACCATATTCCCCTTATCGTCAAATATTATCCGATAAAAAACCCCGGTAGGCTTCCCCCTTCTGATCTCAAATTGGGGCTTTCTGTTCACGTAATCCCATCCTCGATAGTAGCGAATATCCTCCTGACCTAATGACCATTTCGGTGTCATACCCATTGTTGCCAGAAGTAAAAAAGTTGAAATAAAAAAACTGTACGAAAGCTTCATCAGCCCAATTTTTAATAATTATGGGATATTCAATATAGTAGAAATCACTTGGTCATATTTTTAATTAATTATAACAATTTTTTTCCCAATTGTCAAGGATAAAATGCATTTTTATCTTGAAGACTAAAAAAAGCCGAAGTTATAACTTCAGCTTTTATTTGAAAGATTTTTTTTCTGCTAAATGAAAAAAGCAAAATTTAGGCTAATCGTGTTGTTTGACAGCTTATAACGAAAACCAATGGTTTAGCTTTATCAAGAAAACGTTATGGGGATAGATATCAAATAAGTCCTGTATATCATTTCTAAAGGAGAAATCCCCGATGGACTCTTCCACGGTCCGTCCTTGAGACCAGACAAAAAATATGGTGGAACCAGGGGTGTATTCCCAGCGGATCACCAAATTTGAACGAAATTCCCGGAAATTAAAATCCGGCTTATCTATGTAATAATCGTCAAATCCGTCCTGATCCTCATCAATTCCATAGCTTTCTTCATATGGACTAATTTCGCTGTCAGTAAATATATGAAAACGATCATCATAACCATCCGCCCTAGGACGGGTAATTTTCTTAAATTGGGAATATTCACCGGAAGAGACGAAAGGTTGTCCATAATACTGAATGGAGAGATCAGGTGTCAGGCTATAATTTAAACGGAAAACGATTCCCAATGTTTTTTGATCTAATCGGGCAAAAATGTAGCGATTATAGTCCTCTTTTTCAATTGTATCAACGTATTGCAGATTATCCCTGTTAATACTGTAAGAGGGATTGAACGATAGCTGTAGCGCATTGCTGGGACGCCATGTAATTCCTGGTCTGAACTGTTGGGACCGTGAAATCCCATCGTTATTCCAAGAATTTGACCCCATTAAATTGAGTTGTAAAGATTTACGCTCATCAGAATAAATATTAAACCAGTTATTCCATCCTCCGGGGAATCTCATTGCGGGCCCGCCACGCTGCGCATTGGTAGAAAGGGATGGCCCCTCTCGGTTGATCCCGGTTCCAAATCCCCAGTAATTAAGAAATTGTGCATCAACATTGATATTCCCGCCAGCGAATAACCCTTCACGCCCGAAATTCCAACCATTCCATTGGTTGAAGTTTATGTTAATTCTACGGAAGACACTAATGGGATTCCAGATACGGTAACCGACCCAAACAAATTGCATGATTATATCAGCCATTCGCAGATAACCCAGATCGTTCAATTCCAGCCCCGGAGAACGCCATGTACTACATAAAATATATTGCCAGTGACCATGACTAATCTTTCCAAACACAAATGTGCCCCCATGTCCAGAAAGATGAATGCGGCTGGAGTCCAAGGTAACATAATTTGCATCCGGGCGCTGGAAATACCGGGATGATGCAGTTTGTGTTTCCAGTATTGCCTCTTTGTCGCCGCGAACATGACTAAAGGCCGTTTTAATGTCCAGTAAATAAGTCCTATCTTTCCACCGATGGCTAAAATCAATCCCACCGGTGTAAGCAGAGCGGTTTAAAAAATTAAGCTGAGGATCAGAGATATTCCGATTAGTGACTGTGAACATGCCACCTAAGATGGTACTTCCTTTATTATAATCTTTTTGTAATCGTCCCAGAAAATAATTGGTCATCGGTTCCACCACCTCTCGGTGACGCTGTCTTTGAAAATCTATTTCTGCCTTTTCTTCGGCAGTAACCGCTTCCATTATGCCTATAGACAGACAATTATGGGTTTTACCGGTTAGTTTTAGAGCGCTTATAATTGAGGTGTTTGTTGGCATCTTCACATATTCATCATCATCCACATCAGGTTCATATTGAGGGAAACGCCCAATGCGGCGGGAATAGAACAACATGTCATTGGAGAACGGGCTATCCCCCATCAGCAACCGGAAATCCAGGATATTTTTCCCTTCAATAAAAAACGGTCTTTTCTCTTCAAAAAAAGTTTCGAAAGTGGTAAGATTCACCTCAGAAGGGTCGGCTTCCACCTGACCAAAATCGGGGTTGATGGTGAAGTCCAGGGTCAAGTCGCTGGTGACACCGATTTTCCCATCCAACCCGCCTGCTAGACTATTTAGACGACCGGTGGCAAAGGGATTATCTTCCTCTTTCTGAAAAGTTTGTAATCTTCCCACTGAATAAGGAAGTAACTCGATACGCCGCGGTGTTTTTATTCCTCTTAACCCATGCAGTTCACCGAACAGATGCACCCAGCCCGGAGCGTCTTTGGCAATGAACTGCCAGAGGGAGAGTTCCTCTTTGCGAAACAGATATCTTGCCACCTGCAGCCCCCAGATTTGATCCTTCTGGTTTCCAAAGCGTAATTGACTCAGAGGGATCTGCATCTCCGCTGTCCAGCCCTGATCGTCGGTCGCTGTCTTCACATACCATACTGGATCCGGCGAAAAGTCTTCATTTTCTCCATCGTTGGTAAAGACGCCGTCGCATTTGACACCGCCGGTATTGACGATAAATGTAAATGCCGTCCGATGGTCGAAATAGCTGTCGAATTGAATACCAACAATATCTCCATCCAAATCGTCCCGTCTGGACATCCGCTGGTCTATTTTCGCCGGTTCGGTGTCATACGCTCGAATCCCGACATAGACATTTTTGTCATCGTATAATATTTTAAAGGCCGTTTCCTGAGAAGGCTCTTTTCCCTCATAAGGCTCTCTCTGAATAAATTCGCCTTTCCAGTCAACAGCTGCCCACGCGGGGTCATCCAGATGACCGTCTATAATCGGCGGATAAGGATTAACCCTCGTTGCCACATAGACCTTTTTTTCTGCCAGGGTTTGATTCGCCCAAAGATTCGCAAATATAAAAATAAACAAAGGTATAAATCTTTTTTTCATTATTAGTTTTTCTTTTTTACACTTATGCTTTTCGAAGTTAAATTTCCAAAAAAAAACGGGTTTAATCAACCCACTTCACGTTCACACTGCCCGGTCAGGTGTTCAGCCTCAGTTTGATCCGGCTTTCGGATTTATCATAGTTAAGTGAGCAGTATACGTCCTCATCCCTACTTATAAAATCATCTATGCTTCAGCATCGCTATCAGGAACATTGTCACATTTTGCGCAGGTGAATATTACCCCCGGATGTGCGTAAAACCAGCGCCGGTCCGCCGCCATTAATCTTTGCTTGCAGGGAGGTCTTGCTCAGTTCACCCTGTACAGTTACGGGTAATTCAGTTACCACACGACCACCACTGGTTTTTGCGTCCACGTCTACTGCGATATCTTCCGTCATATAAACGACAACACTTCCACCGGAGGTCGCCAGACGACAGTCGCCCTGCGGCTGGCGAGAGATGTGAGCCTTCACCGTGCCACCCGAGGTGGTCGCATTAATCGAGCCCATCACCTCTTCCACCGTGATGCTGCCCCCGGAAGTCTTGGCATCAACACTCCCCTTGGCCCTTTTGATGCGAATCGAACCCCCGGAGGTGTGAGCGAGGACGTCACCGTCCACCTCGCCGATACTGATGCTACCGCCTGAGGTTTTCACTTCTGCCTTACCCCTACAGCCATCAAGCTCTATACTACCGCCCGAGGTCTTCCCCCAGACTGGCCCCTGAATGCGGCCGAAATGCAAACTACCGCCGGAAGTCTTACTACGCACCTCGCCCTCAAGATCATCCACCGAAATACTTCCGCCTGCTGTTTTCAGATCAACGTTATATTCTCGGGGCACGGAAATCAGATAACGAACTCGCAGCCGAACTTGATCAAAATCCCAGAAACGACGTTTTTCCCCTTTATACTCTGCACGGATATCCACATCTTTGCCGCTCTGACTGAATTCAATTTCAAAATCTTCCAGTATTTCATCAGCCTTTTTGCGATTTCGTGCATAAACCTTCCGGATTACCTCCACTTCGAGGGTATTGCCGTCTACCGCCTGCACCTCGATTAATCCAAGATCAGTCGTTAGGGTAAGCTGCCCACCGGAACCAACCTCAAATGACTTTTTGATACGGTCTTCGATTTCACCACGGGCGCTCGGTGAGGCGATAAGCAGGAGGGCAGCAATAGCTATGCTTGCCCATTGATAGTTGCGGGATACGGATTTCATGATCTCCTCCTTTCTTCCTTTAAGATGAGAACCTGTTCTTTCAAGGTTAAACCTTGAAAGAATTCGAAATGCTTCAAGGTGCAACCTTGAAGCAACGGGGTTGAGATAGTTTAATCAACCCACTCCACGTTCACACTGCCCAATCCGATGTTCACATCCAGTTCAATCCGGCTTTCGGTCTTATCATAGTTTCTTGAATGGTAAATATCCTCACCTTTTTGGACAAAATTATCCAGGTTGAGAGTGGACAGAAAGGACCTTTCCGCCTCAATTCGAACCCCGAAGCGCTTGGGAACCAGGATGGTCAGCGAACCTAAGCCTACGGAAACCTCTGCCTTAAATTGACCCTCTAACTCACCCCGAAAATCCAGGGTGGAAGCCCCCAGTCCGTTCTCGAACTTCAGTCTCCTGAAATTTGCATTGATGAGATTTTTGGCCCGGAACTTTCCCAGCCCTGACACAATCTTTAGGCGGGAGATTTCTTCTTGGTTGGGTTCATTAAACTCCAGGGTCACCTCGCTCATTCCGGTGGACAGTTGCAGTTCGACAATCCTCAGATCAGTGAGGTCCAGGTTGCCTTTTCCCAGACCCATATCAATTTTCAGCGAGATGGGCAGATCATCGGATAATAGCAGCTCCCAACGGTTCTCCTGATATGTACTTTTCCAGGTCTTATGGGAATAATCCTCCTTCGACTTCAAACGAATCTTTAACCTTCCCTCGTCTTCCCGGATTTCATATTCGATCTCGGGCTGCATTTCATCTGGATTATATCTTAAATTCGCTTCAAAGACGTTGCGGGCACTGCCGCTTTCCACCGTCAATTCCCCCAAGGCGAATTCAATGCTGGCGTCCAGGAATTTCTCGGTGGTCTTCTTGATGGTCTTCCTTAACTCTTCCGGAGGAAGCTTGGCTAAGGTCAGGCCCATCCCCAGGGCGACTATGGTTAATCCTATCAATAATTTTTTCATCTTTACCTCGAATTTCAGGGTTTTCTGTGGATTTCTTCGTCCTCTGTAGTCAAACTCAGAAAGCCGACAGAATACGCAGAACCCATCCAATCTTTCCTCTGGGTTCTCTGAGATAAACTCTTCGTCCTCTGTGTTAGAACATACGGTTAATCCGAAAGGAAATTACCCAGGCGTCTTCTCCTCGGTCGAGCCTCTTGGCGATATTCAACCTATGTTCATCATCTTCATCACAAACAGCAATTCCCAAGTCCGACTTCAGGCGGTTCCACTTCAAACGGTCAAAGGATTTGGTCCAATCATTACGTTCATCCGGCCCTGCATTCCAGGCCAAGCCGGAATCCCCAAACAGAATGAGGTTAATGTCCCCGGGGGTAAAATCCATCCCGATGCGGTATTCCAGGTTGCCCAGCACCATGCGGTCTCCCCAGAATTCTTTGTATTCATACCCCCGCAGGCTTCCGATGTATCCCAAGTAAAAAGCCTTCTGATTGGGTAAGATGCCGCTGGCCGACCCGGCTCGCAACCGCAGGCTGATCATCTCACCGACGGAGACTGGCTGATGGAGACGAAGATCAAGCAAGATCCGATCAAAATTAAAGTCCCCGCCCATACTCTTTTTAGCAAATTCATACTCGCCATATATCAACAGCCTCCAATTACCTTCACCAGCTATCCCAAGCCTTCCTAAGAAAAATAGGCTTTTCATGGTTCCTTCGGTGATGGAGTCACCAACGGTGGAAAAATTTTCCCGGAAAACCTTATGACCCCCGAACAAGCTCCAGTTGGTATTCTTCCTCAAAGAATCATGTTCGTCCTGACGATATTGAGCCCCCAGCTTTAGCCTTCCAAACAGCCGCTGGGACAGGGAGACCGAGACCCCCTCCCGCCGGTAGAAATCGTGAAAGTCCTCTTTCAAGAAAAAGGCAGCCAGGCTATTCTCGTCAGCGGGTATTATCCATTCATCAGGGGTGGCTGTCTCCCGGTAAACGCTGATTCCGGCTTTTAACTGGCTTCTCTGAAACCAATACCTCTCCAACCCAAGCAAATACCGCCATTCTTCCATGGAAAAACCATATCCGCCATAGCCGTAAAAGAGGACGTTCACAGGCGGGGGTGATTTCCACTTATCCCCACCTTGCAGGTAAAGACCCTCTACCCGGTTAAATCGAATGGTGCTCAGATCCCCGATTTCCAGTCCATATTTCTCTTCAGGGAATTTTATCTTTGGCTTTTTGATTTTGGTTCCCTCTTTTTTCCTGGGCTTTATAGTAATCCCCCCCAGATTGGCTTCCACCAATCGGCCCATGACCTCAGCCTCTTCAGCTCGATTAATTTTTCCACCAAGGCATCGGATATTTCCCTCCACCCGGGCGATGGAGGCGATCTCTACATCCCCGCCGTAGACCGAAATATTGCCTTTTGTTGTCCCGGCGATGTAAACATCCCCGCCAATTACGCTCACGTTATCGTTGACCACTTCCCCCTTCTCAACCCGGTATTCCCCGAATATTTTAATCTCCTGCTCAGGGGGAGATATTAAGGTATCGAGGGCTGTGGTTGTTCCCCCCTTCTCTGTGGTCAGAGTCCAACCCCAGGATGAGAACCCCATTAATAAAATAATAGTCATAAAAGAAATCTTAGCTTTCATCTTTTTCTCCGATTGATTCAATAAGTGAGGATTATCACCCAGTTCTTAAGGAACGGAAAGGGTTAGAATTTTTATACTCCCATTGGTGGTGGTGAGTTCGACCGATCCTCCACCCCCATTGATCTTCCCCTCTACCCGTTTTCCGGTAAAGCGTCCCTGAATCTCAATGGGAAAATCGGTCTCTATTGACCCGTTAGTAGTCCGGGCGTAAACATCTGCCCGAAGGTCTTCCGGGAGATAGGCCTTGATGCCCCCATTTGTGGTTGAACAGTCCATCGCATCATCGTGCCCAAACTCAGTTAATTCGACCCGGATTCCCCCGTTGGTGGTTCGAGCCCGGAGGGAACCCCGACAATCCCGGGTATCAATTCCCCCATTGGTGGTATTTATGCTCAGGTCTCCGGTAACACTGGAGACATCTATTCCTCCGTTCACCGTTTTCAACTCCAGATCACATTCGCGGGGAACCCAGATCTGGTATTCCACTTTTACCCTGGGGTATCCCCCAAATAGGAACCTGAAAAAGTTCCAGGGTTTTGATATCCCCGGACAGTAGGTATCAATTGTCAAGGAGTTTTCATCGCCTTCGATATCAA
Organism: Candidatus Zhuqueibacterota bacterium; assembly: GCA_016783505.1. Lineage (GTDB taxonomy): Bacteria > BS750m-G25 > BS750m-G25 > BS750m-G25 > BS750m-G25 > BS750m-G25. Next base: position 27,923 of record JADHWK010000015.1, on the reverse strand, counting down.
TCTTCACCTCCTGTAAATATTCCTCAGCCCGGTGGGGGCTTAATCCACGGACGTTCTTCTGCGCTTCAATCTTGACCCTTGCCTCATCCCAGGACTGAACCGATACGGAGCCGTTGGTATTTCTGAGAATGATTTCCCCATCGGGATTGAAGGGATAGTCTTTTCCTACCAATTCGGTGCGTTCTGCGGCCAAACTGACGGCATTCAAGGGTAATAACGATAAGATCAGGATAATAACGAATTGGGTTTGGTATATTCTCTTTATAGACATCTGTTAATCCTCCAATTCTTTGATATAAATATTCCCTCTGGTGGTCTTTAAATTCACCGGATGCCCCCCACCGTTGATTTTTCCCTTCCCGGTGATGTGAAGGTAACCTCCCTCCTTTATCTTTTCGATTTCCAACGGAAAATCGGAGGTAATATGGTATTCCCGAATGGCGTATGGACGTATGGTTATCTTGGCCTCTACGTCAGCTTTGATGTTGGGGGGCAAATAGAGTTCTATGTTTCCCCCTGATGTCTCCAGATCCAGATGATGATCCTGGATGTTAGTATTTAGCAGTTTCTTGACCACAATATCACCCCCTGAGGTTTTAGCTTCCACAAATCCGGAGATGCGGTTGCATTTTATATCCCCCCCGGAAGTGCTCGTCTTCACCCCCCCCACCACATCTATAATTTCCACATCACCGCCCGAAGTAGTAGCTATAACCTCTCCCTCAGTATTTTCAATATCAACATCCCCAGCAAAAGTGGTTACCTTTAGGTTTGATTTCACCCCCTGCACCTCAATGTCACCCCCAGATGTATGGGCAGTGACCGATTCCCCCTCTATGTCCCCGAGATAAATGTCCCCCCCAGAGGTTTTGAGCTCAGCATCGCCCTTTAGATGGATCAACTCCACATCTCCCCCTGAAGTCCTGGCGGTGATTATTCCTTCCAATTCCTTCATAACCAGATCACCCCCGGATGTCTTCAGGGTTAGTTTTCCCCTAATCTGCTCTGCATTCATGTCACCACCGGAGGTGCGGGCCTCGACCCGCCCCGAAAGCCCCTTAAGCTCGATGTCCCCCCCCGAAGTATTTAAGACCACCTCACCGGAAAGGCCATTCACTGAAATATCCCCCCCCTCCGTATCCACGTGAAAACTGAACACCACCGGAACCTTAACCCGATAGAAGCCCCTGATGTATTTCCTTTTATAATCTCGACCCTCAACTTCAATGAGATTCCCCTCTTGACGGAAGGAGGACTCGGTTTTCTGCCAGGCGGTCCTGGCCTCAGTTTTGGTAGGGACATCAATGCTCTTCACCTCTATTATTTGCACCTGATTTTGGGACCATGCCTCCACCTTTATATCGGCGACGATAGAGGTCATCACCAGCTTCCCTCCCTCGGTGACCGCGAAGGATCTGGTCGCCTGTCCTACATAATACCTCCCATCATAGTATAGGGTGTCCTGGGGGTGACCCAGCCCGGGGATTAAGCCCATAAGGACCAGGGCAATCAATTTACCATAACGTGTCATTCTTTCCTCCATCGTTTGGAAGGGTTATTCCTGGATCAGTGCGTTTCTGGCCAGCAGTTTGACGTAGTCGTTTTCGTCCTGTTGGGCGGCAACCCGGAACACCGGCCTGATGTCCTCGGTTTTAACCTGATTCAGGGCTTCGATGGCCAGGATGCGGATGCTGGAGTTTTTGTCCTCCAACAGAACCTTGATAAAGGCATTTTGCAGTTCCCCATCAAGGGGTAAGTTTCTGAGAGCCTTGATGGCCCGCAGGCGGACGCCGTCGTTTTTGTCATTGAGGAGGGAATAAATGAGGACTTTCCGGACGTCCTGTTGCTCTTTTTGCATCTGAAGGGCTTTGAGGGTCCGCAATCTTACCCCAGGATTTTCATTCTTAACCAGGGCATAGCTCAACAGCCTCCGGATGGATTCGTCGGTTACCTCCCCTTGGATGGCGTAATTCCTCCTGGCCTCCAGATTAACCTGGACCAATCCCCCCCCCAGGTCGTTGATGTGAAGATCCAGGTCTTCTTCGGGAGGTTGACTCAACAGTTGTTCGATGAAGAGGTGCTCCCCATCCAAACCGGTGAGCTGCAATGGTCCTGTAAAGGGTAACCTTTCCCCTTCACCCGGTGTGAAGATAACCCAACCGACACCGAAGCCCACTAGTAGAAGCGCCACCGCCCCGGCAAGCTGGAAGCGGGGTAAAAACAGGGCACCGATAAGCCAATCCCCAGCACTATCCAGAATCTCCCTCACCTTTTCAGCAAATGCCATTCGTCTTTTAAGCCGCAGGCGGGCCACCAACCGGCCCCGTGATTGGGCCAGCAATTTTTCGGTAGCTTGAAGAACGGGACGACGGGAGAGAATTGCCTGAAATTTCCTCTCCTTTTCCAAGGCGGTCTGACAGTTCAGACATCCTTGAAGATGATTTTGTAGCCCCCTCTTCTCATTCGCGGTTAATTCACCGTATAAAAACAGGGGTAAAAGCCGGCGATATTTTTGACAATCTTTCATGGTAATCCCCACTAACAAATAGAAACTTATTATGCGATTGCGTAGGGCTCCAACAGCCCCCTTAGCCGATTGGTGGCCCGAAAAAGATACCGCTTCACCGTGCCTTCGGTAATACCAACCAGATCAGCTATTTCCTTGATTTTTCGCTGGTGATAATGCTTTAGAACAAACACCGTCCGCTGTTGGGATGGCAATTGGTCAATGGCCTCATCAATCTGGCGGCGAAGCTCGTTATCTAAACTTTCCTCCTCAGGAGTTTTAGGGGATTCGACCTGTGCCAATTTCCACAGATCGCGGCCGTCTTCGTACTCCTCATCCAGCGAGTAAGTGGTATATCGTTTTCTCTGTTTCCTGAGGTTAAAGCATAGATTGGCAACGATGCGGTAGACCCAGGTGTAAAAGTCGCTCTCAAAGCGGAATGACTTGAGGTGTTTAAACACCCGCATGAAGGTCTCCTGGTAGATATCCTCAGCATCCTGACGATTGTTTAACAGGGAAAAGGCCAGATTCATCACCCTACCCTCGTATTTTTTTACTAGCTCTTCAAAAGCCCTTAGATTCCCCTCCTGGGCTTGAAGGATCAGTTCATATTCCTGGTCCGTCATTACGTCGCCCTCTTGTTGAATTAGACAATTTATGGGGTCTTAGGTTGTCACCAGGATCAAAAAATAGTTTATGGTTAAAACCCCTTTTTTAACCTGAATGTAACAACCGGTGAGATTTCATCGGCTTTTGGGTCCTGGGCTATGTTGAGCCGCCAGGACAGCCGACGGGGACCGAGTCCAAACCCTACGTTCATACTGATATCATCAGAATAAAGATTGCTAAAGGTATTGGCCAGTTTCCTGTCTTCTGAATCGACGGGCGACCAAGTCGCCCCGATGTCGAGAAAAAGGACAAAGGTCAACAAACCCTTCAAATACCTGGTTTCATTATAGGAAAATTCAAGGTTGGACAGGAACATTCGATCCCCCGAAAAGGCTTTTATAGCATGCCCCCGAAGACTGCCAGGCCCACCTAAGTAAAACCTCTTCTGGTTTGGAAGGGAGTCCCCAGTGGTCGTTCCCCCCCGGAATCGCCCGGTCAGGGCAAAATCCTTAAAGAATGGCAGGCGAGCCTGGAGGCCAAGGACAAGGCGGTCATAATCAAAAGTCCCCCCCATTCCAGCATATTCATTTTCCACAAAAAGGGTAATGCGGGGCCGGTACCATAGGGGTTTTCGGGGATAGGAAAACCCCTGAGAGAAATAAATCTGCTTGCAGACGCAGGAATCAACCAGGAAATCCATGAAATTGGGTCGAAAGGCCCTATCCGAACCCCCAAGGGCCCACTCGGCCTTTGTCTCCATACCCTCGTGATTTTCTTCTCGGTATTCCAGGCGAGTCACCGGCCCAGAGGGCCATGAATAGGTTAGCGATAATTCATTCCCTTTGCTCAAATAATAATCCCGATAATCTTCTTTGAGGAAAAGTGCCCCCAGTGAGTTTTCGCCGGTGGTAATCATCCATTCGTCCTCAGTCCGGGTGGCACGATAATGGGCAAAGCCTATGATTAATCTTTGCTTCAATAATCCCACATACTCGGCACCAAATCTGTAGCGATAATCCCCCATTGCCAGTCCATAACCCACCTCTGCCAAAAGATTTATATTTAAAGGTGGGGTGGACAGCCACTTCCTCATAATTTGAAAGTAAAATCCTTCTACCTTGGTGTATCGCCACGAAAAACGGTTTAGGGTTTGGTAACTGATGACTTGTTCTCTGGCCCGGGATAGCTGAAGTTTTAGTTTTTCCCCCCTCGGATTTCCAGTTACTGTAAACCCTTCCAGGTCCAGGGTCCAGATTCGCGAACGAATTCTGGACTGCGGAGACAGAAGAATCCTCCCCCCGAACCCGTGGACTTTTCCTTCAATCACCGAGGCAGGGCCGATCTCAATATCCCCGGCCCAGACGGTGATGCCGCCGTCCACTATCCCCCTAATAAGGGCATCCCCGCCGGATACCCGGACGTTGCCGCTTACAACCTGTCTCCGCTCAACTACGAAGTCACCATCCCATTTTATTTGCTCACCGGCGGCCACAATCTGCTCGGGGGGTATTTCCAACGGCTCTTCATCCCCCTCCTCGGATGGGGATACGAAGCCTTCTTTTTTCTTCAACTCTTCATAGATACTTTCGAATAAACTATCCCGGTTTACCCCCTCTCCTTCTCGGTCCAGTTCCTCATAAACCTTCAGGAAGATAGTCTCCTCGTCCAATTTGGGGCGTTTGGTCTTCACCGTATCTTGATCAAGGGGATGTTGACCTTTGTCCAGTTCCTGGGATGAAAAAAGTAGTGGTTCTTCCCCAACACCCCGGGCCGCATAACCCATTCCCCATTCAGCCCAGGGGGACAAGATAATAAAAGATACTATGAAAAACATTCTCTTCTGCATAAACATCCACTATATAAAATTTTTGTAATTTTTTAGTCAAACTACGGCGGATGGCCCGTCCATAAAATCAGTTGGGCTGGCAAGATACGGCGAGAGCATATTGGGTTCGTTAAGGTTCCATGATTTTTCTAATAGCGGAACGGTAGGTATCATCCATTTTTTCCAGGGTTAAATCAATCCAATCATTAATGATCAATCGGTCGCCCCCCACCCTACCGATAACGGTGATGGGGATATCGGCCTCTTTGCCCATCTTTTCCAGAATAACCCAGTTGATTTCGTTGAGGGAGAGGATAATCCGGGACTGGGTTTCACTGAATAGGAGAAAATCCGGCCGCAGATCAGAAGCATCTTTGGGTAGGGTAATCCGGGCCCCGATGGCTTTTCCCCCCCCCAGAATGCAGCATTCGGCCAGGGCAATCCCCAGACCCCCCTCAGAGCAATCGTGAGCCGAAGCGATGATCCCCAACCGGATGGCCTTAAGGCAGACCCGTTGTACCCGGCTTTCAAAATCCAGATCCAGATCAGGGCAATCGCCGCTGACCAAGCCGAAGATTTTTTTCAGGTATTCGCTTCCCCCGATGTGGGGGCCGTTCTTCCCGATGAGGGCGATGAGGTTCCCCTTTTCTTTAAACCGCGGCGTGGTGGTATGGTTCAGGTCTTCTATCAGACCCAGCATGCCGATTACCGGTGTCGGGTAGATAGCCCCGTTGGGGTCCTCGTTGTAGAAACTGACGTTTCCGCTGGCCACCGGGGTCCCCAGCTTTCGGCAGGCCTCCCCCATACCGGCCACCGCTTCCTGAAATTGCCAGAAGATCTCCGGGTTCTGGGGGTTGCCGAAATTCAGGCAGTTGGTTACGGCCACTGGCCTTCCACCGGCACATACCACGTTGCGGGCTGCCTCGGCCACCGCAATCTGGGCCCCACGCCTGGGATTAAGATATACATACCTACCATTGCCGTCGGTTTTCATCACCAGAGCCTTATCAGTACCCTTGAGACGGATGACAGCCGCATCCGCCCCCGGTCCCTGAACCGTATTTGTGCGCACAGAGGTATCGTATTGTTCGGTAACCCATGCCTTGTTGGCCAAACTCGGTGATGCCAACAGGGTAAGCAAAACCTTATTAAGGTTTTTGGGAGCAGCCAAAGATGCCGGTTTAAAACTACGCAACTCGGCCAAATATTTAGGCTTACGCCGGGGGCGCTGATAGACAGGCGTTCCGCCCAGAACCAGGTTCTTCACCGGCACTTCAGCCACCACCTCCCCGTGATTTCGCACCCGCAGCCGCCCATCGCCAGTGACATGACCGATGACCTCAGAGTTCAGGTCCCATTTCTTAAAGATTTCCTTCACCATGCTTTCGTATCCCTTTTTGACTACCACCAACATCCTTTCCTGGGATTCCGAGAGCATGATTTCGTAGGGAGTCATTTCCCCTTCCCTCAGGGGGACCTTGGTCAATTCGATCTCCATTCCACAGTTTCCCCGGGCGGCCATCTCGGTGGTGGAGCAGGTGAGTCCGGCGGCTCCCATGTCCTGAATTCCTATCAGAAAATCCTGTTTCACCAATTCTAAGGTCGCTTCTAAAAGGAGTTTTTCGGCAAATGGATCCCCTACCTGAACTTGGGGACGACGTTCTTCTGATTTTTCGCTCAGTTCTTCCGATGCGAATGTGGTCCCATGGATGCCGTCCCGTCCAGTGGATGACCCTACGATCAATACCGGGTTGCCCTCACCCTCAGCCGCTGCCCGGGCCACATTTTCATATTTGACCACCCCTACGGCCATGGCGTTCACCAGGGGATTGCCGGCGTAGACATCCTCAAAATAGACCTCCCCGGCCACGGTGGGAACGCCGAAGCAGTTGCCGTAATCCCCGATTCCCTTGACAACCTGGCGAAAGAGATACTTCTGCCGGTCGTTGGTGAGCTCTCCGAACCGAAGGGAATCCAGACAGGCGATGGGTCTGGCTCCCATGGTGAATATGTCCCGCAGGATGCCCCCCACTCCGGTAGCGGCACCCTGATAGGGTTCCACCGCCGAGGGATGGTTGTGGCTCTCTATCTTGAAGCTCACCGCCAGACCCTCCCCGATGTCCACTAACCCCGCATTCTCCGACCCGGCGGAGACCAGCAGGCTTCCCCCCTCCCGGGGCAGTTTCTTCAGTTCCAGAAGCGAACTTTTGTAGCTGGCGTGCTCAGACCACATTACTGAGAAGATACCTAACTCAGTATAGGTAGGAATCCGACCGAGGATCTTTTTGATTTTTTCGAATTCCTCTTCCGTGAGGCCGTGTTCTTCGGCCAATTCATCGGTCACTTCAGGTTCAGTCATAAATATTTTTCCTTTCTTGTTTTGTGACAGTTTACTGTAAAGATAATATATATGTTAATAATAATCAACCTTTTTTTAATCCTTAAGCATAGAACAAAAAAGGCCAAAGACGATTTGTTCTTGACCTTAGAAATGTATTCGCCGCCCCCTCCCCTAAGGGTGAATACATCGTCATAGCTCAAATACATAATTATTCATTATCTAATCCATCGAAAAAAGCTTACAAGCCACCCACAACCCCTATCCCTGTAGCTCCTGTTCCGCTTCAACGTATCGGTGGAAAACTTCTACAGCCGCATCGAAGACGAACTACATAACACTAAAAACCCACGATTTTAATCGTAGGTACTAAAATAAGGAATATATGCAACTAATTCATTGGTTTTCGGTCAGCTCAGTCAGGTTAGTCAGGTCGGTCAGGCGCCCGACTGATTCGTGTACTGCTTAAGAGTTAAATTCCAAATATTGGGTAAAATTTATAAAAAATTTAGTCGGACTGAAAAGTCCAACCTACATTCTGTGAAAAAGGTATATCATACATCCGCTCAGTGGTTTATTATCCGGACCAGGGCGAGAAAAGCCGCCGAGGCTAAAAGCGCCAGCCCGGCCCCGAAGCAAAAGGCCCCGGCCGGTCCGATCCAGTCCCATAAAACCCCCATAAGGACGCTTGCCGGGAGGGCCATTACGCCCACGGCAAAATGGTAAACCCCATATGCTGTTCCCCTCAGTTCTACAGGGACCAGGTCGGCTACCAGTGCCTTCTCGGTCCCTTCAGTCAACCCAAAATAAATACCATATAAGGCAAATAATATCCAGACATGGATTGCCTTGGAGGCAATGGCAAGACCCAAATAAATGAGGGCATAGACCGCCCAGCCGGTGACGATAACCCTCTTCCTCCCTACCCTATCCGACCAGCTTCCCCCGGGAACCGAGCTGGCCGTCTTCACCACATGGAGCATTACCCATAGGATGGGAATCAGTCCCACCGGTACCCCCAGGCTGCGTGCCCGCAAGATCAGAAAAGCATCGCTCGAATTTCCCAGGGTGAAAAGAGCCACCACCAGCAAAAAGGCCTTGAAGGTGCGGCTGAAGGGTTTCAAGGTAAGTGTCGCTTTACCCACATTCCCGGGGCGGGGGGAACGTTCAGACACGAAAAGGATCAGTGTGAATACACTCATAACGGCTGGAATCGCCGCCAGCCAGAAGACCAGGCGGTAATTTTCAACCGATAACTTGAGGATGAGGAAGGCCAGCAGGGGTCCGATCACCGCCCCGGTGTGATCCATAGCCCGGTGAAAACCGAACGACTTGCCCAGGTATCCTTTGGGGGTGGAATCGGCGATCAGGGCATCCCTGGGGGAGGTTCTTACCCCCTTGCCCACTCGGTCTACAAAGCGGGCCAACAGCACGTGCCATCCCGCCGCTGCCACGGCGATCACCGGCCGGGTCAGGGAGGACAACGTATACCCGCCAAACACCAAAAGCTTGCGTTTGCCCATGCGATCCGAGAACCAGCCCGAGAATAGTTTCAGAAGACTCGACGTGCTTTCGGCTATCCCCTCCACTACCCCCACAAACCCAACACTGGCACCGAGCATGGTGGTCAGAAAAATAGGTAAAAGCGGATAAAACATCTCCGAACTTACGTCCGTCAGCAAACTCACCACGCCCAAGGCCAGCACATTCTTCGTTATTCCCTTTACGGCTGTGTTCTCGGTTCCGTCTGGGATGGAAGGACAATTCATATCAACCACCAAACAATTATGCTCACTTCAAATAATCCGGAATAAAAAAGAGCAGCCGCCATGGTAATCGCTCTCATAGAAAGGGATTCCTTTTTACGACCCGTAATAACCCATGCGGATAAACCAAATCCTACAATGGGTAGTAATACAGCTATTCCGGTCAAAAACGGATTGATGGTTTGCGGAATCGCTTCATCAAGGTGAAGTGTGCCATCAATAAGCGCTTCGGCTGTCTCGATTCCCTGGGTGTCGTTAAAGGCGTAAGTCCAATAGGGAATGCGAGAGATGGTTTTAAGTAGTGCTTTTAAAAGGTGCATACCACCCATCACCGGCAGCACAGCCAAAGCGATTGCTGTCATAGAGTCCTTGAACTTTTCACCGCTGATTGTCTTTCGTAGACTGCTGAAAATGACAAGGAACAGGAAGGGAAATATTATAAAGAGAATGATAGCATTTATGGTTCCAGTCCAGATTCCAGTAATTCCAAGCAAATTGGTTATAGTGACAGGAAAAGCGAGAAGCAATGCTTTGTTGACATCCCCCTCAGAAAGTATTTCGTAAACCACAAATCCACTGATTATCACAATGAAGCCAATCTCGGCAGTTGAGAGTTTCAAATCTGAGAAGAAATCTGAGAGCGGTCTTCGCAGCCGAAGAGTAAGGTTATCCTTCGGGCATAATGTGAGACATTGTGCACATAGAATGCATTTCCTATTATCCTTAATTTTGGCGGGGTAAAGATTTGATGTGCAGGACCTTGCCGTGAGATTATAGTGTCGCCCCTTGGCGACACAATCCTTGGTTTTACATTCAACACAGGTTTTTTGACTCTTTACCCGCCATTCAATAAAAGATAAAAGTGAATAGAGTCCCAGTAGATGCCCTACTGGACAGATATGGGTGCAAAAGGTCCTTTTCTCCCAGATCAATCCGGCGAAGATAGAAATACCGAACAAAGTTAACATGTAGATAGCCATCCGTTCTGGAATGCGATGTATTGCGAATGTATGGATTCCGAGAAGCAAGATTGTGCCGAAAAACAGTGTCATAACCCAACCGGATTTTAAGAAACGTCCCGGTTTGCGTTTTAACCCCACTTTTCCCATAAGGCTTGTGACCAACTCCATTGGACATATTGTGCACCAGTGTCTCCCGGCAAGGACAGCGACAATGATAATCACCGGCCACCAGTAAGACCAGACGATCAGGTTGGATAGATTTGTGTTTCGTAAGGTCTTGGCGAAATTCATATCATTTGTAGTTACACCCAATCCGCCGTATACTAAAAATATGAAACAGATGAATGTAAATATCTGCGGCAGAAGCGGAAACCACCGGCTTCTGTACAATGCCTTTAACCAGGAGATACGAAATAAATCTATGTTCATTAAGCTCCTTCTTTCTCTTATTTGTCGTTCTCATTTACCATTACTTCATCCACCAATTCCTTGATCTTCTTTCGGGCCTCAGTTAAGGCCTCCCGACCCCTTCTGGTAATCGCATAATATTTTCGTACCTTCCCCTCAACTACCTCCCCATAAGTGCGTAATAAGCCCTGTTCTTCGAGAGAGTGAAGAACAGGATAGAGGGTACCCGGGCTTATATTGTAACCGTGCCGGGCCAACTCTCTAGTCAGCTCGGCACCATAAACGGGGGCCTGAGAAGCATGAAAAAGGATGTGAATTCTGATAAATCCAAGAAAGAAATCTTTAATCATATCTATTTCTTATTATCGGTTATCGTTATCGGCTTTCGATAACAAATATAAAAAAAATTTCCCCCTTTGTCAAGCTCTTTTTAAACTAACTGGGTGTCCCCCATTTTTTCAGTTTAATCCATTGGAGTTAATCGGTCCCGAATTTTTCGGAATAATACTGTTGCTTCAAGTTTGCACCTTGAAGCATTACAGGTAATGTTAAAAATCTGTATCCGGTTGTTTCCTAGATCCGTCGAGTATATGTTCTCTGATTATCAAATACTACTTGATAAAGGTGGTTAAATTCCCTATTATTTCTACAATAAACCATCCATTTATAACAGATTTTAAAACACTTCTTTAAAACCTTCTTGAGGGTGGAAATGTCCGTAAATTTTTCTCACTAATTGGGAACCAATCCCCTCAACCTGTAATAGATCTCCTACTGGTGCCCTGGCGACCTTCTCTACTGACCCAAAATATTTCAGCAGGGTTTTTTTTCTTTTTTCGCTAATCCCCTCGATTTGATCTAACTCAGAGACCAAGGTTCTTTTTTTTCTCAATTTACGATGATAATCCAGGGCGAAGCGGTGGGATTCATCCCGGATGCGTCGCAAAAGTCTTAAACTGGCCGAGGATTTGGGGATCCCATGGGGTTCGGCCAGCCCCGGTAGATAAATCTCTTCCAGTTTCTTGGCCAGGCCGATGATAAACTGGTTTTCTATGCCGAGCTGTTCTAAGGCAAAGAGGGCCGACGAAAGTTGTCCCCTCCCCCCATCCACCAGGATCAGGTCGGGAAGATCTTTTCCCTCTTCAAGAATACGTTTGTATCGTCTGCCGATGACTTCCGCCATCATGGTCGGATCATCTTGTCTGGAGAGGGTTCTGATTTTAAACCGGCGATATTCGCTTTTCTGAGCCAGCCCGTCCCGGTAACTGACCATGGAAGCTACTGCATCTTTCCCCCCAATGTTGGAGATGTCAAAGGCCTCGATGTGACGCGGTAGTTTATGAAGTCTTAAATCCTTTTTCAATTCCTCCAGAATGGGGGGAACGAAGGCGGTCTTTAACCGCTGAAGCTTCAGTTCTTCCAGCAGGAGTTCCGCATTTCTCTGGGCCATTCTCATCAGGGCTGCTTTGGGTCCCCGTCGGGGTACCGTCAGGATAACCCGACCTTTACGTTTTCCCATCAGCCACCTTTGGATGGGCTCACTATCTTCAACCCATTCCCCCAAGAGAATTTCCTTGGGGATGAAATCCACCCGATGATAGTACTGCTTAATAAAAGATTCGAGAATTTCCCCCTCCGACTTAGCAACCACTTGACCTAAATAGAAATGCGCCCGACCCACCAAGCGGCCGTTACGAATTTTAAATACGAGGCCGCAGGCATCCCGGCCATTATGACAAATGGCAATTAGATCGCGATCCACTTTCTCCCCCGAAACAACCTTCTGCCCCAAAGCAAACCCCTCCACCACACGAATTTGATTCCGAACTAAAGCTGCTTCTTCAAATTTTTTCCTGGACGAAAGCTCTTCCATCCGTCGGTGTAGATGATCGAGTAAATCCGCCGTTTTACCATTCAACACATCGATCAGGCGACTGACATTTTTCCGGTACTCTGCTTCGGATACTTTACCCCGACAGGGACCACCGCAGATATTAATATGATAATCTAAACAGAGCTGATGTTTACCCTGGGCGATCGACTCATCGGTAATGCGGAATCGGCAGTTCCGGATCCCCAGGATGGCCTTGAACTTTCGTAGCACTGCCTTGGTCTGCTTCACATCGGTAAAGGGGCCAAAATATCGGGATCCGTCCTGTCTAATCATCCGGGTTAAAAAAACCTGGGGGAATTTTTCCGGGGTCACCCTAATTTGGGGGAAACTCTTATCGTCCTTCAGGTTTACATTATACCGGGGTCGGTATTCTTTGACCAGATTGGCTTCCAGGATCAAGGCCTCCACTTCCGAATCGGTCATGATGACCTCAACATCGGAGATATTCCTCAGCATGGCGCCCAACTTATTACCTATACCCGTAGGTCTTTGGAAATACGAGCGAACCCTTTTGTTGAGTTCCCGGGCCTTGCCGATATATATAGGCGCTCCCCGGGCATCCTTAAAAAGATAAACCCCGCATTTGGGGGGTAAATGGGGCAATTTTTGCTGCAATGATTCTATCATTTTACCAGATGATCGAACTGCGAAAAAGCATATTGGTGTTCCGGAGCCTGGCGGCCTCAATACCCACCAAGTTCTTCATGATAATATAACCCACTGAGGGGTTTTTATCTAATATCTGATATAGGCCTTTATCCTCAATCACCAAGAGGGAGACATCGTCTACAGCCTCTATAGTGGCTGAGCGCGGGGAGCCGTCAATAAAAGAGAGCTCACCGAACGTCTCATAAGATCGCAGGGTGTGAATGACCTCCTGGCGATCGGTGTCGGCACCCAGACGTATTTTAATGCGAACCCGCCCCTTTTCGACCACATATAATTGGTGGCCGACGCTATCCTCTTCGAAAATGACCCCGTCTTTAGGATAACTAACGCGACTGCAAATGGCAGCTACTTTTTTTAGGTCTTCCAGGGCCAGATCCTGGGTAAGGTCGGCTTTTTTCAAAACTTCGACGATTTCCATGTTTTCCTCTTCACTGAAACAACCGAAAAAATATTAGAACTCAGCCTCTTCTGGACAACTGCTGATCAATCCCGAAGCTTCGAGGGAATTTCTGAGACATTCGGTCAGTTGGGTGCCTTAACAACTAATTGTGTGGAAATCAATTCTTAGAAATTCCGTGACGTTAAAATAACCCTTATAGATTTCAAAATTGATAGGGGGCGGGTTAAATTTTAGCCAAGGCATATTTTAGATCATCTATAATGTCCTTGACATCCTCAATTCCTACTGATATCCTGATCAGACCCTCGGGTATGCCTGCCTCTTTCAGTGCTTCGGCAGAATATGTCGAGTGGGTCATGGACGGTGGATGGGAGATCAAGGTATCGCAGTCCCCCAAGGAAACGGCCAACGTGCACAGCTTTACTGAATCCATCAGAATTTTTCCCTCCCGGCGTCCACCGTTTATCTCAAAGGCCACCATGCCACCGAATCCCGACATCTGGGATTTGGCCAGTTCATGCTGTGGGTGAGTCCGTAATCCAGGATACCATACTTGCTTCACCTTGGGGTGAAAGTTTAAAAACTGAGCCACCCGCTTGGCGTTGGATGAATGCCTGTCCATGCGCACCGGCAGCGTCTTTAGTCCCCTTAAGAGGAGCCAGGCGTTAAAGGGGCTGATGATTCCCCCGGTATCAATGAGGGTCTCCTTTCGCATGCGGTCGATGAATTCCCGACTGCCCACCGCCAGACCGGCCACCGTATCCCCGTGCCCGCCAATATATTTTGTGGCCGAGTGGATAACAATGTCAGTCCCCAATTTGAGGGGACGTTGATAATAGGGGGTGGCGAAAGTATTATCAACCACTAGGGGGATTCCAGCTTTTTTTGCTATCCTGGCACATCCCCGGATGTCCACGATCTTCAGGGTGGGATTGGCCGGGGTTTCAATAAAGATCATTCGGGTCTTTTCGTCAATTTTTTCCTCAAATTCCACCAACTCTTCCCCGTCTACTTCCCTGACCTCGATGTCAAGTCGGGATAAGACATCCATAAATAAGGCATGGGTGCCACCATACACCATCCTTATAGAAATTATATTCTCGCCGGACCTAGCTAAGGTCAGCACTACCCCGGTGGTGGCTGCCATACCCGAAGCAAAGGCTAGGGCGGCTTCCCCCCCTTCTAAAAAGGCCATCTCCCTCTCAAGCGCCTCCTGGGTGGGGTTGGATATGCGGGTATAGATGAAGCCCTTTTCTTCCCCGGCAAACAGTCTGGCCCCGTGATCAGCGTTTTTAAAGGCAAACGTAGACGACTGGTAAATGGGTGGGGAAAGGGCCCCTGTCTGGGGATCGCCACCACCAGACCCGTGAACAGCGAGGGTAGCAAATCCCCAACTCTTCTTAACCATTGGTTCCTCCTATCTCCACAAGTTCAATAAGCATGCCATGGGCAGACTTCGGGGATAGAAAAGCAATTCTCCTCCCAGAAGCTCCCACTTTCGGTTTTTCATCAATAACTACAACACCCGTTTTCTTGAGTCTTTCTAAGACAGTTTCTAAATCCTTTACACCCCAGGCAATGTGGTGAATTCCCTCACCACGCTTGGAAATAAATTTGGCAATGGGGGATGTCTCATCAGTAGCCTCTAAAAGCTCAATTTTAATCCCACCCAGTTCAAAGAGGGCAATTCTGACGCCCTGGCCATCCACACGCTTATGACCACTGGCTGGAACCCCAAAGATCCGGGTATAACATCCCTCCGCCTCTCTAAGGTTACTGACGGCTATTCCAATATGATCCAGCGACAATAACATTTTTTCCCTAATGAAACAGGATCACCCCGAAGTTTCGGGGCAACTCCGGAGTCATCCCGTCCTCGGCGGGTCTGAACAAAACGAAATAGGACCTGTTGTGTTTGCATCAAAGTTGCATCCTTATCAGTCGGGCACCTGAGCGATATGATTAATTAGTTATTCTTCACATTAAATCTATCTAATCCCAAGATCGTTCCAACGTGGTGGAAGAACCTTTTTTGATTAAAGCTACGGTCTAATGACGGCTATTTTACCCACCGCAGATTGACCATCTGCGGTATAAACCAAAACCAGATAGATTCCACTGGCCACCAGTTGCTCCCTTTCGTTCTTTCCATCCCATCCCGCCAGTGCTTCATCCTGGTTAAGTCTTCTCACCAATAGTCCGTTGGGTGTCAGGATCTTGACCGAGAACCCCTCAGCCAAAGTAGTTGTTTCGAACTTCATCCGCCGGCTACCGTCTACAATGAAAGGATTGGGAAATACATCCACCTTACCCAGGGTTCGGCCCAGCTCAAGGTAGGGAGTCTGCAATCTGGAAAGCCCCTGGTCAGTGCCTATCCAGGCCCCCCCGGTGCGGTGGTTAAAAGTAATAGCATTGATATGGTTACCTACAAGGGGGCTGTTATCTTTAGTATAATAAATGCTGGGATATACCTCTCCCGATTTCAGCACACTGATCCCGTTGTTTGTCCCGAACCATTTATTATTGCGGGCATCAACGGCAATGCAGTTGATTACATTGTCAATCAGACCCCAGAGCGAACCAACTACTTGAATATCTTCCCAATTTGGACTATTATGGATATAATTTACCCCCTCAGTTGTACCCACCCAAATGGTTCCATCGAGATCAATGGCTAAGGATTTTACATCATCTGTTTCCAACCCATCCCCGGTTTTGAACCCAAACCAAATATCGTCCCCTTTGTCAGCGAGCGTTCCGTTGTCATCAAAGACCCTGACACCAGCACCGCCGTCTACAACGTAATACGTTCCCATCCATTTTCGGCCGTATTGGTCAATGACAAGCTGGGTGACACAGCTATGGGAAAAAGGAGAACCGGGATTTAGAGCGGAGTCCCTGAAATAAAACCAATTGGAATCAGGAGTCATCACCACCATCACCGAATCGTTAATGGCCAGACGATTGAGAATCCATATGTTCCCATCTTTGTCTTCTACCACATCAGTGACAATTACATAATCAGGATTGGTACCATCTTCTTCCTTATCACCCTGCAGATGGGCTCCGGTAGAATCGTGTGAGTCAAAAAAGCTCAAGCTCCTATCACTATCCAGGACGCAGATTCCCCGCCCCCAACTGCCGAACCATTTTGCATTGTTACGATCAACCATAACAGCGATGGATATTTCTTCGAAATATCTACTGGTTTGATTCTGTAAGGAATAATTAGTCCAGTGCTCTCCGTCAAATCCATAGAATCCCTTACCGATTACATCAGCACCTGCGCACCACAAATTCCCATCCAGATCAATAGCTAAATCAGTAATGCTGTTCCCGGCTGGGGTATTGGGGAAAAAATTTTCCCAATGTTGATTAAGCCAACCCGAAATACCCCCTACTTTGTATTTCTGGTTCATCCGGCCAACCCAAGGGCTGCCTTCCCCATCAAAATCGAGAGAGGACACCTTAGAAAGGGCGCTGTCCAACAGGGTCCAACTGTCGGTGGAAAGATCGGTGAGCCTATAAACTCCGTCTGCTGTTGCTGCATATAACGTACCATCATCAACAGCCAATTCCGTGACATCTAACCAAGGGTTACTTATTACCCAGTTATTATCCTGGAGTTTGGCAATACCATCTTTTTCGGTAGCGGCAAATAAAGTAGTATCCCAGAGAATAATATCACTTATTTTATCTTTTTCTGGGTCGTTGTAAATGTGGTAATTTGACCAATTGCCGGGCTCCTGGAGGTTAATCAAAGGATCCAGAACACCTTTAGCAACTCCCTGGTCAGTTCCCACCAAAATGTGATCAGAATCGATTAAAATACAATTAGCTGGGATTTCACTTTGAAATTCTCCCAATTTTAAATAAGTATCCTTAACCTCATAGGAGCGAGATTCTTCAGAATATTTCAACACACCGACACCTTTAGAGATAGCAACGTAAATACAATCACCAGAGAAATAGAAATCATATATGGGAAATTGCTCCAATACTTTGACCGTATGCCAGAAATTTTCAGCATTATCGAAAATATTAATTATACCGTCTGACAGACCAATCCACACGCGCCCGTCAGGGTCAACAGCGATAACATTTACACTATTGGATGTAAGTCCCTCGGTATTGGTGATCTTTTCAAAAGTCTTATCAATCAGGTTGAATTTTAAGGCGCCCCCGTTGGTGGCACACCATAACATATTTCCGTTAATGGAAACGTCCCGAATATCGTTCATCGAGGTAAACGTCTGCCAATCATTTACCGCTGCGTGTATGGAAAGGGCAAAGACGATTGGCAAGATACTGGATAAAATCCCTTTTTGTTTCATGATAGTTCTCTAAAATTGATTAAGTTTTTCATAAATTCTTTTTGCGAATAGACTAAGTGAGAATTTCTCCTCAATTTTTGTTCTGGCATTCTGGGATATGAATTCAAATTTTATCAAATTGAGTGTTAACCTGCCAGGGCCGCTTAATTCTGAGACGTATTGAACGATAAGTATATTTAGCCTTTTCATATAGCCAGTAGATATTATTTCTTCTTTAATACTATTCGATAAATCTCAGCGATGCGCTGGGCGATATTTCCCTAGAAGGGGGAATTTTTTCTAACGTGACTGCGAAGTAAATTATTTTCTAAATCCTATACAATATCGATACTCTCCCAAGATCGTTCTGAAATATTCGGGGCATAAAATTCGGGGAGAACCAGATTATTTATTTGCATATGTAGTTAAATGTTCTGGGAATGATGTTTCAGTCTGATACCCTAGTTTTGAAAGTAGTTTTTCAAGTTTAAAACAACTTTTCTGTCCATTTACTATATGATATGACGCAATAGCTAATTTAACATCGTTATGCTTAAGAATTTTTTTACAACCTTTAATCGCTTCAATTTCTGCACCCTCTATATCCATTTTGATAAAATTAATTGTGTTTATTCCTAATTTTTTCACTTCATCATCCAAACGGACAGTTGGTACAAAAACAACATGTTCACTTTTAGTTCTATCAAAAAGAAATGTTGATACTCCTGGATATTCATTATTGAGTTGTAATTTTGTATTTTTGCTCCATAAACCTTTTTTTAATACTGTTACGTTAGTTACATCATTTAGTTTTATGTTATTTAATAATTTTTTATAGTTTTCTCTATTAGGTTCAAAAGCAATTACTCTTCCCTCATCACCAACCATTTTAGATGCTATCAAATTAAATATTCCAACGTAAGCACCTGCATCTATAACGATATCTCCTCTTTGAATTGAATATTTTTTTAAATAACCTTTAACTGGAATTAAAATAGAAACATAAGGATTATCATAAAACTTAAGAGTAAAATCATCGAAAACCACCTGATAATAATTCTTTCTATAATATATTTTAAAATCGTGTTTCCTGAAATAGTTACGATATAAGCATCTAATTATATTCTTCAGGTAACATTCAGGAAAAAATCCAAACAATTCATTTAATATCATTACTTACACTTCTCTTTACATATATCTAGAAATATTAGACCAAACGTCTGACTTAAAATATTCCGTTAATATTCCATGGCGAACTGTTACGTCTATCTTTTCAGTATCATCCGATAAATTTCATCGGTGCGCTGGGCGATTTTTCCCCAGAGGAAATTTTCCCTGATGTGATTCCGGAGGGCATCATTTTTTCTCTTATTTAATGCTGTAATAATCCCTCGATAAATGGAATCTTCCGAATAGGGGTCTACATATTCCGCATAAGATTTGAAATATTCTTTTGTTCCGCCAAATGAGGTGATGACAATCTTGGCACCAGCTAAGGCCGCCTCCATTGCTGCCCTGCCCGGGGTTTCAAACGTTGACGGCAGGGCAAAAACATCACAAGCTGCATAGGCGGATGCGAGGAGAGGGGACTCGTGGTCTATCCCGTCAATGATAATTAAGTTTTTATTCTTCGTTGCCTCTTGAAGACACTGCTCGCCATCCGGTCCAGGGGTAATGCGACCGATGATTACCGCCGGATGGTCAATGCGGTTTAATACCCGGATAAGGGTAAGAACATTTTTCCGATAGGGGCCAATATGTCCTACATTAAGGATAAAATTTTCCACGCCATATTCTTTTTTGAAAAGCTCTGGATCGCCGTGGAGAAACCTCTCTGAGACCCCATTATGAACAACGTGAATTTTGTGAGATGGGATACCCATTCCGTCAGATATGAGATCCCCTTCATCCTGGGTGTTTGGCAGGACGGCTTCGGCCCAGCGACAGATAGCACGGACAAAACCATAATCTGTCCAAATCCCACTGGCAAAACGTCCTATAAGATTTTCAACAGCACAGACCGTCCGAACAGCTCGGGCCGAGTGTTTGGTGAAATATATCGGATTTACTACATACTTGACCCCCAAATTTTTTATATTTCGGGCTAAGCTGTAAGTTCCCAGATTTGCTGAAAATAGATGAAGGAGATCGCATTCCAAAACATCAAGTGGGTTATCCCACATATTGAAATACTCTACCTGGATCCCAAGTGATTCCAGGGATTTCTTCGTCTCAATGATTTTAACCCTCGGTCCGCCCCGGATGAGCATGACGGGCTGATAACAGGCAAAATAAATTTTCATCGCCTATACCTTCCATACAAAAATTCGATGTCATGGATAAGCATGCGCCAGTTAAATTTTCTCAAGCGAAGGACGTCTTTGGGGGACTCAGAATATTTGGAAAATGCCCCCCAATCAAGTTGACCCAAGATTATTTTCGATTTTAAAGGGCAGAATACAACCCCCTTTTGGGGGTGACTAATTCGCAGCCAAAGGGAGGGCATAGGGTTGTTGTAATATAAAAAGATGGTTTCCCCCTCGAATTCAAGGCTAAGGTCCACATTGAGCTTTTGTATCCACCAAGAGGCATAATCCCCCAGGCGCATATGAAAAATTTTATTTTCTTTGACAAATTCAAAAATCCTGTCTATCAAATCCAACCTTTTATGGTGGGGATGATGGATTAAAAATGTGGCTTCGTTGTCATTCTTCTTCTGGGTGATCAATGCCCGAAAATAGGCGAACATCTCATCATCGTTAAAACCTGCACGACGAAGCCCCCCAAAGCTGACCGGATGAATAGGAATTTGTAATACATTGGAATACCGATTGCCTATATAAGGAAAAAAGGGCAAATTGTCGTAATCCAAAGCAAATTCCGAAGAATATTTGAAACCCTGGTCTTCAATCGCCTGGGCTAAATGAACGTTCCATTCGCCATAAGGCGAAACAAAACCCTGTGCTTCGATCCCGGCATTAGCAAGGATGGCTTTTCCTCGCCGAATATTTTCCATATTTTTTTGATAATTCCGGAATGTGCGGTGACGGTAACAATGAAGTCCAATCTCCTGACCCTCCATTTCCCGATACCGATGGATCCATGCTGATTGACTTTTTGTTTCAACATACCAACAACCCCCGATTTCGTTGTCTTTACAAACCTGATAAAGGGCGTTCACTTCTTCTTGGCTTCCAAAATCTGTATCCACCCGAAATGCGAATATAGTGGGTTTCCCGTCGGGGAAATACCACAAAGAGACAAACGGCAGCCCGCGGCGATGGTGTAAATATTCCAGGGCCCGTCGGACAATCTTCCGCACCTGTCCCTTGGAAACCCGGGAAACACGTTCGGAAGGCAATCTTGATTTCTGGAAGTAAAAATTCCTTCTTTTTACCCTCTTGTCAAACATTAATTGATTGACATCAAAAGGCAAGATTAGCAGGCAACCATCTCCGAACTCTTGCACCTGGATGGCACGATGTCCTCGGTAAGTCAGAAGATGCTGGGCCGCTGCGGGTAAGGTACCTACAACATCCAAATTGCACAGGGCAATGTCTGTAAAAATGGATTCTGAATTTGGAATCAGGTAGCGAATTTTAGAACGTTTTGCTTCAATATTAAAAAGTAATCTGGCTAAGGCCGCATCGGTTATCACCGCCCCGCCGTAATTTAAATACCGCTGAACCTGCTGTTTTTGAAGCGGGTCAAGGCCAGTGTTTACCACCAGAACGCTAATTTGATCGGGTTCAACTTCCTGAGTGAGATGGACGATCTTGAAGGGAATCCCTTCCTGTCTAAAAATCATCCGCCAGCCGGGTTGATCGAAAGCAAGTCCTATGACAAGGTTCAAAGGAATTTCTCCCGTAAATAACGATAATCTTCTTTTGTAAACCCCGATAAAACGGCAAGGATGGGAAGATAGATGAAGACAGCCGCAAATACTTTAGATAGGAAGGAGAGCTGGTTCCAGATGATAAATGGTATAGACAAAACAGCCGCGGCTATTATGGGTCTAAAAAACTGCTGCCACAACTTCAATGGAATTTGTGAATGTAATTTAGCTGCCATCGGGATCAGGGTCGCTCCTTCGTATAAAACCAAAGCCCCTGCGATACCCGCAACTCTGAATAAAGTGGTCAATGGCAGCGCAGAAATAAAAAAAACCACGGAACCGAAAAGGCGGGCGTAAGTGTAGCTCCTCTCCTGTTCAATTCCGATAAGGCTAAAAGCAAACACACTGTTCACCATGGTCAGGATAAAATAGCCAATCAATAGCTGAAACGGTAGGATAGCTTTGACATAATCAGGGCCAAAGATAAACCTGATAAAGGGTTCTGCTAATAAAATTCCAAAAAATCCCATAGAAACAGCGGTAACAGTAATATATTTTAGAACCCGATTGAGCATGGTTTCAAGGCGTTCCGGTGACTCTTTAAAACATCGGGTAACCGCCGGAAAGAAGACAAAATAAAAAATTCTATCAATGATTAACCATAAAACAACGAGTTTATAGGCGGCGGTGTATATTCCCACATCGGCGATAGTGGTCATTATCCCGAGAAAAATTGGTGGGAACTGAAGGGTTAGTTGAGCAATGACAGCCGCCGCTCCCAGGGGTAAAGATTTAGTCCACAGGGTCAGCCACCGTCGGGGTGACCAGTGAAAAGCCAATCTTCCCCCTTCTTTTTTGAATTTATATAAAAGGAAAATAGTAGCGAAAACACCCCCGAAACACCATCCGACCGCAGCGATAGTGATATCTGAGGAAGAGTTAACAAAAGCAAAGACAAAAAGAAAATAAGCCCCCATTCCTAGCACCCGACTCATGGCAATGGGGACCATCTGGTTGCGTCCCTGAAAGACCCAATCAGGTAGTAATGCAAAAGGTAATAAATATAATTGATAAACCAGAACAACCCGGAGAATTTCCGGTGATTTGATAAAGATGAAGGCAACCATACCTACCAAAATCCAGGCAACAACGGATAGAATGAGCCGAAGGGAGAACATATCCCCAATAAATTCGCCGGTGTCTGACTTTGCTAAAACAATCTCCCTGGTGCCCAGAATAGGCAGTCCACTGCGATTGATAAGCATGGAATAACCTAATATTGCCAGACCGATGCTGATCACACCAAAATTAGAGACGCCCAATGTTCGTGCCAGGTATGCTGTTGCCAAGAATCCAAACAACCTGCTGCCGATGTCTCCCAAAAAGAGAGCCAGGATATTTTTTGAAGTCAGCTTCACTTCCGAATTCCTGAGATAATTTCTATTAAGCCTTTCTCCCTGCGTTCCATTGGAAATAAATTGGCGATGCGGTTTCTTGCCAGCTGGCCTGAGCCCTCATCCATTGCCAGGGCTTTCTTGAGCGCTGACGAAAGGGCGGAAATATCACCATAAGGCACCATTAGACCGGAGTCTCCGATTGCTGTGGGGATGCCCGCCACCTTCGTCCCCACCGGGATACAACCGCACAGCATCGCCTCACAGAGGGCATTGGGAAACCCCTCAGTGTAGCTGGGCTGACAATAAACCTTTGCCCGCTGATAATAGCTAACTAAACGTTCCCGGGGAACTGGTGGAATAAAGGTAATATTTTTTGAAGACATTTTTTGCAAGGTTGGTATCAGTGTTTCCTTCACCCCAACAACAACAAAAGAGACATCCTTAAGCACCCTGGCCGTCTCAATGAGTTTGTCAATTCCCTTTACTTTCACCCGTTGAGGGTCTTCGTAAAGTGCTGCAGTAAGAACGATGGGTTCTTTGGGGCCCGATGGTCTCCAGAAATTTGAATTATACCCCATAGGAAGATAAACTATGTTATTACCGTTGTATTTGGCTAATCGAACAGCTTTTTCTTTGAGGGAGGGATCAACGACGAGTATTTTATCTGCATGTCGATAAGCAAAGCGCACCAGTTTTGACTTCCAGGGATTTAACCAAATGCCGTAATTGATCTCCCTCTCTTTAGCTACATCAACACCACCTAATATGATAACAGATTTTTTCCTCAGCAATTTTGCTAAAAAGACAATTAACCCGGAATAAACAGAAGCGAACCAAGTAAAGGTAACTTTGACCTTAAAGATGCTCCAAAATATTCTTATTATTGCAGTTATTCCTGAATCTATTATTTGATGAACATGAAAGTGTTTTTTCAAAATTTGGTAATCGCATTTAATAAATGTTGTATTAAATGTAGAAGTAAACAAGATGCTTTCCTTTTTTCCCATAATAACACTACCTTTTAAAAACCAAATGAGACTGAGAACCCCCATAGAATACTCTTTCACGGCTCTGAGCAATTAACCAATATTTATGTTTATCTCCCATTTACATTGTGTTAATTTTATATGTTAGCCTATCTAAAATGGAATTCCATTGTAGTTTCCTAAATAATCTCTTTTGTTTTTGGGTTACGATTTGTCTTTCATTTGTTATTAAAGCGTATAAATAACCAGAGAATAAATAGAAAGAACCAATTATTTTGGGTTTCTTTGTTAAACTAAAAATACACCTTAAAAAAAAATATACTATATCTGAACCAATTTTATACGCACTAACACCGTGATAAAACCGACCTTTTGCCAAACTATACTTTCCTCCTTTAGGTCTTAGATGTTGAAAATGAATGTCTCTATAAGCCACAGTAAGCCAACCTTTGTCAATGGCTTTTATATTATCCAATGCATCCCATCCAATTACCGGTGTTATTCCATTTATTTCATTAAAACATTCTGATTTGTATACTTTACATGCACCACTAGTGTGATATTCTGGGCTTATTTCCCACTTTTTCTTTCCGAGTTTATTAACCTCATATAATATCCCAGAGATTATTCCTATTTCATTGTTATTATTAAATTTTTGTATAATGGTTTCAAAAAATTCTTGGTTAAAAGATAAGTCAGCATCCATCTTTACCAAAAAATTATAGTGTATATTATTTTGATTTACATATTCCAGGCCATAATTGAATGCTTCGACAACACCTCTACCAAGAAAATAACCGCTTTTATTTTTCCTAGAAATTATTTTTATCCAATCATTATTACACGAAAAATTTTGAACAATCTTCATAGTATTATCCTGTGAGTCATCATCAACTATAACCCAAATTTTAGGCAAAAGTGTCTGTCTGATCATACTTTTAATTGTATATTCAATATAGTTAGCTTCATCCTTTGCTGGGGTTATCACTACATAGCTCATTTTTTCAATATTGGACATAGGTAAATATTCCTATTCCTTTACATAATTTATCGGATACAACCTAAAGATAAAAATATAATCAGAATTTGCCAAAAGATTTACTCCTATTTTCTTAAAAAAATTCATAAAACCCATACATGGTTTATGAAATACTTCAAGAATTGAATGTTTCATGAAAGCAAAACCTGCTTCAGTCACCACAAATTTTTCTAGCTTAAAATTAGTAGTTGAATATATTAACTCAAGAAAATTTTGAAATGTAAATTTCTGAATATGCGGTCCCAGCTTGCTTCCAACATTTGTAGTAGCTAAGCGAAATAGCCTATCTTGTAAAGATTTGTAATCTGGAATAGTAACATAAAAATAGCCTCCGTTCTTTAAAACCCTTTCAGCTTCGGTAATTAAGAAAGATGGATTTGTAACATGCTCGAGAACCCAATTCATTACCACCAAATCAAAGTGATTATCATTTAACGGTAACAAAGTTTCGTTATTATTTTCATAGATATTAATAAATTTCACGTTCGCAGGGAATTCACGAGCTTTTTCTGGAGTTCTTTTATCTATTGCAGTTATAGATAGACTTGGGAATTTATTGTAATCAAAACTTCCATCACCACAGCCAAAATCAAGAATATGGGTTACCTTCAATTTTTCTATAATTTCATCTATCATAATTCGCAAGTAATTAATTGTTGATAGGCTACTTTAAAAGACACATTTTTTTGGTCAAATTATAACCATCTACGTGTATTTGACAAAAATATACCCCGGATGGATAAGCCGAAGCATCCCATAAAATTCGATATGTTCCAGCAGCCCTGTATTCATCTATTAGGGTTTCTATCTTCTGTCCAAGGATATTGTAAAGCTTAATAGTTACCTTACTGGCCTTGCTCAAACCATAATTTATGTAGGTGGTTGAATTAAATGGATTGGGGTAATTCTGGGAAAGAAAGTAGTGGGAAGGAATCAGATCTATAATCAAATCTTTTACCATAACTATATAGGGAGATTCTAAGGCTCCCATATCGGGGCTATTCCCGGAATAGTCGTTGATTATAATTGTATCCCCTAAAGCCGTGATGATAGTATCCGTTCCCGCATCCACACAGGGTGAACCTTCCTGTAAATTATAATCAAAGGGATCACCACCTACAAATAGGGGGTCAACATTGATATTGCCCTGGCCTTCCCAAACCCCTTGAATGTCGCTAAAGGTTACTTGAATGGCTCCATCGCTCCAATAAATCTGAGAATCAACCTCAGCGGTGTTGGCCCATAAGATACAATTAACGATAAGTGGTTCCGAATTAGAACAATAAATTCCACCACCCACTCCTGGATAATCCCCATTATAAGCAGTGTTATTGCAAATAGTATTATTTAATATAATTATCGGGCCTCGGCAAAAAATTCCACCGCCCCTACCATTCCACGGTCCAGATGACCAGTTGTTGGTCACTACGTTATTTCTAAATACACTCATCGAATCCACTAAAATATAAACGCCACCCCCATCACCACCGGCACCATAAAACCGACCGTAACTATTATTGTTAGTGATAATATTATAAGCTATCAATGCTGCTGAGGCCCTATAACCATATATCCCCCCCCCTAATCCACCAACTTCACCAGAGGCTTCATTATTTATTATTGTATTGTTGACTATCTTTGGGGATGAATAAGAAAATATAATGCCTCCACCAAGACCTGAGCCCCACCAACTCCCAATAGCAGTATTATTGCTGATAATATTATTGGATATGATGGGTGAAGATATAGAAGCACAAATTCCACCAGCACCACCCGCAACATTATCCCTTATAATATTGTTTTTAATGACAGCTTGAGAATTATAACAATATATTCCGCCACCATAAACAAACAGTAAAAAATCAGTAGTGCCATTATTTTTAATTATATTATGCGAGATCACAGGTGACGAATTATAACAATAAATTCCACCTCCTTTTGCATTATAGTAAAATGTGTCGATAATCCCCCCTCCATTCATAATCGTAAATCCTTTAAGGACTGAGTTTGTATCCTCACCGGATATAAACAGGACCACACTGGCACTATCGGGGTTAGCCGGGTTGCTTCCATCAATAATCGTAGAATCAATGGTAGTCGTATCATTATCGAAAATGTAATGACTGGCTAACAAAATCCCTTTGCCCAAAAAGTTAATATTCTCATAATAAATCCCAGGAGCTACCAACACCGTATCCCCATCCACCACTCCATTGATCCCCGCCTGAATAGTTAAGGAATCAGCGGGGACGTGGATAATATTCGCAAAAACCATAGTGAAAGTTAGAATTTCAATCAATGGGAAAAATAAAAACACCCTTTTTATTTCGATTTCTCTAAGAAATTTTCTTAACATGTATAGACTCATTAGACATACTATTTCAAAAAACACATTTTCCTGGTCGAGCTAAACCCATTTGCCTTTATCTGGTAGAAATAGATTCCTGAAGAATAAGAGGAAGCATCCAGTAGAATTCGATAATTTCCCGCATCTTGAAATCCATTCACCAGAGTCTCAATCTCCTGTCCGAGAAGATTGTAAACCTTCAGGGTTACCTTACCTGGTTTGGCCAAATTATATTGTATATAAGTTTTTGGATTAAAAGGGTTGGGATAATTCTGTGATAGACAAAAATCCATGGGGGTTGGTTTGCCTTTTTCGGTTTTTGCTACCGGGACAAAGTGACTGTAATAGCTTTCCACCCGGACATCATCAATATACAGTCCTTCGGCAACTTCCTCACTGTCAGATACAAACCTGAATCGGACCTGAATGGCCGTTCCTGCAGAATAAGATGACATGTCATAGTGGGCCTGGAGCCATTCGCCCCCTAAAGGAAGCAGGGGATTAACCAAAGCCCCTCCACTGCCGATAAAATCATAGGTGGTCCAATTTTCACCCCCATCATCCGTGATCTCCACATAAAAACCATCCACCCCATAGATGGTCACTTCATACCAATGCCAGAAGCTCAG
>JADHWK010000048.1 GCA_016783505.1 Candidatus Zhuqueibacterota bacterium | reverse complement strand
AATTTCACCGCCGCCCGGGAGGTAATGGCCCAGGGAATTTATCCCTATTTCCGGGAAATCCAGTCCGATCAGGATACCGAGGTGGTGATGAACGGGAAAAAAGTCATCATGCTGGGATCGAATTCCTATCTTGGTTTAACTAACCATCCAAAGGTCAAAGAGGCCGCCATCAACGCCGTTAAGAAGTATGGCACTGGATGCGCCGGATCACGATTTCTTAACGGGACGCTGGACATTCACGTGGAACTGGAGGAAAAATTAGCCGACTTTATGGATAAAGAAGAGGTTCTTCTGTATTCCACCGGATTTCAGGTCAATCAAGGGGTTCTTTCCACACTGGTGACCAAAGGAGAGTACATCTTAAGCGATCGCATGAACCACGCCTCTATTGTTGACGGCTGCCGGCTTTCCTTTGCCAAGGACAGAAAATACAATCACAACAATATGGAGGATCTGGAAAGGCTGCTGAAAGGGTTGGATGGTCGCTCCAAGTTGATCGTCACTGACGGAATCTTCAGTATGGAGGGAGATATTGCCAGACTTCCCGATATTGTTCGGCTGGCCAAGCAATACGGAGCCCAAATTATGGTAGACGATGCCCACGCCATCGGTGTTCTGGGCCGGAAGGGGAATGGCACTGCCTCTCATTTCAACCTTAACAATGATGTGGACCTGGTGATGGGGACATTCAGTAAGTCATTGGCCGCCATCGGGGGGTTCATCGCCTCATCGGAACCGGTCATCCACTACTTGAAACACTTTTCCCGGGCGTTAATCTTTAGTGCTTCACCCCCCCCAGCTTCAGTTGCTACTGTAATCGCCGCCCTGGATATTATCATAAATGAACCAGAACGAAGGGAGAAACTGTGGGCAAATACGGAACGGATGCGCCTGGGGCTGAAGGGCCTGGGCTTTAACACAGGGAACTCAGAGACACCCATCATTCCGGTGATCATCGGGGATGATCTTTTGGTCTTTAAGATGTGCCGAATGCTTCAGGATGAGGGGGTGTTCGTCAACCCGGTGGTCTCCCCGGCCGTTCCCCCTAAAGAAACGCTGATCCGCATTAGCTTGATGTCCACCCACACTTTTGATCAGATTGATACTGCTCTGGAAAAGATAGAAAAAGTGGGCCGGAAACTGGGCGTTATTGATTGATTTTAACCTTTCGACGGAAGGTTTTGTAGGGAGGGAGCATGTCTATTAATATTGTTAGTGTGAAAAGCAAAAAGGATTTAAATCAGTTTATCAAGTTTCCTTGGCTGATTTATAAGGGCGACCCCAACTGGGTTCCCCCCCTTATCAGCGAGATAAAAAACTTGCTGAACCCCAAAAAGCACCCCTTTCATGAACACGCCGAGGTTGAGCTTTTTCTGGCTAAACGGGATGGTGGGGTGGTGGGACGCATTGCTGCTATTATAAATGACAACCATATCAAGGAGCACAACGAGAAGGCGGGGTTTTTCGGGTTTTTTGAATGCATCAACGACTACCAAGTGGCCGAGAAGCTCTTTGATACGGTCAGGGATTGGCTGAAAGAACGGGGAATGGAGATCATGCGGGGACCCATGAATTTTTCAGTAAACGAGGAATGCGGGCTTTTAGTAAATGGGTTTGATTCGCCGCCGGTGGTGATGATGACCTATAATCCTCGTTATTATCTGGAGCTGATAGACCGCTACAGGTTTGTTAAAGCCCGTAATCTCTATGCTTACTATATGGATGATAAAGCCTTCCCGGAACGGTTTGGTAAAGTTATCGAGGCGATCAAAAAAAGAACAGGAGTTAGTGTTCGCAAGATCAAAATGAAGGATTTTGACAATGAGGTCAAGCGGGTCAAGCTCATCTACAACGCCGCCTGGAGCCAGAACTGGGGGGCTATTCCCATGACGGATAACGAATTCGATAAACTGGCCAAGGATATGAAGATGATTCTGGATCCCGACCTGGCCTTGATTGCAGAGATTGGGGGGAAGCCAGTCGGTTTTTCCCTGACCATTCCCAACGTCAACGAAGCGTTGATCAAGCTCAACGGGCGGCTTTTCCCCTTAGGAATTTTCAAACTGCTATGGCATTTCTATGTTAAAAAATTTCACTCGACTCGTACCATTATTATGGGTGTAATCGAGGAGCATCGTCATAAGGGGATTGATTCCATTTTCTACTATCAGACCTTTAAGGACGGAACCGCCAAGGGATACTGGTGGGGGGAGATGTCCTGGATTTTAGAGGACAATCTTCCCATGGTCCGAGCACTGGAAAAGATGGGCGCCAGGATCTATAAGACCTATCGTATCTACGATTATGCGTTGACTTCTAAATAGGTTGGTCGCTAAATGATCACACAACAACAACTAGACGAAATTCTCAAAAGAATAGTAAGTAAGTTTAAACCAGCGAAGGTCATTCTCTTTGGTTCTTACGAATATGGTCGTCCCACTAAAGACAGTGACTTAGACTTATTAGTCGTAAAAAGTAGCAACCTACCAAGATACAAGAGGGCGAGAGAAATTAGAAAATATCTGTGGGGGGTTACTGATATTCCCAAGGATATTATTGTTTATACCCAGGAAGAAATTGACGATTGGAAAGGGGTAAAAGAGGCATTTATTACAAGCATAGTAAAAGAGGGAAAGGTCTTATATGAAAACAAAAAAGGAACTGATAAATAACTGGATTAATAAGGCAGAAAAGGACCTGCTAAGTGCCGAACATGAATTGTCATTTTCAAGCGCAGTGACGGAGAGTGTTTGTTTTCATTGTCAGCAAGCAGTCGAAAAATACCTGAAGGCATACTTGGTATTCCTCGACATTCCCTTTACCAAGACCCATGAAATCGGTGAATTAATCACAAAATGCGAAGAGAAAGACGGAGAAATCTCTGCGTTGAAAGAGGAGGCAGATAAACTTACTGATTACGCTATTGAGGTTCGCTATCCTGACGATTGGTTTGAACCATCTTTAGAGGAAGCAAAAGATGCCTTCAAAATAGCAAAGAAAATAAAAGAGTTTATTTTAAATAGAATCATTTTCCGCAATGAGTAAAGGTAAACTATAGCATATGAAACCTTTTTGAAGGCCGAAGTTCCTTATGATTCGGGACTTCCGCTACTCTTCAGCAAGAGAAAAATTTCGCCCTTTTTGATACGACTTGGTGTTAAAGGTTCCCCAATGAAGATTTTAGTCACCGGCGCCAACGGTTTTGTGGGAAGTCATCTGGCAGCGAGGCTGTTAGGGCTTGGTCATCAGGTGGTCTGTCTGGTGAGAGAACAGAGCAACCTCCGCTGGATCCAGCACCTGGCTCTGGAGTTCCGCTACGGGGAAATTACCCGGAAGGAGACTCTTAAGGGTCAACTGGGGGAGATAGATGCGATGATGCACGTTGCCGGCATAACCAAAGCCCGTAATTCTGAGACCTATAACCTGGTCAACGTTTCCGGCACCCAAAACATAGTTGAGATCTGTCTGGAAGAAAATCCTACCCTGAAGAGGTTCGTTTTTCTGAGCAGTCAATCGGCCGCTGGTCCTGCCCGTGACAAGGAGAGTTCCCTGACCGAAGATTCAGAACCCCGGCCTATTACTTGGTATGGAGAAAGCAAGCTTAAGGCAGAAGAATTGGTTACGTCCTCCCTGGGGCCTAAGACTACCATTGTCAGGCCGGGCATAGTCTACGGCCCCCGGGAACGGGATGTGTTCGCCTTCTTCAAATTCGTCAACCGGGGCTACATTCCCTTGCTGGACGAGGAACCCCGATATTTTAACTTGATTTACATAGACGATCTGATTAATTTTCTCATTATGATCTTAGAGGATGATCGCACCCTGGGGGAGACCTATTTCCTCACTGACGGCAAACCCCATACATGGGATCAGATGGGACTTGAGATCAGCATCGCCCTGGAAAAGGACCCTGCCCGACTTTTTATCCCCCGTTTTATCCCTCCGTTGGTAGCCTTTTTTGCCCAAGCCTATTCGTGGTTTACCAGGCAGCCTGTTCTTTTAAACAAACAGAAGATCAAAGAGATGAAGGAGCGCTTCTGGTTGTGTAGTAGCCAGAAGGCCCAGGACCAACTGGGGTTCACACCCCAGTTTTCCATCAGAATTGGGATCAAGAAAACCGCCGAATGGTATCTGGTACACGGCTGGCTGAAGGCGGAATGAATGTGATGTGAAATGGACACCGCTAATAAAGTGGAGTCCATCTGCTGAGGGTGGAGGAGTATATGATTATTTACCCAAACCAATATTACCATCTTTACAATCGTTCAAACAATGATGAGCTTGTGTTTAAATCTAAAGAGAATTATTACTATATTTTTAAGAAAGTATCGATATTATTTTGACAGTTTAATTGATACTATCGGATATTGTCTAATGCCTACCCATTTTCATTCTCTTGTCTTCATAACATATGAAAAAATCGAATTGATTAAGTCAAGAATAGGAGTTTGGCTGAGTTCTTATACCAAAGCAATTAATAAAAAGTTTGATAGGCATGGGAGTTTGTTTCAACATCACACTAAAGCAAAACATATTGATGATGACTCTTACATAGTGACATTATTGACCTATATTCATCAAAATCCGGTTAGGAGCAATTTGGTGAAAGAAGCCGAAGATTGGGAATTTTCAAGTTATCGAGATTACATTGGGATCGGCAATGGGACTTTACCTAACAAAACGCTGGTTAAAAGAATGTTTGCATCTGTTGAAGAATTAAAACAATTTACCGAAATGTCTATACAAAAAATAGACGAAAAATATGGGTGTGAAAAGATGGATTCCACTTCCAAAGTGGAGTCCATCTAATGAAATGAAAGCCAAACTGGTCTACACCACCGTTTCCCGGCCGGCCAAGATAAGGCGATACCTGTCCAGGGTTATCCGGCTTTTCAGGGAAAACGGATGGGATCTCGATGTGGTAGAGAGTAAAAAGGGGGGGGATACCGAGCGGTGGGCCCGGCAATCAGTGGGCCGTTACGATGTCTTTATTGTGGCCGGGGGAGACGGAACCATCAATAAGGCCCTGAACGGTCTCGCCGGAAGCAAACTCTCCTTAGCTATCCTTCCCTTTGGAACAGGAAATGTCCTAGCGCTGGAATTGGGCATCCCTTCCAACCCCATCAAGGCGGCGGACCGCATCATCCACGGGCAGCCGCGCCCCTTTGATCTGGGGAAAATCGGCTCCCGTTATTTCTCCATGATGGCCGGGTTTGGGCTGGACGCCCTGGTGGTCTGCCGGGTGAACCTCACCCTGAAAAAGTTTATCGGCAAGACGGCCTACATCCTGACCGCCCTTCAGAAGCTGCCCGACTTTCATCCACCTAAAATATTAGTGAATGGTAACGGATTTTCTGAGTGGGGCCGTTTTGTCGTGGTGGCCAACATCCGGCACTACGCCGGGCGTTTTCAGCTCGCCCCCCGGGCCCGGGTGGACGATGGGTTTTTGGATGTGATCATCTTCAAGAAAGGGACCCTGGGCCGTTACCTCTATTACTTGGCCAACGTTCTTTTAAAAAGACATATCTTCCTGTCCGATGTAATCTATTTTCAGACCCGTAAGATCAATATACAGCAGAGTCCATTAGAGATTTTTCAAATTGATGGCGATCCCGGTGCGGGAATGGCCGCCAGTGAGATCACCATTGCCCCTGGGGCGGTGCAGATAATAATTTAATGACCAAAAAACAAAATCCAAAGTAATATAACCCCAAACCCGGAAATTCAACACTAGAAACCACTGAATTGTTGATTGCTAATTGTTAAAATCTAGGCTCCAACAGCAATAAACAATCATTTCAGTGTCATTCAGTGTTTTCCGAATCTTGAATAATAGATACTAAAGAGAGTCGCTATTGGTTGAGGCTTCGGCTCTATATTTCGTAAATTTGGACGAATTTCGACATTAGAATTTAGGATTTATTAATGAGTACCACTAAAACCGGGAAGAGGGTAATTCGAAAGGAGTGAAAATGCAAGAGATTCGGAATTTCATCGCTCAGAATCGGGGAAGGTTTGAGCAGGAATTGTTTGAACTTTTACGGATCCCTAGTGTGAGCAACAATCCTGACCATAAAGCTGATATGGAACAGTGCGCCCGGGCGTTAGCGCAGGGGATGGAGGGAATGGGCCTTAAGAAGGTTAGTGTTCATCCTACCAAAGGCCATCCCATTGTCACCGGGGAATGGATGGGAGCCGAGGGCAAGCCCACCGTTTTAATCTACGGCCATTACGACGTACAGCCCGAAGACCCGATAGAGGAATGGGAAAGCCCCCCGTTCGAGCCCACCGTCAGGGAGGGCCAGGTCTATGCCCGGGGATCGGTGGACGACAAAGGGCAGTTTTACACCCATTTCAAGGCCATCGAGGCCTATCTGCGGGTAAAGCATTCCCTGCCCGTGAATGTCAAACTAGTGATTGAGGGGGAGGAGGAAATTGGAAGTGAAAACTTAAGGGGTTTCATTAAGATCCATCGGGAGAGTTTAAAAGCAGATTACATCTTGATTTCTGATACCCCCATGTTCGGTCGCGGGATGCCCTCACTCTGCTACGGGCTGCGGGGATTAGCATATATGGAGGTTGAGGTCAAGGGACCCAGCCGGGATCTTCATTCTGGTTCCTTCGGGGGGGCGGTGGCCAATCCGGCCAATGTACTGGCCCGAATAATATCCGCCCTCGTGGATGACAACGGCCGGGTTACCATCCCTGGTTTTTACGATGATGTCATCCCGCTGACAGACCAAGAGCGGAAAGAATTTGCCTCCCTGCCCTTAGATGAGGCCGCCTACCAGAAAGAATTGGGCGTACCCTCACTTTCCGGAGAAAGGGGGTTTACCACCCTGGAGAGGGTTTGGGCGCGGCCCACCCTGGACGTTAACGGCATCATGGGGGGATTCACGGGGGAGGGGGCGAAAACGATCATCCCCGCATCAGCCAAGGCCAAGATCAGCATGCGACTGGTTCCAAACCAGGACAGTGACAAGATTGCTGAAGGCTTCGAGGCCCACGTCAAAAAGCTCTGCCCCCCAACGGTGACCATAACCATTCAACGTCATCACGGGGGGAACCCCTTCTTAGCTCCCCTGGACAACCCCGGTATCCAGGCGGCGGGCCGAGCTCTTGAGAAAGGGTTTGAGAAGCGTCCTGTTTTCATCCGAGAGGGGGGATCCATTCCCATCGTGGCCACCTTTGATGAAATCTTGGGAAAACCATGTATCCTGATGGGTTTCGGCCTTCCCGACGAGAACTCCCACGCCCCTAACGAAAAGATGGACCTGGACAACTTCTACCGCGGTATCCTAAGCTCAGCCCACTTCTTGCAGGAATTGGCGGAGTCATAACGAGGGAATTTATCGGGTAAAGATAAACATTAGATCTAACCGAGAAGGAAAGCCAAGCTATTATGTTTGGCTTTTTTTATTTTGCTTAAAGGAGGGTAAGGGGAGTAAACTCTTAGGTTTAATACTGAACAAATGTATAGATATTTTTCATTTTTCTCTTGACAATTGAACATTTGTTCAGTATATTATGGTTGAGATGAAATTTAAAACAAATAACCATAAGACTATTTTACACATTGATTTGGATGCCTTCTTCGTCGAGGTAGAAAGGGTTTTGGATAAAAGGCTAAGAAGAAGGCCGGTAGTCGTTTGTTCGGATTTAAGCGACCGGGCCACAGTCAGTGCTGTTTCCTATGAGGCCAGGACATTTAGGATCAGGTCCGGGATGCTGTTGCCACAGGCGCAGAGGTCCTGTCCTGAAGCGGTTTTTCTCCCCGAGAATCGGGATCTGTATCAGGATTTTTCAAGAAAAGTATACGATATTATTCATGACGTTTCCCCGGTGACTGAGCTCGCTTCCATTGATGATTATTACGCTGATCTCTCAGGGTGCGAGAGAATATATCATCCCTTCGATGACTGGGCTTGGAAGCTTAAGAAAACCATTACCGGGGAGACGGGTTTGCCTTTATCCCTGGGCATGGGAACAAACAAATTAATCGCCAGAATTGCTACTTCTCAGGCAAAAACGAATGGTCTTGTCCAGGTCTTGCCGGGGGAGGAAAAGAAGTTTATTCATCCTCTTTCTATGATCTATTTGCCAGGAATCAGCCTAGCCATCCGATCAAGATTGTTCGAAATGGGGATAAAAAAGATCGGGGAACTGGGCCATTTTCCGGTTTCATTATTGGTAAAAGTCCTCGGGAAAACTGGCGAGGACCTGCACCAACGGGCCAATGGCATATATTATGAGCCGGTAATTGAAAAATCGGTTACAAAAGAAATTACTCAGCGGGCTGACCTACCGGAAGACTCGGCCGACCCTCAAATTTTGGAATTCCATCTATGTAGATTAGCGGGACAACTGGGATTTGAACTGAGGGCGGCCGGGCTTAAAACAGACAGGGTTACCCTGCGATTGACCTATTCTGATCTGAAAGAGGGAGCGGTTACCGTCAATATAGCGACTTATACAAATTTTGATCATGAGCTGTTCAAAGCCGCTAAAATAGCTCTCCAGAAAATATTTACCCGCCGGGTCCGGGTAAGGCGGTTGATGTTGTCCACACCGATAATGGAAGTTATGGATTCCCAATTCAATCTATTTGCCAGAAATTCCCAGCTCAAAAAAAAGCACCTTTACGGAAGCATAGATAGGGTTCGAAAAAGGTTTGGGGATAATGCCATTGGTTTTGGAGTAGTTATTCAGCCACTTTCAAAATTCAACACCGAAAAACACTAAATTGTTGATTGTTAAAACCTATACTCCAGCATCAATCAGCAATCAGCAATTAGCAATCATTTCAGTGTCATTTCCCAAGATCGTTACGACAGTGTTTTCCCGAATCTGAGACTAAGGTTTTTTCCCTTAAAATTTTAATGGCCAGGCCAGACAATGTTTATTCACCTTCATTGTCACAGCAATCATAGTTTTACCGATTCCACCATAACGGTAGGGGATCTTATTAGAAAAGCCGCTGAATTCAATATGAATGCGGTGGCCCTGACGGATACCAATGGCTTCTATGGGGTCATCCCCTTCTACAAAAAGGCGGTGGAAAGCGGAATTAAACCGATTATCGGGGTCGAGGTTGATGATCCGAAAACCCCTGAATTAAAAGTCGTGTTGCTGGCCAAAAACAGGTCCGGGTATTCGGAAATTAGCCATATCATTACCCAACGTCACCTGAATAAAGATTTCAATCTGATGTCTATTTTAATGACCGCCTCGGAGGATATTTTTATTCTATCCCCCTCCTTACCCCTTCTAAATCATTTATCAAAGAACAGGACTTTGTCCCTCTATGGAGAACTGGTGTTGACTAACCATCCCGGTTCCAAAAAACGCTGTCGCCAGCTTATGTGTTTAGCCCAACAATTTAAAATCCCCGTGGTGGCCACCAACGATGTGCACCTGATGAATAAGAACGATTACAAGGTTCACCGGGTACTCAGAGCTATACAAAAAAATACCACGGTCTATAAAGTTGACGAGGGGTCACGGGTGGTTCCCGATAACTATTTTAAATCCACTGAGGAAATGAAGACGTTGTTCAAGGACTTAGGTGAAGCACTTTCTAACTCCCAGAGAATCGCTGATGAGTGTAACCTCAACCTTGATTTAGAGACCTTTAAATTTCCTGAATGCGATCTGCCCGAGGGGAAAGACGCTGATTCTTTTCTTTATAAATTATGTTTTGAGGGGCGAAAGGCCCGTTATCATCCCTTAAGGCACGAGGCCACCAAACGGTTGGATTATGAAATGGATGTAATCAAGAAACTGGGTCTGAGTAAATATTTTTTGATCGTGAATGACATTGTTAAGGAAGCCCGGCGAAGGGGATTTCTGTACATTGGCCGGGGATCGGCTGCCAATTCGATAGTTTCCTATGTCCTGGGTCTGACCGTAATAGACCCCCTGAAGTATAATCTTTACTTTGAGCGTTTCCTGAACCCGGAAAGAAAGTCTCCCCCGGACATAGACTTAGATTTTTCCTGGAAGGAAAGGGATGAGATTTTAAATTATGTTTACGATAAGTATGGGCATGATAAGGTGGCCATGATCTGTACCACCATCACCTTTCAGCCCAGGATGGCGGTTCACGAGATCGCCAAAACCCTGGGGATTCCTGAACATGAAATCAATCGGTTCACCTCCAGAATACCCCACTTCTTTTTTGAAGACCTTGAAAATCTATCTGATGTTCCGGATTGCCGGGATTTACCGCTGGATCGCCAACCCTGGAAGGGCATTATCGCCATTGCCAAAAAGATTAAGGGTTTTCCCCGGCATCTTTCCATTCACTGCGGCGGCATTGTGATAGCCCCAGAGCCGATAACCCATTACACCCCCCTCCAACGGGCTACAAAAGGTTTCGTCATCACCCAAATGGACATGTATCCCATTGAGGATTTAGGGTTGGTAAAAATTGACCTGTTAAGTCAAAGGTCGTTGGGTGTTTTAAAAGATTCCCTGGTAGCCATAGAAAAGAACCGGGGTGAAAAGCCGGACGTATTTAATTTTGATGAGGTGACAAATGACCCCGAGACGAAAGAACTGATTCGAACCGGGGCCACCATAGGCTGTTTTTACATCGAATCACCAGGGATGAGAAATCTGTTGCAGAAGCTAAAGACGGATACCTTTGAAGGGTTGGTTGCCGCCTCATCGGTGATTCGGCCCGGTGTAGCAGAGAGCGGAATGATGCAGCAGTATGTTGAAAGGCATCGGGATCCCACTAAGATTGAATATCTGCATCCCAAGATGGAAGAGCTCCTGAAGGAAACCTATGGGGTGATGGTATATCAGGAGGATGTGATCAAAGTGGCGCACTTTATCGGTGGGATGTCCTTGGGGGAGGCAGATCTTTTGAGAAGGGCTATGAGTGGAAAGATGAGGTCCAGGGAATCCATGGAAAAACTGCAGGGCCAATTCATTGCCAATTGCTTAAGACAGGGGATCAGTGAAGGGATTATCCAAGAAATCTGGAGACAGATCAAAAGTTTTGCCCGTTACGCTTTTTGCAAGGCCCACAGCGCCTCCTTCGCCGTTCTTTCCTATCAGGTCGCCTATCTAAAAGCCCATTATCCCGCGGAATTCATGGCCGCCGTCCTCTCCAATCAAGGGGGTTTTTACGGCCCCGGGGCTTACATTGAGGAAGCGAAACGGTTGGGGGTGAAGGTGTTGTTGCCCGACATTAATCAGAGTGAAAAAGAATACATCGGCAGGAATGACACCATTCGGATGGGCTTTATGTCCATAAAAAATCTCAGCAGCAAGTCCATTGATTCCATACTGAAAGAAAGAAATGATGGATCTTTTTCATCGCTGTCAGACCTGATCAGGAGAACCGATGTTGGCTTTAAGGAACTGGAAATCCTGATAAAATGCGGTGCCCTGAACGACTTTGGTGCTACCAGGCCGGAAATGCTGTGGCAGTCAGAAATTGTATTTGACAGATTGAATAATAAAAAGAAATCAAGCATCGTTAATACCGTTTATGATGACCTGTTAAGACAAATACCCAGGCTTCCTGAATATAATGATTCAGAAAAATGCGGGGTTGAATCGGATGTTTTTGGTTTTTCGGTCACCAAGCATCCGATGAATTTTGTTAGGGTAAAAGTATCAATGATTGTTTCGGCAAAAGATATGCTTAAATTCAAGCATAAAAGGGTGAAGATGTCTGGCTGGCTGATTGCCGCCAAGCGAATAACCACCAGGAATGATCGCACCCCTATGAAATTCCTCTCCTTGGAGGACCTTACCGGCACCTATGAGGTCACCATTTTTCCCAGAATTTATCAAAAATACGGCCATCTGACCCACGGACGCGGTCCTTATCTTATTGAAGGGAAGGTTGAAGAGGATCACGGGGCCTGTTCCCTGGTGGCTGAAAAAATCGAATTGTTGGATCAGTGATTTTTTGCTTGCATTTTAGATTAAATTGTTGTAAAATTGGATTGAACCTTAAATGAGACCCACCAATAAATCGGTGGGCTACTAGAAATGAAATTCAGAATACGGTTTGAATAAACAGGACATTGTCAGACATGTTTGCTAAGCATGGTGAACTTCGTTTTGGAGTAGCCGGTTGGTCCGCTCCCAATTGGGTGGGGAGGGTTTATCCGAAAGCGAAGAACTTCGATGGTCTTTTTTATTTATCCCAATTCTTAGACACCATCGAGATTAATACCACCTTTTATAATCCCGGTAATCCCAGCCAATGTAAAAGTTGGATACGCAGGGTATCCCATAATCCATATTTTAAATTTACTGCAAAACTGCACCGTCTATTTACTCACGAGATGAAGAAACCTTATACGATGGATGATGTTGAAAAGGTTAAAAACTCTTTAGGACCGTTGGTTGATGCTGGTAAATTGGGAGCCTTATTGATCCAATTTTCCCCCTTTTTTCGATATGATCCCGAGGCTTGGACAAGGTTAACAAATATTGTTGAACAGTTTTCAGAGTTCCCTTTAGCGGTTGAAGTAAAGAATAGAGGCTGGAATCGTCCAGATTTTTATAAATATTTAGAGGAACACCAGGTAGCCTACGTTCAGTTAGATCATCCCACTGTTAAGGGAACAATTCCCCCTAATGACAGGACTACCAGCAAGGTGGGATATATGCGACTGCAGGGACAGGATTATTCGTCTTACTGGGCCGATTGCTATGGGTTAAATACTCCTTTCAACGTCTTATATCCTGATCATGTTCTTGATTATTTTGCTAAACTACTGAGTAATATCAACCAGAATACTAATGAAACATACGTGATTTTTAACAATAACATAGATGGTCAATGCGTCTGTAGCGCCCTTCAAATGAAAGCTAAGTTATTAAAAGAAAAAGTGAATATACCAAAGTTCGTGCTGGAATATTTTCCAATGCTAGAGGAAATTGCCGAAGAAGAATTCGATTCAGTCCAGAAAGATTTGTTTTAAACCCATCATTTTAAAATTAGGGAGGGATGATGTGTGGAAGATATACCTTGACCGTTAATCTTTCTAAGCTTCGAGACCGCTTCGGATTTGAAGAGGAAATCGGTTTTGAATATGTGCCCCGTTACAACATAGCCCCCACACAGAACGTCGCTGTGATTGTCAATAAGGGTGGGAATCATATGGAATTATTTCGCTGGGGGCTTATTCCTTACTGGGCAAAAGATCCCGAGATCGGTAACCGTTTGATCAATGCCCGAGCAGAAACCCTGGCCGAGAAACCAAGTTTTAAACGTTCCTTTCGCCAGCGAAGGTGTCTGGTATTGGCTGACAGTTTCTACGAATGGAGAAAAATAGACGGTTATAAAATCCCTATGAGAATTATACTGAAATCCAGAGAACCATTTGGCTTTGCCGGTTTATGGGACTGCTGGCATTCTCCTGAAGGTGAAGACATAAATTCCTTTACTATTATTACTACCACCCCTAACGAACTGTTGAAATCTATACATAATCGAATGCCGGTGGTTCTTTCCCCCGAGGAAGAAAAGACCTGGCTCAACCCAAATATTCAGGATGAATTTATTTTAAGCAAGCTTCTTGATCCATATCCATCAGAGGAAATGGAAGTTTATAAAGTTTCAAGGGTGGTAAATTCTCCCAGCAATGATAGTCCGGAGTGTATAAGGTCAGTAGAATAAATTTCACAGGAATATTGTAAGTGGAGCCAGTTACCAAAAAAAAGGCGGTCTTTGTACAAGGGCCGCCTTTTTATTTAGGGTAGGGGGGAGGTTACGGTAGAAGAAGGGCAATTTCTTCCTCATCCGTCAGGGATTGGTCACCCTCTCTAAATACCCAATCCCAGAACTGATTGCCAGTGGACTTTTCCCAGATGAAGCCGTTGAACAGTTTGAAAGATGGGACGATTCCCCGGTTTAACCGCCTGTTGAACAGAAAATTCTTGAAGTACTGATATTTCATATCACAGTTTTCCACAAACCAGTTTTTGCACCCCGTCTCTGTATAGCCGTCGGGTGAGTAAGATTTAATAAATTCACGCTTTATCCGGCGAAAACTATCCCCTATGGGTGAAATAGGGCGGGGGGAGCCGAAGTTGAAATGCTGCCGCTGCAGGTATTCAATGTAGAAGATCGGTTTGGTAAGGAAGAACCCGAGAAATTGCTTTTTTAGATTCGCATCCCGGGGACAAATACGTTCCAGTGGACTCATCTTAACCTCCTCTTCAATGTGAAAATCGGACGTTTTTTCTGGTCTGTTTTTCCAATTCAGCGATCATCTTCTGTAATTTTTCCACCATCTGTGAAAAACTATGCTTGATCATCGTCAATTCCTCTTGAAGAAGGACTACCTTGTTTTCCCCCTGGTTTTTTAACCATCTATCAATCTCGCTTTCCAGGAAATAGATCCCCTTAACGCCGGATGTATGGTAAGGAATTTTGGCGCCCTGCACCTTCTTATAAATGGCCTGTTCGCCCAAGTTTAGTTTTTTTGATAACTCTTTGATCGTTAATTGGGGTTCATATTGGGTTTTGAAAATAGCCCATCTTTTATTATAGGCCTGTTTGGCCCCCACGATTTTACCGCTCCTTAAGAAGTTACGGAGGGGAAGACCAGGAAGCCGTTCACTGTCCTTTAGAATTCCTGCTTTTTCCAGCCACCTGGCTCCATCAACCGCAGTGACTTCGTCCCTTTGCTGCCTCTCCAGCTCCGCCTGGAGAAATCGGTTAATTTCTATGGCCTTTTGACTCATGCTATAATATAATGATAATTATTATAATTGTCAAGAAAAAAATGTAAAATATTTTAAACTATTTTCCAAAATTTCTTATTAAGATATAAAATTTGTTATAAATATAAATATTATAATTATAGACAAAATTTATAAATATCATTTATTCTTCGCCTTAAGAAACTAGCCAATTGCAACGTTACGTTGACCCGTTCAGTGTTTAAGCAAAACATTAAAGAACAGGGTGGCCTCGGGGAACTCACTAATAGGCACAGGAATATTCACTTGAAGTTTTCATCCCGATCCG
The DNA here is from genome assembly GCA_016783505.1 of Candidatus Zhuqueibacterota bacterium. Taxonomy (GTDB): domain Bacteria; phylum BS750m-G25; class BS750m-G25; order BS750m-G25; family BS750m-G25; genus BS750m-G25. The sequence goes on along the minus strand of JADHWK010000048.1, from coordinate 1,905 downwards.
AAAACGGGTTGCCTACTCAATTTATTCCAAATAAGCTCATTTACAGATGAAGATGTTGCAATCTATAAATTAAGACTATGGGGGACAGGGGCGATGCATCGGTATAAGCCAGACTATTGTTTGTCGCATAAGATATATTATGTAAACTAATATATACTGTTCACTTTTCGGGGTCTCCCCTACTCAAAAGCGGATTATTAGACACAATTACGTTATCAACAGGTTTTTTAAAATAGCTCAAAGAAATCTCTTGACTTTTCAACTTTTTCGTATTATTTTTTAAAATGATTTGTGGGTTCTTATGCTAAGATACCTGAATCGTTATGGCGTATACATTATTGCAGGAATAACATCTACGACATCATTCACCGTTACGCCCGGGCTGCCGGCCTTGAAATCCTCCCCTTCCCCTACATGTTACGTCATTCCTTCGCCACCCACTTACTCGATTTCGGCGCCCCATTATTACCAATTAAAGAGTTCTTAGGTCACCAAAGTCTATCCAGTACACAGGTTTACACCCATGTATCAAAGGATTCCTTACGTGAAAAATACCTTACCTTCTTCCCCCATATAACTCACTAATTCTGTGTGTTAATCTGTAATTTGTAGCATAATTATTATTAAAGAGGTATCTATTATGAAAACAAAGAAAGAAAAAACTTGGGATGACCTTGAGATATTTACCAGAAAAGGTGCCAGTCTTGCCAAATCTTTTGTTACGGTGTTAAAAAGCTGTTCTTTTATTTTTAATGCAGGTTTTATGCACTTGGCAAAATTAAGAAATTATAGTCACGTCATTCTAGGATACTCTGATATTAATAAGGCCATTACCTTCGACTTCACAAATGATGAAAAGGCAAAAGGGGCGCTTAAACTTACAGGAAACGGAAATTTATCTGCTCACAGCAGAGCTTTTTTTACATACAACTTTTTAGACCCTGATGAACTACATGGCAAATATGAACCTGTTAAAATTAAAATTCCAAAAATTGGGGAAATGTGGATGATAGATTTGAATAAAAAGATAATGCCGCTAACAAAATAATAAATTAATAGAGCTAAAGGGTGCAAAGAAAATTCCTAACATCTTCTCAAATAAATCAACTACCCAATGAATCAGGGGTTTATTTTCTTTATCAAGGCAGTATTCTTGTTTACATTGGAAAAGCAATAAACCTAAGAACCCGTGTTCCTGATCACGATAATAATAAAAAGTTCGATGGCATTGAGTTTGAAGTGACACATTGGAGCAGGGCACGTAAATTAGAAAAACAGCTACTTCAAGACTATTTTAATAATCACAACCAGTATCCCCACTATAACAAACAAGGATAAATGGAATCACAGGATTCTTTGAAGTATCGGTTGGCTTGCGCACTGTTTATGCATGCGTTCGAATGATTACTTTTAATATTAGTAAATTAGTTTAATATCATTTCTTATATAACCATTTAAATCTTTTTAGTTAAGTCGAAACCTACCCCTATCCGCTTCAAAAGTGCACCTTAACATTATGTAGACTAATGATATAAATAAAAAATAGGAGCACTTTTAAGAAAGTCACCCCTATTCTCCATCCCCCTCCCCCTGGTATTCAGTTGATTACTTTCTTCTATTCATTTTCCTTAAGCATTATCGTAATTGATCCTAAGAAAATTTTTATCTTTGCCTTTAAGAGAAAAGCCCTTTCGTCATTACTGAACCAACAGAGAAAATCCCCTTTAAACCCTGCTGTCCCCTCATAGTGGGCCTTTCCCCTTATCTCTATGGCATCTACATCCCCCCCTGCTCCCTTTATTCTCACAAGCTTATTGGCAAAATATACATCCGTTCTCATTAACTCCTGCTCTATAACGGTGGTTATTTCCTCTTTTTTGCTTTTATGCACCTGGCTTCTGATAT
>JADHWK010000047.1 GCA_016783505.1 Candidatus Zhuqueibacterota bacterium | reverse complement strand
CCCCAGGATGACAGCCGAAGACGATGACCCCATCCGCCCCCCGGGAGAAGGCCTTCAGCACAAAGACGGGGTCCACCCGACCGGAGCACATCACCCGTATGGGAACCAGGTTGGGGGGATATTCAATACGGCTGGTGCCGGCCAGATCGGCCCCCTGGTAAGAACACCAGCGGCATAAAAATCCCACCAGTTTTGGTTCGAAATTGTTGTTGGCCATGAATCTAAGCCTCCGTATTGTTGTAAAGTATACTACTAATTCTGTTGTTTGATAAGAATCTTATTCTCAAATTCTCTAAATTGGTCATAATTATCGCCTCTTTTCTGCAAGCATTTCGGCTAACTAATGGATTTAAGAACAAACTTTCGCCAATCCTCTTTTACTGGGGAGCTATGGACAATGGTTTTAAATCTCTTCTCCCCTCTGCACCTCTGCCCCCTTGCTCCTCTGCTTCTTAAACGAGCGCTCCCTCCAGCTCAGCAATGATCTGTTCGTCCCTAAAGCCTTTTTGATAACTGGCCCCCGAAGGACAGGCGGCTACGCAGGCCCCGCACCCCTTGCACAGCATTTCCTGGATCTCGCTTATCTTTTTCTCTTCATTGAAAATGATGGCCTCATAGGGGCAGACAGCGATGCAGACCTTACACCCGGCGCACAAATCTTCGTCAATTACACCATAGATGGGTTCCATAGAAAAAGTATCCCCGAGCGAAAGAACAGCCCCGGCGGCTCCGGCCCCCTGGGCCACCGAATCCGGGATGTCCTTGGGCGCCTGGCAGGCCCCGGCTACGAAGATACCATCTGCCGCAGTATTGATGGGGGCCAACTTGGGGTGAAGCTCCCGGAAGAAATCGTCTTCGCCGCAGCTAATGCCGAACAGTCGCGCCAGTTCTCCGGCGTCCTTCCGGGGCACCATGGCCGGGCAGAGTATCACCATATCCACCGGGATGCGACGGACAATTCCCAGCAAGGTGTCCTCACAGCGGAGGACCAGTTTTCCCTCCTCCTCCGGTATCAGGGCCACATCGCTAACCTCAGCCACTTTACCCCGAATGAAGATTACGTCCTCCTCCAGCATGCGGTTGTAGAATTCCTCATAACCCTTCCCCGGGGCCCGAATGTCAATGTAAAACTCATACACCCCGGCGGAAGTCTTCTCTTTTACCAGGTGGGAGAATTTCAGGGCATACATACAGCAGACCCGGGAGCAGTAGGATTTGTAGTTCTCATCCCGTGAACCCACGCAGTGAATAATACCGACCGTTTCCGGTTCCCGGCCGTCCTGAAGCAGTACCTTACCCCCGGTAGGTCCTGAGGCATGGCACAGGTGCTCAAACTCCAGGGATGTCAATACATTAGGAAGTTTACCGTATCCATAGCTTTGGAGCGCATTCATTTCCAAGAGTTCGTATCCGGTGGCCACCACAACGGCCCCCACCTCGATCTCTTCATATTCATCGGTTGCTTCATGATTTATCGCCTCTGGCTCGCAGACTTTCTCGCAGAGCTTGCACTCCTCTGTCTTGAAGTGAATACAGGCTTCAGTGTCAATGCAGGGCACATTAGGAATTGCCTGGAGGAAAGGAACACGGATGGCAGTGGTGGGACCTAAGTAGAGTTGATCGTGGAGCACCTCTCGGCCCAGCGCATCCTCCATAGTAATGGCCTCGGTGGGACAGAAATAGGCGCAGGCCCCGCAGGCGATACAAGCCTCCGAGGACTTCTCAAAGGGGGTAGACACCTCCCTGTCACGCCCCCGGTTGACAAAACTGATAGCGGATACCCCCACCACCTGCTCGCAAGTTCGCACGCATAATCCGCAGAGGATGCACTTTTCTTCGGGTTTTTCGATGGTAAACCTGGTTTTTTCAACCCCGAGTTCTGCCGCCAGCTCCTGAACGACCCTGGCTGCCGGAGCCTGAGCCATCAACAGCTCCAGGTTTATCCGCCTGGCGTTTAGGGATTTCTCTGACTGGGTCTGAACGACCATTCCCTCCTGAACCTGGGTATTGCAGGAAGTGACCAGTTCGGAAACGCCCTCTGCTATTACTTCTACGGTGCAAATCCGGCAGGCAGCATACGGCTCCAAAAGGGGATGGTAACATAGAGTGGGAATTTTGATATCCAGCTTTTCAGCCGCTTTCAGGATTGTGGTGCCCTCTTCAACTTCGACGATATGACCGTCTATTTCTAATTGTATCATATCTTTCTCCCCATTCCCAAATTAAATCATATCATTTCGTTTTTATTCCAAATCACATCGCAAGCAGCGTTTTGCTTCCTGGATTGCTATTTCTTTTGTGAATCCCTGTTCTACTTCTTTGAAATTGCTTTTCCGTTCGTCCATTGAAAGAAAAGGCATTGTCGGTCGTTTCAGTGTCACCAATTCATCTTCAGTAAGCGCTACCGCCGGGATTTCCCGGGTTGGTTTTGTCACTTCATAGGTTCTCTCGAGACTTTCTCCACGCAGGTATTTATGGATGGAAACCGCAGCTTTTTTCCCGGCAGCCATGGCTTCAATCACTGTAGCAGGACCACTGACAACATCCCCGCCAGCAAAAATTCTAGGTTGATCTGTCTCCAGAGTTTCAGAATTAACTACAAGCGTATTCCACTTCGAAGTTTTAAGTTTACCGTTTTTCACAAATGAAAGGTCGGGTTTCTGTCCAATGGCAGGGATGAACGTATCACACTCAATTTCAAATTCTGTGCCTTTTTCTGGGATTGGTCTTCTCCTTCCCCCTTTATCAAATTCACCAAGGGACATATTGACGCATTTGATTTTGGCAAGTCTTCCATTCTTTGAGATTACCTCAACCGGTGTAGCGAGGAAGTGCATCTGAATTCCTTCTTCCATCGCCGCTTCAATTTCTTCTGCAGCTGCGGGCATCTCAATGCGTGTACGGCGATACACGATGGTGACATCTGCGCCCATTCGTAAAACGGCCCGGGCAGAATCAATTGCCGTATCACCGCCACCGATCACCACAACCTTTTTACCGATTTTTACATCCTCACCAAGGGCAACCTTTCGGAGAAACTCAATCGGGTCAATAACACCTTCAGCATCCTCACCGGGAATTTTCAGCTTCAGATTGTTATGAGCACCCGTTGCGATGAAGACAGCTTTGTAGCTCTCATTAAAAAGGTCGTCAATCGATTTGTCTTTACCGATTTTTAAGTTAGTAATAATTTCAACACCTGCCTTTTTGATGCCTTCGATTTCCTCATTCAAAATGTCTTTGGGTAATCTGTATTCGGGAATTGCTACAGCAAGCATACCGCCAGCGACTGGAAGCGCTTCAAAAATGGTCGGTTTGTAACCCAATTTCGCTAGTTCCCATCCGCAGACAAGTCCAGCAGGACCGGAACCAATGATGGCCACCTTCTCGTATTTCTTGGTGGGTGTCGGAAAACTTCTTATTCGGCCATTTTTGTGATCACAGACAAAACGTTTTAGGTCTCTGATGGCAATGGGTTTATCAATATCCCCGGAGCGACATCTCACCTCGCAGGGATGGTTGCAGACACGTCCGCAGATGCTGGGCAAAGGATTTTCTTCCCAGATGACGTCAAACGCTTCATCGAAATGCCCTTGAGCAATGAGCGCGATATACGATGGCACGTCTGTTCCAATCGGGCAGGTATGATGACAGGGTGAAGATATAATTTGCTTACAGACTGCTGCATCACATTTTTTGTATTTGATGTGATTTTCATATTCGTTTCTGAAATATCTAAGGGTAGAAAGAACAGGGTTTGGAGCAGTGTTTCCAAGACCGCAGAGGGCGGTTGCTTTGATGGTTGTTGCTAAAACCTCAAGCATTGTTAGATCATCCATCTCACCACGGCCTTCTGTGATTTTAGCAAGGATTTCAAGCATCCTGGGGATACCTTCACGACAGGGTGTACACTTTCCGCAGGATTCGTCTTTGGTAAAAGTGAGAAAAAATTTCGCTAAATCCACCATACAGGTATTCTCGTCAGTTACCACCATTCCACCAGATCCCATAATTGAACCAGCTTCAATTAAACTTTCATAATCTACTGGATAATTTAAGTGACTCGCTGATAAACATCCTCCGGAGGGTCCCCCAATCTGGACAGCTTTGTATTTTCTATCTCCTGGAATTCCACCACAAATATCAAAAATGATTTCTCCAAGTGTGGTCCCCATTGGCACCTCTACAAGCCCTGTGTCAATTACTTTCCCTACCACGGAGAACACTTTCGTTCCTTTACTTCCTACAGTACCAATTTTTGAATACCATTTAGCTCCGCGATTGATGATTACAGCAACATTAGCCCACGTTTCAACATTATTGATTACAGTTGGTCTTTTCCACAGCCCACTTTCTACTGGATACGGAGGCCTTGTTTGAGGTTCTCCCGGCTTTCCCTCTATTGAATTGATCAAGGCTGTTTCTTCTCCGCAAACGAAGGCTCCTGCTCCCCGATGAAGATGAACATCAAAGTTAAAGCCTAAGTCTAAAATATTTTCTCCTAAGAGGCCATACTCCCTTGCTTGCTCAATCGCTCTCGCTAATTTTTCTCTTGCCATTGGGTATTCGTTTCTGACATAAATAAAACCTTCTTGAGCACCAATTGCATTGGCTCCAATAATCATTCCTTCAATTACAGCATGAGGATCAGATTCCATTATACTTCTATCCATAAAAGCTCCTGGATCACCTTCATCAGCGTTACAAATTATATATTTTGTTTCACCATCTGCTTTTCTTGCTAACTCCCATTTTATCCCTGTGGGAAAACCAGCCCCTCCTCTCCCTCGCAATCCCGATGCTTTTATTTCCTTAATAATCCCTTCTGGAGTCATTGAGGCTAAAGCTTTCGCTAAGGCGGCATAACCATCTCGAGCAATGTAATCTTCTATATTGTCAGGATCGATTAAACCTCGATTTCTCATGGCTATAAGAATCTGTTTACCAAAGAACTTTATTTCACTGAGCTTAGGAATTGGTTCGGCCTCGGGTGGCGTGTACATCAATTTTTTAACCGGTCTCCCCTTTAGGAAATGCTCCTCAACTAAAAAAGATATGTCCTCTTTTTTCACCCTTTGATAGAAAATACCATCGGGACGAACAATAAGAATTGGTCCCTCAGCGCAAAAGCCATTACATCCGGTGGTGACTACTAAAACTTCATCCTCAAGATTGTGTTTTTCAATTTCTCGTTCTAATGCTTCTAGAACTTCAAAAGACCGATTAGTAACGCAGTCAGTGCCTGCGCAAACCATCACGTGTAAACGATATGCCTTTTCAACCATTTATCTTTCCTTTCGATTTATTAAATAAGCTATTGAAACATAAGATATTTGCTTCGATCAGATGTCATTCAGGCGCCTAACTGACCCGACTGATATGAATCGTCCCAACCGTTTTGTAACCTATATTCTTCATTTCTGTCTGGAGTGGATTGACCATATCAATGCATGCATCCTGAAGCTTGGGGATGCATTCCAACAACATCACATATTCAAAATTAGAATAGCTTAGTTATTTAGTTGATGTTTGCTCACTTCCTATTGCTAGGGCATACTCTTTCACAATTTCTCTACCCATCACGTGACTTTTAAAAATTTCCTTAGCTTTTTCTTCTGTCAAGTCAACATACTTAACTGGTGGTCCCCCCACAATTTGAACAGTCATCATGGGCTCATGACTACAGAGTCCAGCGCATCCAGAATTAGTAAGTATTACATCTTCTACTCCTCCTCTTTCCACCTCTTCCACTAGAGCTCGCATAATATTTCTGGCTCCAGCTGCAATACCGCATGTTCCCATATGAACTGTAATTTTAGCTTTTCCGGCTCCTTCTCTAAGAATAGTTGACCTTCTTGCTTTTTCTCTGATTTTTTCTAAATCTTTTAAAGTTAATTTCGGCATTTTTCCCTCCGTTAAATTTTATTTTTTATATTTTTTCAATAATTCTGGTATCCTGGTCTGCGTCAAATTAGCGTAAACCTCGTCTCCAACTTTGACCACTGGGGCCAAGCAACAACTTCCTAAACATCTAATAGCGTCTAAGCTGAGATTCAAATCTTCCGTAGTTTCTCCGGTTTTTAAATCTAATTCCTTTTCAAGTTTCTCTAAAATCCGCTGCCCTCCTCGGACATGACAGGCTGTACCTATACAAACTTGAATCGGATATCTTCCCTTGGGAGTGAGGCTAAAAGCTTTATAAAAAGTAGCTAAACTATATAATCTACTCAGGGGAATCTCTAACTCTCTAGAAACTTTCTCGAGCCCCTCCTCAGGTAAATAACTAAACTCATTTTGAATATCAATAAGTACTTCGAATATAGCCCCTGGGTCATGATTGTATTCTTCAATTATTTCAAAGACTTTTTCAACTACCATTTTCATTACCTCCATTCTGTAAATTTGATAATTTGGCTTTTATAGCTTCCTGGGTAATTCTTAAAATTTGTAGAGAATTAAAATTAACTCCTCGGCAAAACATGGAAACACGGAAACACTTTTTCCTAAAAGCCATCCAGTTTGTTTAATTCATTTCTTAAAACCTTAATTCCCTCCGATGAACTGAAGTAATTACCTGGAAGTTTTTTCTTTAGCCCCGTTGTATTCATGTTAAACATTTTTCCATTTTTTAAATAGGCGAAAGAAAAAACTACTTCCGGATTTCCAATGATTAACGTGAAAAGCGTTTCTTCTAAATCTCCCATTGGTTTGCGGTCAATATGGCTGTGTTGAAAGGTGGCCCTTATCGTGGTTCCCCGCCCAGCTTCCGATCGAATGGAAAGGTCTCCGTTTGCCATTCTAGCCGCTTCCCTGAACAGGGAGAGTCCCAGCCCCACCTTTCGGACCGTCTTCGTGGTGAAAAATGGATCCAGAGCCTTTTCTAAAGTCCCCTCGTCCATGCCCTTTCCATCGTCAATAATTTCGATCTCAAGCAAGTCCTTCTTCAAATCCTCGTAAATCTTAATCTCAACTTTTCGGGCACCAGCGTCTATGGAATTTTCAACCACATCCAAAATATGCAGGGAAAGGTCTTCCATAACAGCAATCAGCTATCAGCTATCAGCAAATTCCCCTACCCCCTTCCCCCTTTAGGGCCATTCTGAGTTCTTTAAGCGACGCCTCCTCCAACAGAAAGGTGGTCGTCCCCTTGCCAATATCATCCAAATAATGGGCATCGGAAGAACACAGGAAGGGATATTTATGATATTCGCTGAATCTCGTTCGGGCTTCTTCCATTTCCATTTTAGGGGAAATTTCCAGGGCGTCCAATCCCAATTCAGGGGGAATGAATCCCAACTGTCCGATGATCCCGAACCCTTCCCGGTCAATGTGGGCAGCGATCGCCAGTCCATGAAAGGAATGGATGGCATTGACTATCTCTTCAACGGAAAGGTTGGTGGCCCCGATTAAAAGCTTTTTATTAAACCCCAATACTTCACCTTTCTCATTCACCACCACCTGCATGCCAAAAACTTCCTCGTCGTTTTCACCATCCAGATTTTCGTAGATCAACATCTGCAGCTTAAGGGCATCATCAAAATGGTCAAACAGGGCGGAAATGTGGACTTCCTCTTTTGATGTGATCTCGATTCCCGGCAAAACCGCAACCCCTTTCCCCTCCGATGCCTTGATGACAGCACCGGCATTTTCGGAAGAGTTATGATCGCAGATGGCAATAAGATCAATACCTTCCTTTACCGCCTCTTTCACGATCCCTCCCGGGGACATCTTCAGATCCCCACAGGGGGAAAGGCAGGTATGGATGTGAAGGTCGGCCTCGAATTCCCTCAGCATTCCCCGATTAAATTGTACAACTTTCCCACCAGTTGGAAGGTCGGCAACCCGGTGGTCATGAGGGGGATCTGCTCCTCCTCCGCCTTTTTAAGGGTCTCCTCCGCGGGCTGGCGGCCGTTCACCAAGATAATACCAGAAAGATCCTTAAGGGTGGCTACCGCTACGATGTTGGGATGAACTTGAAGGGTCACCCAGAGGTTCCCCTCTTTTGAGTTGGCCATCACGTCGCTCAACAGGTCACTGACGTAGGCCCCGGTTACCTCGCTGGTGAGATCTCTCGGGGCGGTCTTCACCCCAAGACCTAATTTTTCAACTATCGTTCCCAGAACCATGCTTCTCTTTCTCGTTTAAATAAACGGTGATTTCCAGCCGGGTTCCCTTGCCCACGGTGGACTCAAGATGCATCGCATCAGCACACTTCCTAATGTTCGCCAGGCCCATGCCGGCACCGAAACCCAACTCCCTGATCCAATCCGGTGCCGTTGAAAATCCGGGCTCCATGGCCTTTTTAATATCAGGAATCCCCGGCCCAGAGTCCACCACCTCCACCCTGACCTCCTGTGGGGTTACCCGGGCGGTTATCTCCCCCCCGTCGGTAAAAACAACGATGTTCATCTCGGCTTCATAGGTCGCTATGGCGAGCCGACGGATAGCCTTTGGGGAGATCCCCATCCTTCTCAGGGTCTTTTTGAGTCCACTGGATGTCTCCCCGGCCCGATCAAAATCTTTGCCGATGACGTTATATTGGAATATGAGGGTGGTTTTATCAGCTACAATGTCTTCGAAGAAATGGCTGGCCCGATAGCGATGAATCTCCTCTTCCTGGTAATCTATTTCCATCTTTTTGAGCAGACCCCGAATGATGTCCCCCTTGGTGATTATCCCCATTAATTTTCCGCTTTCCCGATCCACCACCGGAAAACGCCCGTAACCCATCCGGTCAAACTCTTTCACCGCATGGACCAACGGCTCATTATCATACAGGGTTTTAACGTTCCGGTTCATTCTCTCTTCAACGGGACTGCCCATCTTGCCGTCAGTCAGACATTTGATAAAGTCCTCAATGCTGACCAAACCGACCAATCTGCCTTTATCTACTACGGGAACGCCAGAAATACGTTTATCACGTAACAGGTCCCGGAGTTCACTCATCAGATTATGGGGAGTTACCGTAATAACGTCCTTAACCATAACCTGCCCTACTTTCAACTCATAGACTAATTCCTGGACCTTAGTGATTTCCTTTTCATCAACCACGGAAGTGCCCACTTAAATTTTATTCATCATATTCAGAACAGCCTATCAGACCGTTCTTAAACAATCTACCGCAGGCCTCGAACATGGGCAGGGAGGTAGTTAAAATGGCGATCTCCTTTTCCCGGGCCAGGGCGATCATAGCTTCGCTGGGCTGTTTACCCCTGACAAAGCAGATGACCTTTATTTCGGATATCTCTGCGGTGCGAACCGCCTGGGGATTATTCAGTCCGGTCAACAGCAGGGCGTCGGGCTTAATAAAGGCTAATACATCGCTCATCAGATCGCAGCCGCATCCGGCCCTCACCTCAGTATCCAGGGTCTCCTTGCCCACCACCACCTGACAACCGAGAATTTTTACGATCTCCTTAAGGGTCAACCTACCTCCGTTTGATTGATGATCAAATCGCCCCTTCTAATCACCCGTTTTGAGGGAACAATGTTAGTGGGACAGTTAGTCCAGCACAGCCCGCAGCCGGTACATTTTTCTAGATCAACATATCGGGGCTTTTTGTGAATTTTGACCTTGAAATTCCCCACATATCCCGAAATATCTTCTACCTCACTATATGTCAAAAGCTCAATGTTGGGTTCTTGCCCCACGGCGCCCATCTTGGGGGTGAGGATACAGGCGGCGCAGTCCAGGGTGGGAAAGGTCTTGTCTAACTCGGCCATATGGCCCCCGATGGAGGGCTCCCGTTCCACCAGGTACACCTTTCGTCCTGACTGGGCCAGTCTCAGGGCAGTTTCAATACCCGTGATCCCTCCCCCCACCACCACGACATTGGGATTCACCGGTACCTTCTTCACCTCCAGGGGTTCCTGATAAACAACCCGTACAACTGCCGCCGCCACGATCCTTTTGGCCTTGGCCGTGGCCTGGGCCGGGTCCGGGGTCACCCAGGAACAGTGCTCCCTGATGTTGGCCATTTGAAAAAGATAAGGATTTAATCCGGCGTCTTCGCAGGCCCGTCTGAAGGTATGCTCATGGAGCAATGGGGAACAGGAGGCAACCACAACCCGGTTCAGTTCCAATTCCTTAATGTCCTTCTTAATCATTTCCTGGCCCGGGTCTGAGCACATATATTTATATTCTCGGGCTACTCCTACACTGTTCAGGCCGGAAGCGAACCCGACGAGTTCACCCATGTTCACCGTCTTGGCAATGTTCGTTCCACAGTGGCAAATATATACCCCGATTTTTGGTCTTCCGTTCAACCTTTTATTCATATTACCTCCTATCTAAGCAGCCTCCAGAAGCGAATCGGCAGATACCATCGCCCGGTTAAAGCCCAACCGTTCTTCGGGGACCCCCAGGGCCAGACCCAATAGCTGGGTGAAATAAAGTATGGGAAGGGATATATCCGAATTAAAGCGTTTATTTATCTTTCCCTGATACTGTTCGAGATTAAGCTGGCACAGGGGACAGACCGTAACCACACAATTGGCCCCCCTTTTCTGGGCCTCTTTCAGGAGGACATAATTGAGCCTCACCCCCACCTCCTCCATAGTCCCGGCAATGGCAGCCCCACAGCAGTCGGTCTTCAGAGGATAATCCACCACCTCGGCTCCCAAGGCTTTAAGAAGCCTGTCCATAGAATCGGGATAGAAGGGGTGATCAAACTCCTTATAGGGCCTCACAATCTGGCAGCCGTAGTAGGGGGCCACCTTAAACCCCTTCAGGGGTCGGGTCACCCTATTTTTAACCTCTTCCAGTTTTACATCGTTCACCAGGGCTTCTAAGGTATGTTTCACCCGCACCGTTCCCCGGTATTCCATCCCCACCGACTTCAGCGCCCTATCTATTTTTGCCTTAATATCGGGATAACGCCGGATATAATCCTGGGTTTTGAGGAGCACCAGATAGCAAGCACTGCAGGGAGTCACTATGTCGAGACCCGTTTTTTCAGCCAGCGCCAGATTCCTCGATACCATGGTAAATGATTTTAATTCGTTCACCGCAAGGGCAAGAGTCGCCCCGCAGCAGTTCCAGTCCTCAAGCTCGGTTAGGTTCAATCCTAAGACATCAAAAGCCGTCAGTAAAGATTCCTCGTAATGCTTGGCTGTCCCCTTTACCGAACAGCCGGGATAGTAGGCATATTCTTTCATGTCGTCGCCTCCAGGGATTGCAACATGGTCTTAAGCTGGTCCTTACCCTTGATAGACTTAGTCATTATTTCCAACCGACCTGCTTTCATCAACCGAAGACCCAGCGGGGCCATTTTCAGCAGGTTCAACGGGTTGGTCCTCAGGGCCAGGGCAATGATCAGTTTTGTCTCCGGGTTTCGACCCTTCTTTACGATCATACGGGTGAACTCTCGGGCCAAGACGGGTATGGGAAATCTCTTAGGATACATCCCCTCTTCTATCGCCTTTTCCTTCAAAATATACATAATCTCGGTAATCTTTATCTCCCGGGGGCAGTTGACCATACAGGCATAACAAGAAGCGCACAGCCAGGGGGTAAAACTCCTTAAAACTTCCTCTTTGAACCCTTGATGGGCCATGAGGATAATCTTCCTCGGGGTATAGTCCATATAGATACTCAGGGGACAGGTGGCACTACAGGTACCGCACTGGATACAATCCCGTATCTGCTCGCCCCCTGGGACGGAAACTACCCATTGGGAAAAATCTTTGTCCAACTCCGCTTCGTATTTGATAACCCTTTCGACTTTCATTCCATCAACCTCCTTTGATCTTATGGGATAGGGTCATTAAACCCACCGAAAGGTTCTCGTTTACCATGGAAACCCCTTCCGGGGCGGTGACATTCATCGGCGAAAAATTCCAGATTCCCTTTATCTTTATGCGAACCAAAAGATCAGCCACCGACTGAGCCACCCGGGCCGGGGTGGTGATGATGCCAATTCTAATGTGGTGATCTTTGACAAATCGGGGCAGCTCTTTCACATCCCTGACCCCAACACCCCTGATCTTAAGCCCGAACAATCTGGGGTTAACATCAAAGATTCCCTTCAGCCTAAAGCCCAGGGGCTCAAATTTATCGTAATGGGCCAGGGCCTGGCCGATATTTCCCGCTCCCACGATGATCATGTTCTGGGGTTTGTCAAGACCTAAGATGGCCTCCAGTTCCCCGATCAACTGGCCCACATTATAACGGCATCCGGGCTGGCCGAATCCCCCAAAATAATGGAAATCCTGCCTGATCTGGGTGGACTTTACGCCCACCCTTTCAGCCAATTCATGGGAGGAGATTTCCCGGCATTTCTCGGAGGAAAGTAAGCTGAGACAATTCAGATACTGGGAGAGTCTCCAGACGGTACTCTGGGGAATTTTCTTCTTGGTCAACAAAAGATCGTTAAATTTTTAACATATAAAGATAAAGAATAAAAACATTTTTGTCAAGTGAAAAAGAGGGTTTTTTTTCTAAAGAACCCCCTAATCAGGTCAAACTATGGAATCCTGTCTTATAGCCGTGGAGAATGTTGAACCCAACCATCCATTGTTCCATTCATCCATTATTCCATCATTCTATTATTCCCATCTAACAGATCCGCGGCAGCATTTCCCCCACCATCATATCCACTACCCGATGCCCCCCAACCCCCGTCTTCAAAACCACCTTGCCTTCCGGTTCGGGAACGATCTCCCCGATGATGCGGCTCTCCCCACCCAGAGGATGTTTCTGCATAATCTTCAGGACCCGATCGGCGTCTTCCCAGGCCACAACCAGTACTACCTTTCCTTCGTTCACCATGTAAAGGGGATCAAACCCCAGCAGCTCACAAATCCCCTTAACCGCCTCTTTGACCGGGATTTGGGCTTCTTCGATCCGGATCCCAAAGGGCTTTCCTTCAACCAGCTCGTTGAGGATGGCGGCCAGCCCCCCCCGGGTAGGGTCCCGCATCCACTTCACGTTTGGGGAAACCTTCAAAATGCCCTGAATCAAGTCATTTAAAGGGACGCAGTCGCTGACAACTTCGGTCTCGAAGTCAAACCCCTCCCGGCTAGAAATCACCGCTGCTTCGTGTTCACCCAAACCCCCATTGATAATAATCTTGTCCCCGATCCCAGGCCCGACTGGGCTTAAGCATCGGTCCTTCCTGATTAACCCTATTCCAGCAGTGTTGATAAAAAGCTGATCGGCCCCTTTTTTCTCCACCACCTTGGTATCCCCGGCCACCACCTTCACCCCGGCTTTTCGGGCCGTCTCCTGCATTGACCCCAATATCCGTTCCAATTGACCCAGTTCGAACCCCTCTTCTATAATCAACCCACAGGAAAGATAGAGGGGCTGAGCACCCACCACCGCCAGGTCATTGATGGTTCCCGCCACCGCCAGCTTTCCGATGTCTCCACCCGGGAAGAAGAGGGGTTTGACCACGTAGGAGTCAGTGGTGAAGGCGACCCGGTTTCCAGTCAGGTCAAATGTGGCCGAATCCTGAAGTTCGGAAAGAATGGGATTGCCAAAATATCGCAGCAGGACTTTCTTGATAAAGTCCCGTGATAGCCTTCCCCCACCGCCGTGGGCCAGGGTGATTTTTTCGTCCGTTTTCATTTTAGGTGTACTTAAAATACGTAGCACACGTCCCTTCCTCGGAAACCATGCAGGCCCCGGCTGGATTAGCCGGGGTACAGGTTTTCTTGAACAACTTACAGTCCAGGGGGGTCTTGGCCCCCCTCATCACGTCCCCGCAGATGCAACCCGGCTCCTGCCGGGTCGGTTCCACTTCCACATCAAAATGTTGAAGCGCGTTGAACCGGACAAATTCATCCCTGATTTTAAGCCCGCTGCCCGGAATGATTCCCAGCCCCCTCCATTCCATATCACAGGGCTCGAACACAGCCATCATTGTCTTCTGAGCCAAGGGGTTCCCTTCCCGCTTCACCGTTCGGGTGTATTGGCTTTCTACTTTAGCAACTCCGTCCCCCACCTGTCGGGTCAACATGTAAAGGGTTTGCAAAATGTCAGTGGGTTCAAAGCCCGATATGACGCAGGGCACTCCATAGTCCCGGGCGATGAATTCGTAGATTCCCAGACCGGTGATGGTGCTCACGTGTCCTGGACAAATGAACCCCTGAATCCCCATATCATCGCCCTCCAGCAGGGCTTTTAAGGCGTTGGGCATGGTCTTCAGGGTGCTGAGGACGAAGAAATTGGATAATCTTAAACGGTCAGCTTGCAGGATGGTAGCGGCAATGGTGGGAGCGGTGGTTTCAAACCCTATGCCTAAAAACACCACCTTTTTGTCCGGATTGTCTCTGGCAACAGGTATGGCATCCATGGCTGAATAGACCACCCAGACATCTGCTCCCTGGGCCTTTTCCTCCCGGAGGCTGGACGATGACCCGGGGACCCGGATCATATCCCCAAAGGTGGCGATGATCACCTCTTTCCGTCGTGACAGGGCCACCGCCCGGTCAATGAACCCGGTGGGGGTCACGCAGACCGGGCATCCAGGACCGGAGATCAGATGAATCCCCGGAGGCAGAAAGTCCCTCAACCCATATTTAAATATGGCAATGGTGTGCCCCCCGCAGACCTCCATGAAGGTCATTTCCCTATCCCTGGCAAGGGATTTTATCTCCTCGGAAAGGCGTTGGGCGACACGATTATTCCGAAATTCATCAACGTATTTCATGGTTTTATAATCATTGTAATAGTATAGATACAAATAATTATTGTAAATTGTTAAGAGGCCTGGGCCTGATTAGGTAACTAGGGCAAAGGTGTCCTCACCGAGCAAGTGCGAGGTGCGGAGTTCGGAGTGCGAAGTTTAAAACCTGTTCCTGACAGAGCCTGCCCCTGATTAGATCAGGGGCATGTCCCTAGCCAGGCCCAGGGGTTCAGGAATTGAAATCACGAAAACATGGATCACTACGGCTAGTGCAGCAATTATCAATCAACAATCAGCAATTATCACTCACCAATTTCAAGCTTCCGATTTCTCACTTCAAACTTCAAACTTCGAACTTCACACTTAGCACCGGGACGCCATCCTTTCCATTTCTTTAAACATAGCGATTGTCTTTTGCGCCTCTTCCTCATCCAGCTTTTCGATGGCAAACCCGGCGTGGACGATTACATAATCCCCTACTTTTATATTTTCCACCAATTGAAGGTTTACACCCCCCCTAACCCCCCCTATCTCCACCAGTCCATCCTGCCCATCAATCTTGATCACCTTCATTGGCACCGCTAAGCACATCTACCTCTCCATCTTTTTAAAACTAACCGTCCACATAATTAAGAAATCTTAGTAGACAGGATAAACAGGATGACACAGGATCAATTCTTGAGAGGTAATACTCGAACCTTCCTTTTTACTTCTACTCGATTTAGCCCAAAAAATCTTGGAGTTAAGGCGTTAGCCTTTTAAAATCCTAAAAGATTAACTTTTCAAGTGTGTTTTAATGTCTTTTGCATTAGGGATTGAAATTAGCCACAACCGCCTGCCCCAATGAGATACCTCCGTCATTGGGGGGCACCTTAGAATGGGTATAGACGGTAAAACCCGACCCTTCTAACTTTTCCTTTAAATGGGTCAACAAATAAATATTCTGAAAGCATCCACCGCTTAGAGCAATTTTGTCAATCCGGGTCCTTAGCCGAAGTTCTTCGGCGACCTCTTCAAAAATCCGGACTAAAACATCATGGAATTTCTGACTGATTATCCCTATCCCAGAACCTTTTTGCAAATCCTGCACTACCTGTTTGATAATCGGTCCCGTTAAGATAATGAGTTTCCTGGCTGACTTATCAATCTTAAAAGAATAGGGATCACGAATCACGGATCCCGAATCACTAATCACGTTCTCCAATTCCACCGCCGCCTGCCCTTCGTAATGTACCTCATTCCGAAGCCCGATCAAAGAGGCGACCCCGTCGAATAGCCTGCCGCAGGAGGAGGTAAGGGGACAGTTCACCTCGCTTTCGATCATCTTAAGGATAACATTTAATTTTCTTCTGTCAAGATGATGATTGAAAGGAATGTCTAAATCCATAAAATCCCTGCCGAATATTTGATAAAGATAGCTTACCGCCATCCGCCAGGGCTCTTTGATGGCCCTTTCCCCCCCGGGCATGGGGACGTAATCGAAATGGCCTACCCTCACGTAGGACTTAAGATCTGCGAGCAAAATCTCACCCCCCCAGACCGTCCCATCGGGGCCGTATCCGGTTCCATCTAAGGCGATGCCGATGACTCTTTCCTGGACACCGTTCTCAGCCATACAACTAACGATATGGGCGTGGTGGTGCTGGACGCCGATGGTTATCAGTTGCGGGTGGCGAGAAGCAAGATCGAGGGCATACTTGGTACTCAAATAATTGGGATGCAGATCATAGGCGATAACTTGGGGTTTGGTATAGAAAATCTTCTGAAAATGGTTGATGCCCTCCTCAAACGATTTCAGGGTCTCCAAATTTTCCAGATCTCCTATATGATGACCAACAAGAGCCAGATCCTCCCGGGCCAGGCAAAAGGTATTTTTCAACTCCGGTCCGCAGGCCAGAACGGGTTTTTGGAAACGAAAGTGCAATCTGATGGGCTCGGGAACATAGCCCCGCGATCGCCTGAGGATCATCTCCCTCCCATTCACCACCCGGATTACCGAATCGTCGCTGCGGATGTGAATGTCCCGGTCATGGATCAAAAAATAGTCGGCAATGTCCTTTAACCTATCCTTGGCCTCATCGTTCTGATAGGCGATGGGCTCATCACTGATATTCCCCGAGGTCATCACCAAAACCAAACCTGACTCTTTGAGCAACAGGTGGTGAAGGGGGGAATAGGGAAGCATCACCCCTAAATTGGGATATTCCGGTGCCACTGCTTCAGCCACTGGACATTCTTTGCGTCTCTTTAGAAGAACAATGGGGCGGTTAACAGAGTTCAGTAATTCCTCTTCCACATGATTAACATAGCAGAGCTTTTTAATAGTATTTATATCCTTCATCATCAGGGCGAAGGGCTTATCCTCCCGGAATTTCCTTGACCGCAACCTCTGAACCGCATCTTCGTTCAATGCATCACAGGCCAGATGAAAACCCCCCAACCCCTTGACGGCGAGGATTCTCCCCTGCTTCAGCAATTCACAGGCCGCCGAGATAACATCCCCCCCGGAATCCGGAATCCGG
>JADHWK010000046.1 GCA_016783505.1 Candidatus Zhuqueibacterota bacterium | reverse complement strand
ACCCAGTTGGTGTAAACATCAGCGGTATCAATGAAATTCCCCCCTGCTCCTACAAAGGCATCCATAACCCGATAAGCATTTACCTCATCGGTGGTCCAGCCGAACTGCATGGTGCCCAGACACAGCTCAGAGACTTGTAGCCCAGTGCGGCCTAAATTGCGATATTCCACAGTCTACCCATCCTTATGAACCATTTTCTAATATCCACTTTATTTTTGACAAATTTAATCAATCCCAATATCCAATCTGCATAACTTTATTTATGGCCTCCTACTACTAGAAGAAGCCTAAAAGATAAACTAAATATGGTGGATGAGTATACTTTTTTGTTTGACTTTTATCCAAGCCTTTGTTAAAAATACATTAATATGATTAGAAAATTTATCTAATAAGAAAGTGAAGGAATTTTGTCAATAGGGATCGGTGCTAAATCAGATGATACACAATTCTCAAAAACCTGTTGAGGGGTTTTTGCCCCAGGAATCGCTGTATAACAAGCTGAGTGTGAAATACAGAAAGCTAAACTAATTTGGGCTTTTGTATATGTGGAATATTCTTTAAAAAGAGTATCTAGTTTCTCCATTTCATCAACATATTTCTCTAATCTTTCAGGGGAAAGGTTCATTCTGCGATGATCGTCGTCTCCAAATCTAGTCTCTTTTGTAAATTTTCCAGTTAATAAACCAAACAAAAGGGGAATTCTTACAATAACCCCTAATCCATATTTTTGTGCTTTAGGGAATAGTTCTTTTTCTGCTTCTCGCTCAAGTATATTATATCGTACTTGAATACAATCTAATAAACCATGATGTTCATCAAGTAAAAACGCCTGTTCTGTTTCTTTGAAAGATTGAATACTAAACCCCGCATATCTAATCTTACCCTGTTTTTTCAATATTTCCATTGCTTCCCAAGGTTCATCTCTTTCAAGTTTTTCTAAATCTGGACTATGTAACTGAAGTATATCTAAAACATCGACATTAAGTCGTTTTATACTCTGTTCAGCAGCCCAAATCAAATAATCCTTGTCATAATTTTGTCTGATAGGCCCATATCCCTTGTCATCTTCTTCCGTAGCATCATAAAAATCATTACCCGCTTTAGTAGCAACAATAACTTCTCCTTTTCCTCTTTCCTTAAGAACATCAGCAATAAGTTTTTCAGAATGGCCAAAACCATACACATCAGCTGTATCAATTAATGTTACCCCTTTGTCTAATGCTTCGTGTAAAGCCCTCTTTGAAACTTTATCATTAGTTCTCCCCCAATCTCTTCCACCAATTGCCCAGGTTCCAAAACCAATGGTAGAAACTTTTGGTCCCCGATCGCCAAGTTGTCTATATTTCATTTTGTTTCGATCTTTAATATCGTATTGAAAAGTATTTTACTTATTTAATATAACTATTTTTTTCAATAATGCAAGCAAAATTCCCCCCCCCTCAAAACAAGGCCTACTCAAGATGAATGAATAGGCCTTGTTTAATTATAATGAAAGCAAAACCATCAGTTGCCATTTTTTTAATAAAACTCAGATTTCTAACGGCCTTCGGCATCACCGGCCGAAACGCCAAGAGTTATTTCCCCGATTGAAGTGATTCCACAAGCATCTCAAACGTGGAGGTCATGAAACGCGTTTCGGTCCGTATGCATGCCGTGTTGCACTCCGACCTCCGCTTAAAAAGAGCTCCGGTCGGATGCAACGCTTATTCGTTATAGTGTCAATGGGTAATTTACTACCCTTTTAGATCCGTATAAAATAGGATGAGTTGTTCTTAATTTCATTTTACCATGCCAAAATAAAGATCCAGCCAATTCAGGCTTTCCTTGATAAGCTCTTTTCGGGGGATGTAGTGATCGTTATCGTAAACGATCTGATTTTTATCCTTAATCGGAGTCCCCAGCAGTTCAAACATCGGTTTTGCCGATGTCTCATAGTGGAAGGTCATGTCAAACCTACCATTAAGCATTAAAGTGGGAATGGTTATTCTCGAAACATAATTAAAAGGGTCCACTTCTGGTTTTGGTTTCCTAAACGAAAATCCTCCAACATCAAGGATAGCAACTTTAATTCGTTCTTCAAGGGCAGGAATTAAACCACCCAATCTACCGCCCCAGTTCATACCGAAATAGGCAATTTTCTCTGTATTGATATCCGGCCGGGTTTCCAGATAATCGATGACCCTTTTAAAGTCTTTTACTACTTTTATCATATAGTCCTTATACTCGTGTAATGCATCAAACCGGGGTATTAATGAACCATCGCGTTCGAATGTCCCCTTGTAAACGGGGTATACCACAGCCCGCCCATTTTTTACAAAAAAGGAGAGTTTGTTGGTAAACTCCCAATAATTTTCTATATCATCACTGGAAGGTACAATTATAGACCCTGCACCCGGGAAACAGATGATTGTTTGAAAAGGAGGACTACTATTTCTGGGCAGGAAGAGATGTATGATCATTCGTTCATTGTCATAGGCCGCTGAAAAGGAAATTTTTTGATGAATCCAGTGGGCCGAACGGTCGTCGCTTTCCTCCACAACCGCCTTGAGATCAGTTTTATCGTATGAAAACATGTCCTTATAAACGTTAAAAATGGCATCGGAGACCGGAGTTTCTTTGTAGAAGTCCCTCGGCTTTTCGTATAATCGAGTTTCGAATAGACTCTCGGGTAATTTTTCCCTATCAGGATAGATAACGCAGCGAAAACCATTTTTAGGAGAACGATCAAAAGGGTCTGCCTGGGTGACGTTGCCAAACATGTAAGTAACATCATTCCAGGCACCGCCACGGATGCATCGTCCTTTCTCCGATTCATTCCAACACCACTCCCTCACGTTTCCTGCCATGTCATACACGCCAAACTGGGTTATGGCCTCTGTGGTTCCCACGGGAACCGGACCCTCCCCATCAAAATTGCACATGGGATAAAACAAATGATAGGCGTATGTAATATTTACCCTACTCGCTGACCCCCAGTGTCCGATAGTGGGAAGGCTTTTCTCGGCAAACTCTGCATAAGCAGCCGCTTCATACCAGCTCACCCCGGATACCGGGTAGTTATCCTCACCTTCCGGGTAACTTCCCCCTTCCCAGGTGGCAGGACCCAACCTGCCGGTGGTATCACGTAATTTTGCCACTGCCTCTTCCCAGGTCGCTTCTCTTCCATTTTTTATGAATGGATGTTTCCAATATGCTTTTTTTTGATAACCGCCGTTTTCGACGAACCATTTAAACTGCTCGTTGGTCACCTCGTATTTGTCGATAAAGAAATCGGCAATTTCGCCTGTCCCTGGTATTCGAACCATATTCGGAGGCAGGGTTCCACTTTTATCCAAAATACAATCTATTGTATAAGGTAAATATGTTACGGTATTCCAATCAATTGGTCCTCCTGAAAAGGAGAGCCGGTACAGGGTTTCATATCCCGGTTTCTCGACTTTCCAAAGGAATAGGTAGTAAGGCATGCGCCTGCTGACGATAGGTGTATGTCCGATGAATTCCCAATCGCTCTCCGGTTTATCGAAAGGTTTCCGATAAATCTTAGCACCTGCAGGCTGTGTTTTGATAGAAATGGTTGCAGGGATCAACTGCATGAGTTGTTTCAGTTTCGGATCGTCGGGAATGTATTTTTCTGCTTTCTGTGCCAGGTTAAAAGCTTCAATGTTATTTTCAGAATTCGCCTTATCTATTAATTCTTCGATCTTTGGGAGGGCCACATCTTTAGCCCAACGGATTCGGGTAGTGCGATGAATCTGTCTTATGAGAAACACTAATGCAATGAGGGCGATGAGGGTCACTGGTATAAGGATGGCTGGCTTGAAGTATCGCCTGGTCTTACCCAGCACTCCTATACCTGCTCCCATCAATGTGGATTTAATCTTTCCTAAATCGGTCTTGAATTCAGTAACCGAAACATAGCGTTGAGATATTTCTTTTTTCATCATTTTAATCACGACCTGCTCCAATTCCGCCGGGATGTCTTCACGAAAATCCCTTGGAGATTTCGGATCTACATTCAGGATTGAATAGATGACTGCAGATTCATATTCGCCCGGAAAGGGAAGTTGTCCTGTAAGCATTTCATACAGAACTACACCCAAAGCCCAAATATCAGTTCTGTAATCTACTTCTTCACCTCGTGCCTGTTCCGGAGACATGTAAGCAGCTGTACCTAATGTTGAACCTGCTCTTGTGATTCTTGAAGCACCAGCCATCTTTGCTAACCCAAAATCGACAATCTTTGCCACACCATCATTTGTCACAATTATATTACCAGGCTTTATATCTCTATGTACAATACCCTTCTCATGTGCTTTTGATAGACCTTGAGCAACTTGAGATGCAATATCCAGTGCCTCATCAATTGGTAATGATTCTTTTGAAATTTTTTCCTTAAGTGTTTCACCCTCGTAATATGCCATAGCGATAAATGTCTGTCCATCTTCAGTTTCATTGATTTCATAGATGGTGCAGATGTTAGGATGGTCGAGGGCTGATGCTGCCTGTGCCTCATGGACGAAGCGTTCTTTTGCCTCTTCATCTCTGGTAAACTCTTGCGGCAGGAACTTCAGGGCAACAGTACGCTTTAGTTTCGTATCCTCAGCTTTATACACCACACCCATGCCGCCTTCACCGATTTTTTCGAGGATTTTGTAATGAGATATAGTTTTGCCAATCATTTTTCAAAACCTATCTTTTTTACAGACTTTCTTAACTTGAGAGGGTTTTACAATCTTTGAAAATAGAAATCATCAGGAGTTTTATGCTTAATATCACTTTTAGATCATATCTTAAATAACTAATTTTAATATAAGCATTTATTCTAAAAAAGCAAGCAAAATATCAAAAAACAAAAGGCCTACTCAAGATGAATGAGGAGGCCCTTTTTCATAAAAATGGGAGAATTTTGGGAGAATTGACCCTGTTTTTATAGCTAAAACTTGCTGTTTAGGAAACCGCTGCTCTATCCTAACTGAGCTACAGGGGCATAGCTAAAATACCATTAAAAAGTGTCTAATTTGTGGAAATTTGTCTATCTGAATTATCTAAAAATGGCCAAATTTTGGCCATTTTTTTTACAAAAAGTCAAATCCTTTTTTTCTATAATAATTTAAGTCATTAATCAGAAAAAGTCAAGTATTTAATACGGTAATAATTTTTTTTTACTTAAACCCTTAATTTTCCTATTTATTCCATCTTTCAAGCTCAACGGTGACCTTTCCGATAAAAACCTTCATTTTAGCCCGTAGGGGCACTGCCCGACCGTCGGTGCTGAACCATCCCTGAAACTCACCGGTAAAACCAGCTATACCCTTAAACCCTGCCTTTCCTTCAAGGCCAACTACCTCAACCGAGCGGCCAATAGCATCAATTTCCAGCAGCCGTCTTTTATTATTAAAGACAAAATCAATATACTCTATTTCCGTCTCTATCATGACGGGAATTCTAATTTTTTTATTTTGATAAATATTCCCCCTGGCAAAGTAGACAATAGACGTGCCATCCTGTATCTTCGCTAATAGGGACATCTCGCTGTTGGCTGACTCTGTGCAGCTCCCCACCTTTGCGCCCTTTATAATAATTTTCTTCTGATCATAGTCAAACCAGTATTCAGTCCTAACCTTCTCCCCTCCAATGATTTCGTTGATCATAAAATAATGGGAAAAATAATCTTCGTCAATGATGCTTTCAGTATTAAAATGGACGTTTAAAAAAAACAGTAATGGATTGGAGTCAATACTCAATATTACCCGGTAAGCATCCCGACCCTCGATTTTAAGTTTATCCGCAACCTTAAGGCGTAAGGTGCCCAGGCGGATGAAGGACCAATTGACTTTATATACGAGCTCCTCGCCCTTCCGCCAGACATCTGATTGGGCAAATGCGATGCTTTGAAACCGGAAATTCAATATTAAAAGGAAAATAAATGCCCAAAAATAAAGTCTGGGATGTCTATTCATACCGGAAATTGAACTTCGGCAGCTTCTCCCTGTTCCCTTGTCTTTTCTTCCCTCTGTCATTACCTTCCCCTCGTTCTATTCAATTAAGACATAAATTTTATGCTTGACATATTCATAGGTCAACAAGTTCAGAATCAGATCCGTTAATAATGATTTACTATAAATATTATGGAATTATTTGGAAAGAGTCAAGGGAAAACTTCAAAAAACAAAAGGCCTACTCAAGATAAATGAATAGACCTTTTCAAAAAAAACGGTAGAATTGTTTTACAAATAGCTAAATCCCATTATCTTATAATTTAGATGTCGGTTTTTTTCATATCAATGCGATAGGTAATGATGTCTAACGTCTCTAGTGCCACTACTTTCAAATAGCATTTTTAACGAGGTAGCCGAAATGCTACCCCAAAATCTAAAAAGGTATCATTGCTATTGTTGCTGAGAGAAAAGCCCCCATTAATATCAATCTGAATATTATCAAGAATTTGGTATGTAATTCCACCATCAAGAGAATGTGACACTTCGCTTAGTTTATCAGTGGGGCCACCACCATAAACTTCAATAAATACGCCTATTTTTTCAGCAAGGTCACAACCCAATGCGGCAGCATAAGCCAGGTCCATTTGGGCTTCTCCACCAATTTGAAAGTAGGATGCGCTAAGATGCCATCCTAGGGATACATGGTCACTTATTGTAGAGGAGAATGGGACGATTAGGTTGTATTGTGTCTCATCCACAACCATTCCATCATCACTATTAGGGATGGACAAAGTAAACAATAGTGAAGTTTTAGGTCGTCTTCCGCTTTCTTCCGTCAATTGGTATAAAATACCTCCCATAAGTCCCCCCAATAGTGGGGATTGTTCAAACGATAGATCATTAAAGGAGAATCTGCATTCCATTCGGTTGGAAAGTCCGGTTCGTACCATCAGATAACCACTTCCTGAGTTCGTTAGTGTCCAGCCTGTTTCTACCTGATAATACCCTTTAGGTACAATGGTGCTTGTTTCGGCTGCACCGGGGCGACCGGCATTAAAATCAGGGATTTCCTGACTTAACCCCACCCCGGGGATTATTAGTATTATCAGGCAAAGGTATGGACGTAATGATCTCGTCATAATATTGTCCATTTCCTCACTGTCAAAATAATTCTTTTTTAAGGACTGTTTAGTTAATTGTTGCTCTTAGTTGCTTTTGTTTTATGTTTTTCATAGATTCACATAAAAATAACGAGTTGTAATTTTAATAAATTCAATTTATGATGATAACATATCGTTCCTACTTTCCCTCTTGGTTAACTACTGGTAGTGAATTTTTGGGGTTCAGTCAAGGGTTCGCCGAAGGCAAATTCATCTCGCCCTTGATGGGTTCCCAAAAATTCATAAATTACACTTCCCAAAAGAGAAGGCGGTTAATCTTTCTCTTATAAATGAGAATAAAGCAACCAATTTAGCAACAGTTAAGTTAACAGCCCCAATGTTTCAGGATTGGTTTCTGGCGGCATACCTTATTCAGCAACGTCATGCCCAGAATGGCTCCGAGAATGTAATGGGGAAAATCCCAGAGGTCGAAGCCCGAACCAATCAAAGCCCTCCCCAGGAATGTGGATCTGATCCTCTCAAGCAAAGGATTATGACTGAGTTGAAGAAATTCTAAAACACAAGTAGAGCCAAAGACTACACCCCCCAAGACCCATATTTTAGCCCGGGTAAAGATAAATGCTGCCAATAAGATGAAGAAGATAACATACAATACCCCACCAAGGTAAAGCTCTACCCAGCCAGCAAGGGGGCCATGATAAAGCTTGGTCCCAAACCCAAGGGGTGTGATAACAGCAAGGACAACCGCCAGCCTTAGTCTTGTGCTCATTATCGCTAATGACCCTTTAAACAAAAAATCCCGCATATATATGGCAAGGACTGGTTTTTAACTAACTTGGTAATTAGAAAGGTAATTTTTATCTTGACTTTATCCCCAGAAAGCCTTAAATTATGCCAGACGAACGGAAATTCAGTTTTTAAAATATTTGGAGTTTTTTCGTTATGAAACTAGGAAGAAGTATCGTTTACCACATTACGGTTCCCAAGGGTCTCCGGGCAAAGTTGTTGTTATATTGCAAAAAGAAAGGGGGTAATTTAACACACTTTATCCCTCCGGCCCTTCATTACTTTTTGGGCATGGATCAGGAACGACTAAAGAAAATATTAAAGGAATACGGTGATTTGACCTTGACCAAGGCGTTGAGAACGAAGAAATATTATTATGAACCACTCAGGGACAAATTAGAAAAAAGGATATCCGTACAATTTTCCATTCCCAGATTTTTGGTAGAGGAATTAGAAAATTTTTGCAAGGAGAATAAATATAAAAGAGCACATATTACGTCCGCCTCAATATATCATTTTTTATCATTAAATAAACGTCACCAAGGGGAAATCGTAACTCAATTCGGCGAATACTGCCTTGCAAGAGTCCTAAAAGGTCTAGAAGAGATAATGAATTAAAGCGGATACCGGATAGTTCCCCAATTTTTCCCTGCCGTTTAGAAAATCCAATTCGATCAGAAACCTGACCCCCCTTATTTTCCCCCCTAATTTTTCCACCAGCTTGCAGGTGGCCAGGGCGGTTCCCCCGGTTGCCAAAAGATCATCTACAATAAGAATCCTCTGCCCCGGCTGAATGGCGTCTTTGTGGACCTCGACGCCGTCTGTCCCGTACTCCAGCTCATACTCCTCACAAATGGTCTCAGTTGGAAGTTTGCCGGGCTTACGAACGGGTATCATCCCTACCCCCAGTCTATAGGCGACGGCGGCGGCAAAGATAAACCCCCGGGCTTCAATCCCAACCACAGCGTTTATGGAGTCATTCAGGTAAGGCTCCGCTAACTGGTTGACCGATTCCGAAAAAGCCTTCCCGTCTTTTAACAGGGTGGTGATGTCCTTAAAATTGATACCCTTTTTAGGAAAATCGGGAATACAGCGAATATAATCTATCAATTTCTTCATAGCCGACTCAGAATTCAATCCGAAAGGAGGTAAACTTACCCTGGGGTTCGACCCATTGGACTGTAAGGTTCCTCACAGAGGCCATCCGAGGCCCCACTTTCAATATCTGTATTAGCTCTTCCACCGCCCCCCGATCCCCTTCCGCCACCACTTCAACGTTGCCATTCCACAGGTTTTTTACGTATCCATTTAGATTCAGGTTGCGGGCTGCCCTCAGGACGAAAAACCGATAGCCGATCCCCTGCACCATTCCTTTTACGATTATCTTCACACCGGTTTCCATATAATTAAAGAAATTTCGGTATATTACGTAAAAGTAAATGACGTTTTGAATCCGCCTGCGGCGGATGTTTCGTACCGAATACTCGGGACCACGAAGCATGAAAATTTTATTTTTGAGGCAAGGGGTTTTAACTTAAGGTTTCAGCCGATAGATCAACCGGGGAAAGGGTATGGTCTCCCGGAGATGGCTTAAGCCGCAGATCCAGGATAATGTTCTTTCGATGCCGAGGCCAAAGCCTGCGTGGGGCACGGTGCCGTATTTTCGCAGGTCCAGATACCAATCGAAGGCCTCCATGGGAAGGTTGTGCTTTTTAATCTTTTCCACAAGAGCCCCCAGATCATCCTCGCGCTGGCCGCCGCCGATGATCTCCCCATAGCCTTCAGGGGCCAGCATGTCCATACATAAGGCCAAATCGGGGTTCTGATGGTCGTTCTTCATATAGAAGGCTTTCACAGAGGCCGGGTAGCGATGTATTATCACCGGTCGGTCAAAGGTCTGGGAGAGGACTGTCTCGTCCCCACCACCAAAATCGTTCCCCCATTCAAAGGAACCCCCCTTTTGCTTTAGAATATCCACAGCTTCATCATAGCTAATGCGGGGAAAGGGTTTGATCACTTTCTCCAGGGGCTCGATATCTCTTTCCAGAACCTTTAATTCTGTTTGATAATGATGTAAGATCCATTCAACTATAAAGGCCACAAAATCCTCGGCTAGTTCCATATCCCCTTCCAGGTCGCAGTAAGCCACCTCAGGTTCGATCATCCAGAATTCAATCAGGTGGCGCCTGGTTTTGGACTTTTCTGCCCGGAAGGTAGGGCCGAAACAGTAGACTTTTCCGAAAGCCATGGCTCCGGCTTCCATATAAAGCTGTCCCGATTGGGTGAGGTAGGCCCTCTCCCCGAAATAATCCGTTTCGAATAGGGTGGTAGTTCCTTCGCAGGCCGCTGGGGTAAAGATAGGGGCGTCAAGCAACACAAAGTCACGGTCGTCGAAGAATTTGCGGGCCGCGGTAATCAGACCGTGTCTTATCTTAAGAATGGCATGCTGGCGGGAAGACCGCAGCCACAGGTGTCGGCGGTCCATCAAAAAGGTGGTGCCGTGCTCCTTAGGGGTGATAGGATAGTCCTGAACAAGCTGAAAAACGGTGATGTCGGAGACCACCAGTTCATATCCCCCCGGGGCCCTTCGGTCGGCCCGCACCAGACCCTGCACTTCGAGAGAGCTTTCCTGGCCAAGTTGATCAGAAAGCTCGAATACCGCCGTGGATACATCAGCTCTGGATACCACTGCTTGAATAATTCCCGTTCCGTCCCGCACCAATAGAAAGCGAATACTTCCGCTGGATCGTTTGTTAGAAAGCCAGCCCATAACCCGAACAACCTGGCCTTCAAAACGGGAGATGGTGTTAATGTAGGATTTTTCCATTTGACCTAACTGTACAGCACTTCTCGGAATTTATAAGAATAGACCTTAATCTAAATAAGTTCCGTAGAACGTTTATCGGTTGCGCTGCTCGTATCGTCGTCCGTCTGTCGGTTGCGTTCATCCTTACGTTCACCGAACCTTATCTATGCAAGCGATAAGTTTATAGACATCTAAATCGTAAAAACTCTTTATGTGCTTTGTTTTATTTCCCATAACCGCTCAACGAATGACGAGACGAGCTGCCCAACCGCAACCCTATGACGTATCAGTCGGGCGCCTGACCGAACCGAACATCTCAGAAATTTCACCGAACCTCGGGGTTGATAAGTTACCCCGAAGAGGCTAAATTTTTCTCATAGAACACTTCTGAATTTTAATCCTCCACTTTGGCCCGGCGGGTCATCAAATCCTGAAGGGCAGTTGCCGGGTCTTTATCCTTGAACAATATGTTGTAAACTTCGGTAGTAATGGGTATGTCAACCCCGTGTTTTTGGGCCAGGTCATAGGCCGATTGGGTTGTCCTCACCCCTTCGGCCACCATGACCATCCCCGCCAGGATGTCGCTTAATTTTCTTCCCTTTCCGATCTGCTCCCCCACATAGCGGTTGCGGGAGTGGCGGGAGGTGCAGGTGGTAATGAGATCACCCATGCCGGACAGGCCCGAAAAGGTGGACGGCCGCGCTCCCATGGCGGTTCCCAGGCGGGCGATCTCCACCATGCCCCGGGTTAACAACGCCCCTTTGGTGTTGTCACCGAAACCCAACCCATCGCAGATGCCGGCGGCGATGGCGATGACGTTTTTGAGGGATCCCCCCAGTTCCACCCCAACCAGATCATCAGAAGCATAGACCCGGAAATAGGGGGTCATGAACACCTGTTGTACCTCCTCCGCCGCTTTTATGGAAGTTGAGGCGACCACCACCGTGGTCGGCATGCGTTGACTGACCTCTTCGGCGTGGCTTGGGCCCGACAATGCAACGAACCTCTTTAGATCAAACCCCTTAACCGTATCTGATAGGACCTCAGACATACGCTTCAAGCTTTGATTCTCAATACCCTTGGATACGTTAACCACCAATGTACGGTTCAGATCAATAGAGTGCAGTTTTTCGCCCACTGATCTCAGCACATGGGAGGGAACGGCAGTGACCAGGATGGCTTTTTCAGACGCCACCTGATAAAAATCCGATGAAATGATAATGTCAGGGGGAATGGCGACCCCTGGCAGGAATTCACGGTTCTCCCGAAAGAGGGCTAACTCCCTGGCGGCCCGGGCACGAAATTCCCACAATGAAACCCGATGCCCGTTACCGTGTAATAAAATGGCCAGGGTGGTTCCCCAACTCCCGGCCCCTAAAACACCAACATCCTTTTTCATAGGGATCACTTAAATGAGAGCCACCCCTTCCTTAATCTATTTTCCTCACCTTTAAAGAGGCGACGGATGTTCTCTCGATGGGTATAAACGATAACCAAGGGTAAAAGGACGCTAAAGATCAAAAGTGGTAGGTCGAAATCTTTTCGCAGAAGGGTAATCAGGGGAAAGCAGCAGGCTGCTGCCAGAGAAGCAACGGAAACAAATCTGGTGGTAAGGACAATCATTAACCATATCAAAATGCATACCAGCGAGGTCAGTGGGGCGATGCCTATGATGACCCCGGTGGCAGTGCCCACTCCCTTTCCCCCCTTAAAACGGGCGAAGGCTGTATAGATATGCCCCAGGATGACCGCCGATCCAGCAATAATGGGGGAAAGATCGGCAAAGCGACCCATTTCTTTAGGATCACCGAAATATTTTGTAATGAGGGTGACGGCCAGAAGCCCCTTTGCCATGTCAACTAACAGTACCAGCATACCCGCCTTCCACCCCAGCACCCGAAAGGTGTTGGTGGCCCCGGCGTTTTCGCTGCCGTAGTTTCGAATGTCTATGCCCTTGAGAATTCTCCCCACAATAATGCTGGTGGGAAACGATCCCAAAAGATAGCTAATAATGATGATGAATAGAATATTCATATGTTAAATATCGTAATTTTTTTATAAAAAAGCAACCCCTTTTTCTAGAAAATTAAGTTATTATGTAATTAAGTTATTGGGTTATTGGATCGTAGAACCGTGGGCTAGAATTGCAAATTTACATCAGTCGGGAGCCTGACTTGACCGATTGTTAAACTCCTGCTCTATCTAATTGTGATATTCCTATCCTTTCAATGACAATATCTTCATCAAAAAGGCACAAATTTATTATTTTTTAATGACTTAATAACCTAATAACTAAATGACTAAATTAACTCCGAATCCCTGCCAAAGACCGGCATCCCTGGCTATCCGCACCGCCTTTCGATATTCCTCGGGTGTAATTCGCCGGGCGATCTCATGATAAACCTGGGCCTGGTGACAGGGACGGTACTGAGTCATGATATTCACGTAGCTATCCCGTGAAAGCTGTTCAGCAATAAAATGCACGGTTTTGTCAGTCCCGGACAGGTCATTGGGCATTACCAGATGACGGATCAAGAGCCCCCGGGTGGTAATCCCTTGACCATCAAGCCTTAAGTTTCCAACCTGACGGTGCATCTCCTTAAGAACCCCCCAGAGGATATCCGCATAGTTTTTGGCCTGGGTGTATTTTTTAGCCACATTATTGGAAGAAAATTTAGTGTCCGGCATGTAAATATCAATTATACCGTCTAACAATTTTATGACTTCAAGTGATTCATAACCACCGCAGTTATAAACAATGGGTAAGGTCAGCCCCAACTCGACAGCTTTGGGGAGAGCCGCCACCCATTGGGGGACGAAATGGGTTGGGGTGACAAAATTGATATTATGGCAGCCCTGATTCTGGAGATATATCATCATTCTGGCAAGATCGGCCTCCTCAACTTCCCTTCCTTCCTCTAGATGGCTGATGTCGTAGTTCTGGCAGAAGACACAATGCAGGTTGCAGTGAGCAAAAAAGATGGTGCCGGAGCCGTGCACTCCTACTAGGGGCTCCTCTTCACCGAAATGGGGGAAGAAGCTGGAAATTTTAGCCTTGACCCCCGCTCGGCAGTAGGTCCCCCTTTCCCCGGCCAACCTGTTTACCCGGCACTGATGGGGACAAAGGGTGCAACTTTCTAATATCTCAAAAAGCCGGTCAATCCGGGTGTTTAGTTGCCCTGATTGATGGAGGTCAAGATATGAAGGGAAGGTTACAGAATCGGTAGACATAAATATAGCATTACTAACCGTGTTCACAAAAAAACCACCCGCAGGATAGGTGGTTTTTGCACAACAGACAGAAAGGGCCTTCAGGATAAACCCGTTAAAGTCCGTATTTGTCCAGAAAGTCTCCCAATAGGGGAATCCGCCACCATTTTCCCTGAAGGGAATGAACCATCCCGATAACGGCTACCACGATGGCTGCCAACAGTATGATCCACCAGAAGATTTTACTGACGGTGGGCACCAGGAATAGAAGGGCGATGACCTCGACAATGAACAGGGCCAACCCTTGCTTGCCGTGTTTCTGGGCAAATCGGTTGTCTTTAAAACCAAACAGGGGCACGACGCAGAGGAAAAAGATGTATCCCAACAGAGCGGGTATTTTTCCTTCCTCGATCTCCTCTTTAGTGTATTCCTCTTTCACTGCCGCCTTTTCCACTTTTTCCCCGGTCTTTTTTCCAGTTTCCTTCTTCTTTTCCGGCATGATGATTCTCCATATTTTATAAAATTGCATTAAAACTCATCGGAACTCCATGTCTATACAAAGCTTTCCTTGCGCCCGGTCTAAGGCGTCCAGCCACCAGTCCTCATCGAACCGCTCAAGCCTGTCATCAGCCTTATCCGGGGCAAGATTTGTAGCAATGAATATTACCAATTGAGAGTCCTCAGTTGCTTCCGGATCGGTGATTACCTCAAGAAAGACCTGTGAATAAGGGAAGTAATTTCCAATCTCTTTATATGCATCCAGTAATAACGAGACAAGAAACGGATATCTCTCAAGAAACCATAGGACCTCTTCTCGCTCTCTGAAGGTATATAATCGCTCAAGAGTAGTTCGAACTTGTTTTTCCACTTCCTCCGGGTCAGCCGAAACTCCTACATCAAGCACCTTAACTTGGTGCCTTTTAGGGAAAGTTCGCTTCACTTGCTCATATACAAGACCAGGCATAACAAGATCCCAGGGAGAATTCAGCTCAAACTGAAACTCGCATATAGCCTCAGCAATCGGGGGATTTTTATATCTTTTACCCATCAAGTCAGTCCTTATAGTTCGGATATTCTTCCAATTTGGAGGTACATCGAATGATATGATTTAATATACTAATTTATTTCTTTTGAGTCAATATTTTTTTAACCTCTTTCCCCACTCCGTCAATGGCGATAATTTTCCGAGAACCGTCCTTTCGTAATATTATTTCCACCTTATCTTCCGCCAGGTTTTTTTCGCCCACGACAATCTGGATGGGCATTCCCAAAAGATCAGCATCCTTAAATTTTACCCCGGCTCTTAGTCTTCGGTCATCGAAGAGACATTCCCAACCCTCCCGGGTAAGGATTTGATAGAGATCTTCGCTCACCGTTTGACATTTATGGTGATCAGCGTTTAGGGAGAGAATATGTATTTGGTAAGGGGCTATATTCAGGGGCCAGATGATGCCGTTTTTATCGTGGTTTTGTTCGATAGCGGCGGCGATGATGCGGCCAATGCCGATCCCATAGCTCCCCATAATAATGGGGTTTTCTCTTCCTTTCTCATCGAGAAAAGTAGCTCCCATACTCTGGGAATATTTGGTTCCCAATCTAAAGATGTGGCCGATTTCAATGGCGTTGATAACCTTAAGCGGCCGGGCGCATTGTGGACATCCCTCCCCATCGCCAACGATTCTTAAGTCTACAAATTTTTCCACCTGCACGTCCCGGGCCACGTCAATGCCGACGATGTGATAGTCGTCCCGATTGGCACCGGTGGCCATTCCTTTGGTCCTGGTCAGGGTAAGATCCCCCAGGATGGTTACTCCTTCCAGCTCTATGGGACCGATAAACCCGGCTTCCGCCTTGCAGATCTGTCGCACCTCTTCCTGATGGGCGGGTCGGAAGGCCCCCACAGCCGTCATCAATTTAGCCTCATTTAAGTCATCATCCCCCGAAATGAGGGCCATTACCGGACCCTGTTCGGCTATAAACAGCAGGGATTTGATCAGCTTAGATTTGGGAATATGTAAAAATCCAGAGACTTCTTCGACGGTTCTTTTCCCGGGGGTATGGACTTCCCGCAGTTGAGTATCCCCGGAGAAGGCATCCTCGGCCATCTGTTCTTTGACCGACGTAGCCACCTCCAGGTTAGCGGCGTAATGGCACGAGGGGCAGGTAACCACCGTGTCCTCTCCGCTGTCCGAAATCAGCATAAATTCCTGGGAACCCGACCCCCCCATGAGTCCACTGGATGCCCCAACGATAATAAAGTCCAGACCGCACCGGGTGAAGATTCGCTGGTAGGCTTCCCGATGAAGCTGGTAACTCCTATCCAACCCCTCCTCGACGGCGTCCAATGAGTATGAATCTTTCATAATAAACTGCCTGGCTCGCAAGACACCCGACCGGGGCCGGGGTTCGTCCCGGAATTTGGTCTGAATCTGATACCAGATCTGGGGCAGGTCCCGGTAGGAACGGATGTGAATGCGGGCCAGGTCGCAGATGACCTCCTCATGGGTGGGGGCCAGACACATCCCCCGGCCACGCCTGTCCTTGAATTGAAACATCATATCCCCGAAATCGGCCGCCCTACCCGTCTCCTGCCAGACTTCAAGGGGATTAATGGCGGGCAGGAATGTTTCCTGACCACCGATCCGGTCCATCTCTTCCCTGATAATAGTAATCACGCGCTTGGCCACCCGCCAACCAAGGGGTAGATAACTGTAGATGCCAGCGGCCAGCATCCTAATTAGTCCGGCACGGAGCATAAGGCGGTGGGAGGGAAGCTCAGCCTCCCTGGGAATTTCTTTTAATGTTGGAATAAATCCTTCAGAAAGACGCATAAGTTAATTTTTAATCCTTCTTTCTTGTTTTTTCCAATAGTTCCAGATCCAATCTGTCCTGAAGACGCCCGGCCTTTCTTTTCGCTCGAATCAGATCGTCCAGGCTTATCAAATGAATCTGCTCATCTCCGTAAGTACTTTCAACCCGGTTTACCCAGGCATCTACAAACACAACGCCTGCAATATCCATCATTACATCAATACGATTTGGTTCAACCCCGATCTGATAAACGATCTCTGGATTACAAAAATCCTCCGGGGATATATCAATCATCGGAGCACCGTACTTTACCAATGCCTGCCATACTTTTTTCGCATTATCAGGAGAAGGTTCAATCCAAATATCCAAATCCTTCGTAAATCTTGGTTCAGTGTAGTAAATGAGCGCATAAGCACCCACTACCAGATACCTAATACCGAACTCGTTTAATATTCTGAACAGATCTTTGAAGTCTTGGTTGATCCCCATTTTCACCCCGGATTCTCTGCACCTCGATTGTCATGTCCCAAGCTGCTTCCCATTTTCCCTCCACACCTACCTTTTCCCAAAATTTCAAATCAAACGACCGGTCCATCTTCGACAGAGGAACTCGCCGAGCCATTATAACTTTCATAGCACCATTGTAAAAATTAACTCTAAATTTCTTGTCCGTTAATTTGATCTTTGTACGCCAGGAGGGATTCGAACCCACGACACCAGGCTCCGGAGGCCTGTGCTCTATCCCCTGAGCTACTGGCGCAAAAGCTAAATCTTACAATTATTTCACTGAAGCTTGTTCGGCTAACATAACGGAAATATCGGCAATGGACTGTTTCATGCTCTGAATGAAACCGTGTTCGATACCGTGCTTTAGATCCGATATTTTCTCGATTTGTTCGCTGAGCTTTGACAGGGATCCCATTATGGAATGGGGCATGTCTTTCAATTTCTTGTTACTTACCGTTAGATCATTGACCTTTTTCTGAAGGGTGATCCTTCTATCAATGTAGTG
>JADHWK010000014.1 GCA_016783505.1 Candidatus Zhuqueibacterota bacterium | reverse complement strand
TAAAAACAGACGAAATGTTAAAATTATCCAGATGTCGGGACCAATTGAGCCCCCCATCTTCGGTGATAAAGACCCCGTGGTCGGTCCCCGCCAGGATGAAGTTGGAATCCGCCTCGTCCACCTCGATGCAGTTCACTCGCACCAACAGGGTATCGCAGAGGTGCAGGTCTTCCCAGATTCCTGAAGAAGACAGCCAGTAAAGCCTACCCACCCCACGCCAGGGATCATAGGCCCCGGCAAAGGCAACGCCAGGATTGGGTTCAAAGATTTTCACCGCAGTGACAGCGAAATTGGGGAAATTAGTGTTGACCCACTCTTCCCCATCAATCCAACTTCTAAAAATCCTTCCACCGAAGCCCTCGATGACTAGAGGTTCGAATGTTCCCAGATAGATGGTAGCCCAAGGGTCGTTTACGAAAGGGTTAACGA
This sequence comes from Candidatus Zhuqueibacterota bacterium, assembly GCA_016783505.1. Classification (GTDB taxonomy): domain Bacteria; phylum BS750m-G25; class BS750m-G25; order BS750m-G25; family BS750m-G25; genus BS750m-G25. Next base: position 50,043 of record JADHWK010000014.1, on the reverse strand, counting down.
CAGCTTCAAGGGCTGACACCATAACATTGTTGTTATCTGAAAATTCTATTTGAGCCCAATAAAGACCCCCATCCCCTGTTTGATAAGCCCCCCAATTAGTGGCCACGTAAAGGGTATCAGAAAAATAAGGATGGACGCTGATTGCGTTAATATAGGTATCTGGCAAATCGCTATTAATGCAGACCCACCCTTCTTGGGCCGGGGCCCTTCCCGAAACCCAATCTAAGCAGTTACGCATGAATTGCCAGTTATCCAGCGAGTCATTCAAAATAGCCATATCCCCGATCCCGATGATCCTGCCCCCGAACTCTCGACTCGCTACCACTGCCGGTGGATAGCTCCCCGGGGGAAAGGTACCTGTCTGCGTGGCCGAATCAGGATTAACTGAATAGGCATCCTCATCCCCCATAGCAATGACAAAAGCGCTGTCCGAAACCGGGGCCACCGGGGAGGCAAAACTCAGCCGGAGCTGCTCAACCCCAAATCTCAAGCTGTCGGCAAGATCATTATCCGCAAAGGTGTGGATGATCGGAATATACTCGAAACCGTCATTGTCGGTGGGATCCAGGAGGTATTCGTTATAAAATTGTATGCCTCCGAAGTTTAGATTGTCCAGTTGTTGGACAAAGGGATAGATGGCTCTCATAATCCCATATTCGTGGATTACCAACGGTGAACGGTGATCTATCTCTATCCCCGGCCCGGCCAAATGGATAGGATAACCTATCCGCTCCTTGGAAGGCATTCCCTGGGGAATATTGGTCAACCAAACCCAAAGGATGCGCACCACTTCCCGGGGGTTAACATCCATCTTCAACGGGAGAAGATCATCATAGGCTTCCCCGGTTATCTGATAGATCGCCGTCCAGCCCCCGACCTTCTTAGCCTGGACCAGCCAGCGTTCAACCCAGGCGTACTTCGCGAAGAACTCCTTGCTTTCCTCTGGGGTCATTCCTCCTTTAAAAGCCTCTTTCTTTAAAGCCCTTTCGAGTAATAAACGCAATTCTTCCTCAGTCAATTCCTGTTCCACTGATAGCCTGTCCCCCGCATTCCCGGAAAGATCACCCTGATAAGCATAAGAGTAGGAATTGGTAGTTTTATATTTGAAAAGATGGAGATGTTTTAGGTGATACGGCGATAGGTTCTCCCAGTTCATCGAAGAGCCGGATCCGTCTATATCTATTTTTAGGTGATAGACTGCTGGAAAGATCCGCCCTTCATAGTCAATTTCCACGAAATCCCTTTCCTCTACCTGGACATCGGGCCATTTCAGCCTGGTAAACCCGATTTGGGATTCCAAGACAGCGCTGGGCTTGGAATAGGTCGGTGAACCAGGCAGATCTATGGAGATTCCCACATTTATTCTTTCCCTGGAATACAGTCTTATTATAGGTTTATCAACCGACACATTTATCGGTTCCCTAATATAGAGAAATCCTTTGCCGCCTCCTAAAAAAATGTTGATGGCGGCTTCCTCATCTTCAGAATATTCAGGAAGCTCTACCAAAAAACCTAATTCCTCGTTCCATAACCTCATAATGGCATCATAAACGGCCAGAAGATCAGGGTTAATCACATCCGGCCCGGTGCCGATTTCTATGTAACATGAAGAGAATTGCCACAGTTGAACGGTCCACGCCCCTGCTTCGGGGTCATCGAAGTGCACCCCGGCGATGCCCCCCTCGCTATTGTCCAGGGCTGCCATTTCCCCGGAAGGGTTAGTAAGGGAAACATAGAGCTGATAATCGGTCACGATGTCGGTCACCTTCACCAGCAGCGCCTCACCCCCAGACACCTCAACGGGAATGATAATGATAGAATAAGGATCAGGGTTGGTAATCGTCCCCGAATAGAGTACCAAATCAATCTGGGCATCGGCCGGAGTTAAAAGATCAAATTGATAATCGGGGAAGGTAGCTGACAGATCAACTCTTTCCCCGTGAATCCCGTCCACCAAAATTTGGGGCGGGTTGTTCTGGGCTAGAGCAAAGGAAAAAACGGCCAGCCAGAAAATCCCTAAAACACTGATAGCTCTTTTCATTGGCGAATCACCTAAGACCTTTCTTTTTGTTGTTATCATTAAACCATAAAAATCATTCCAACTAAAAATATTTTTTGTTGTATGGAAACCCACTCACTATCTTATCAGTAACATTTTTCCAGACCCCACAAAATTCCCCGCCTTTCCTGCCCGGAGATGGGACCACCCATCTTCAGATGCGGCTCGTAACTGGTAAATATATACCCCCGAACTTACCCCCCGTCCCTGATCATCAGTGCCGTCCCACTGGGTCTTATGGCTGCCGGATGGCTTGAATTCTTCCACCAGGGTCTTAACCCTTTGACCGAGAACGTTGTAAATTGTCAGGTTAACGAGGCCGTGTTCTGGTAAACTGTAACTGATTACAGTAGAGGTGTTGAATGGGGTTGGGTAATTTTTCAAACTGAAGCTTTTTTTGTCGGCAAGTCTCTCTAATATAGTAACTATTCCTTGATTCCCCAGAACCTGTGCCAATTCCAGGGCGTCAATCTCTCCAGAATTTGTGCTTCCCCCATAGGCAAACCTTCCATGGGCTAAATAGTGAAGCCCTATAATAGAAAAATTAATTTCGGTATTTTCCACGGGGTTTACAATATGAACGAATCCCATATTTATATCAATTCCGCAGATATCACAGGTTTCCATACCCCAGGTTGGACAATATTCTATATAGATTGAGTCAACGGGTGGATCCTCGCCCATCATAATCGCCGGCAACCCTGAAACTGCCTCAATCAGTTCCTCTGCAACTTCCGCACCATCAACCAATTGATTGCCGTTGCTATCAGGATTATTCAACTGGGTACCAAAATCATCTTCGTATTCATCGTTTAAACCATCATTATCCCCGTCATTTGAAGTTGATATAGAGTAATGAGTGGTGTCATAATGAGCCAGCACTTCTTTCAGAAGCTCTATATCAATCCGGCCTGAATTCTCAGTTCCATCAAACGAGAAGCTGCCATTTTCCAGAAAATGAAGGCCCATAAAGGGTATTTGAACGGATAAATCCCTCATTGGGTTGACAACCTCAATAAATCCCATATTGAGCGTATCGCCACAAACCTGACAGTATTCAAACCCATTAGCCAAATGTTCAACTATATAACAGGTGGAGTCTGGGGCTGTCAAATCAGAGGCCACCGGCAGAGAATCAACGATCGCTTTAAAATCCAGGGCCTTGGCGGGGCCAGCTAAGCTGTCCTGGGGAAAGTAGTTATGTTGTGTTCCAAGAAGAACCTCTTCAGAATAAGTGAGATAATTATTATCCGGATCGTCCACTCCCAAGGGAAGCCAGTGGGGATCGTCACCCCTGACATTGGCCGGAAGAACCGAAAAAAGCAGGGATAGTGCGGCTGCGGGCAGTAGGTTTTTTAAAAACCTGGCACTGTCCAATCCCTGGTCAGCAAAGATTTCTTTGCATTCATTATGAACCTTTTCATAATAGGGGAGAAGCGAGGGAGTTATCCGGCAGTCCTGGCATACCCAGTGGAAGAGGATTTCCTGGCCATTGCCTGCGTATTTATTCTCGGTATAACCATTTTCAGCAAAATTGCGGGCACAACAACCGGGATAACCGAAGAGAAATCCCTCCGTAATCTTGGTTTCGTAATCCTTCTTGATAGGCATCTTATCAAACCGATTCGTGTAGAAGTCCAGATAGTTGGAGGATTTGCTGAAGATAAGTTCACTGGTATTGCCGCCGTTTAATAGCCTTCTCTCCACCACCCCGGTTTTTAACCCCAGACATTGGAGTGCTTTTATCTTTTTATGGGAGAATCCACCCTCCCAGCGGCTCAGGGGTTTGACATCCTCCTTGGTGAGCAGCGCTAAATAGCCTAAGTCAAAACCCAGTTTCTTAAAAACCTTCATGATATGCCTCCTAAAATTTATTTCACCAATATAATCTTTCTTACCTGCACAAAATCCCCTGCCCCCATCCGACAGAAATAAATGCCAGAGGGAAGACCCGAAGCATCCCATAAAATTTGGTAGTGGCCTGGGGGTTGATGTTCATTCTTCAATGTAACCACTTCCTTCCCGAAAATGTTGAAAACCCTGATTGTCACCCGGCCGGGTTCAGGCAAATCATACTCAATGGCGGTTACCGCATTAAAGGGATTGGGATAATTTTGACTCAGAAAATATTCGGAAGGAAAAACCGCATCTGTTTGAGGACGGACAGCCTCTGCTGACTGTAAGACAATATTTCTAACGACAGTGGAATCGGGATAGATTTGAAAACTAAAAGAGGTATCCTGGAAATTTTGGGCAGAAATGTGGACATTACACCAACAGGCATAATTTGAGAATTGATAATATCCAGAGCTATCAGTGGTTGTAAAATCATATGAGTAAGAAATCAGAGCATCGGCGATGGAACTTCCCTGACTATCGGTAACCTGTCCGCTGACCGTTCCTATCGCCCCTTCAAAATCATTATACGCTCCTAAGGTTGGAGTATTGTCAAGATAAATAGGATAACCCTCAATAGCACAAATGGTCTGCCCGGCTAAAGGGGCTGCTATCACAGCGCTGTCAACGTTACCGAAACGGATTTCGTCTATTGGTAAATATTCCATAGGCCAAATAACCCCAACCACATCCCCCTCAGGATTTACGGATAAAGAGTCTACGAGACTATCAACCGATAAAACCACGAATAAACCGATAGAGATCCCCGGAATGATTTCCGCCGTATCCGTTAAGGTAGAGATTCTCCATCCATCTAGATTGTCAAATCCAACTTCGTTGATCAATTCTATTCTCCAATCAGTTATTCCGGGTTTGATCTCAGAAAGGATGATGGGAATTATGGGATTGGCATTTGAATGAAGATACATCGCCCAGGATAAAGCGAAACCGATAAGAAGCAATTTTCTTACCATTTTAACCTCCTACTTCCACTTAACAATTAAATTCTTTTTGGGCATAAAATTTTCTCTGCTAAAATAGAGTTCTTTATTACTATCAATCGTTTTAACTTTATCCGGTTGATATGACATATAGGTCACTTCAAATCCAGCAGGAAGTATAACCCTATATTCCCCCTCTACCAAACCTTTTCCCCAATATTTTGTGGTGGTTAATATGTATTCAGCCCGGTTTGCCAGGATTATCTGCCGATACCAAACCTCAACTTGAGTATAATCATGTGGTGGTAGTTTGATCCGGAACAGAATGCCCTTCTTTAATCTACTAAATTTCACCGTTTTATCTAGGCCCCCTCGCTCTTTTACCGATATCGAATCCGGATAGAGTTGATGTTCATCAAGGTAAAAGGGGTAGAACAGGGTCTGCGATCGGGAGACATCCGTATCATTATGAAAAATATAAATACCTTTGATGAATACAAATTCCTCCCCTATTTCCATAAGAATCTTTTCGGAGTGAAATTGAACAGGTTGACCGAAAGACAGAGAAAAACAAACGAATAAAATCTGAGCAGCAAAAACACATCTGCGAAGATAAAGATCAGTCAACTTACTGATCCCTTCATTCACTTTTATATCCACATTCGGTAATATCAGATTATTATACTTTCAATTATCGTGCCAATCAACTAAGTTCAATACCCAACCGGGATTTTATGGGAAAGTGCAGGATATGCACTGATGGTGCAAATTTTGCACGAAATTAGAACGTAATCCCAGCGGAAAAAATTACACCGTGAGGGGATATCCTTTGGTGAAACGTGACTGGTCGGGCGTCCAAGGCAAGTGGTTCGGCGGGCGGGCGCAGGGCGGCGTCAAGATGGGCGAATAGCCAGATTCCGACAGCAAAGGCGGTCAGTCCATTTCGGGTCTTATAAAATCGGTTGGCCCGATCATACTTCGATTGAATATCATCGGGGTCGGTAGCGTTCTGATAGAGGTCTCTGGTCCGCTGATATTGGACATGGGACCAGAGAACCCCCCCCAGGGTCACTGTTCCCAATCCCATCAGCACCCCCCCTTTGAGGTGTTCCCCCTTATACCACTGGCCCCACCCGGGCATGATGATGGAGCGTAATGCCCCCATCAGGCGTGGGTCCGGACTCGGCTTCGGGGGATGGGCCAGCCGCTCCAGGGCCACCTGGGCTTTAACTTCGTCAAAGATGTCAATGATCTTGGGGGAGACATAGAGGGAATCCAATTCATAATCCGGCTGGTAGGACAGTAACTCCCGAAATTCCCTCTTCCCCGGCTCGATCTTCCCTTGGGAGATGAGGGCCAGGGCCAGATATTTGTGGATGGTGGCCAGTTGATGATGATCAAAATCTACACCGCTGCGCAGGGCTTCCCAGCACAAGTTTTCAGCCCTTTGGTAGTTCAGCCGGTTATATTCCCCCTCGATCTGCTCAAGCCATCCCTCAGGGGTTGTCTGGCCCCAGATCAGGGTTGGTAAAAGAAAAAAAGTAAACAGTATAACAATTATTAAATCTACTCCGAACTTTCGGGGTCTATCCGCTTTCCCGTAGCACAAACCCCGATTTAAACTATTAGTTTCCGAGAACATTTTTTAGGTTGGATGGTAAAAATTAGTTTCCAAATTTTAGGGAAGGTAGAGCATAGACCGGGCATTTTCAAACAAACCGCATTCCAAAACATAAAAATACAGTCCCCCCGATACCGGATTCCCCTGCTCATCTTGGCCGTCCCAGACGGCTGAATAATTCCCCTGAGCCAAAGGAGCGTTCACTAACCGGGTGATCTCTTGACCCCGGATATTATAAATGGTTAACCTGATTCGCCCGGTAGCCCCTGCCGGCACCCCAAAGCGGATAATGGTTGAAGTGTTGAACGGGTTGGGATAGTTTTGGGATAATTGAAAGCCGATCAAGGTGGGCTGATTATCATCCACAGAGCCAATTACAGCTAGCCCGGGTTCATACACTTCCACCACTTCAAGCACCTCTACCACCTGGCTGTCCTGACGATAGCTTCCCCCGAAGGCGTAGATTTTTCCGTTGAAAGATACCGCCGCCAGGGCATCCCGGGGCATCTGCATGGGGTCAATCTGAAACCAGCTAGAGTCTGCAGAGGGGAGGTAACATTCTACCACCGCCAATGAGTTATTTCCATCGAATCCCCCGATGGCATAAATCGTATCCCCAATAGTGGCCGCCGCCAGCCAGCCCCGGGGCACCCCCAAGGAATCTATGGTGGTCCAGTAATGTTGATAAGCCCAATATTCCTCCACTAGGCTCAATGGGCCGAAAAATACCCCGCCGATGGCATAGATACGGTTATTCCATGTGGTGGCCGCCAGCCCCACCCGGGATAAACTCAGATTGTCCATAGACCAAGGACTTATATACATCCCTGGAATATACATCAGCACCGAACAGAGATAGTTTTGATCTCCCCACCCGGCGATGATGTAGATGGTATCCCCTAATGTCACAGCCGCTAGTCCCTGGCGGGGTTCAGGGAGGGTATCAACGACCGACCATTGGTCAAAGGCTGGATCATATTCTTCGATGGTTCCCACTATCCCCGATTCGTCCATTCCCCCGATTAAGTATATCTTCCCAAGAAGACTAACGGCGGCCGCGTTGTACCGGGGGGAAGTAATGGGAGCTACTCCGCTGTCCCATTGATCGTTTTCCGGGTCGTATCGCTCCACCACTGCAGTGGGGACGCCGTTTTCGTCTTTACCCCCAATGACATATATAAAACTATCCAATTCGGCGGCCGCTAACCCGTAGCGGGCAGTGGGCATGGGTGAACCGAATTCCCAGCCAGCCACAAGATAGGAAGCCATACAAAACAATAGCACCAATCCTAAAAACATTAGGGTTGGTCTAAACATCCTATTCATAATCTTTCCCCCCAAATAAAAATATCTATCCCTTATTTCTACAAACATCGTGCCAAATATTATTCCCGGGGCAACCTAATTTTAAGTTCTAAAGTCTTTCCTCTTTCTAATTGGACTTTATCCTCCCATTGGGGAAAAGAAGGATTCTTCAGAACAACTACATGCTCCCCGGGGGTCAGCACCAGGGGTTTTCTCAGGGGGGTGGTTCCCTTGGGAACCCCGTCAATGAAGACTTCAGCCCAGGGATACACCAGCAGCTTCAGATAGGAAAAATTCCCTATCAGGGAAAGGTTCATCCGCAGGGTCTCTTCCGGGGCGATGGTAAACTCTTTTGCATAGGGAGGATAATCCGGATGAATCAACCGCAGAAGGTGGGTCCCAGTCTGGATGGGGATTATCCCGGTAAGGGGGGTAACCCCATAGCTGGAATCGTCAATAAAGACCTCGGCCCAGGGAAGACAATCTAATCCCAGGTATCCCCCGACCTGACGGTTTGTCATCAACTCAAAAACCTCTGGTAAGGGTTCATATTTCTCTTTCTCCCGAGAGATTAGAATCTCCGGGGGTGGGGGGACACCCAATTCTGGCAATGGGAATCTGGGTCCCCCCCTTCTCTCCTCCGCCAGCCGAATTCCCAGGGAACTTTTTAAGCCTCCCTCTTTCGGTACTCCCACAGAGTCCACAGCCCCGGACAGGGTTCCTTTATCCTTTTCAGCCTTCATAGGCTTTTGAAACCGCAACCCCCAAAACCCTCCGGCCAAAAGTAAAAGGGCTGCGGCCATCCCCAACACCGCCCATATCTTTCTCCGCCCTGACCATACCCGGGCTCCGGCAACACGAGTTTCACCGGCCCCCTGAAGAAAATCCTGAACAGCCTCCCGACTCCAGGAGGGGTCTTCATCCAGACCTAATTTATCCAAATCTACGAGTATTTCCGAACAGTCTTTATAACGCTTTGAGGCCTTCTTCCCCATCATTTTCATCACTATGCGGGCCATGGGAGTCGGTAGGGAAAGTTCAAGATCCCTGAGGTCGGGGGGGTCCTCGGTCAAAATTTTGGCGAAACACTCTGAAAAGGAATCCCCACCGAAGGCTCTCTTTCCCGACAGGGCTTCATAGAAGGTAGCCCCCAGTGAGAAAATGTCCGAACGGCCATCCAAGCCCCGGCCGCCCACCTGCTCCGGGGACATATAGCAGGGGGTACCCACTATCGAACCGGGGGCGGTGAGGGTTACCGCCCCTTCAGCCCAGGCAAGGCCGAAATCGGTGATCTTGGCCTCCCCTTCCTGGGAAACCAAAAGGTTGGCTGGTTTGATATCACGATGTATGACCCCCCGGTCATGGGCACATCCCAAACCTTTCAAGACATCCCAAAGGAGATAGAAGGCCACCACAGGAGGTAGTTTCCCCCGTTGCTCGATTATGTCCTTAAGGCTCTGACCCTTCACAAATTCCAATACCATAAAGGGTGACCCCTCCCATTGCCCAAAATCATACACGGTGACGATGTTGGGATGCTTCAACCGGGCACAGATCTGGGCCTCTCTCACAAAGCGTTCCACCAGGTCCTTCTCCCGGCTAAGGTGGGGCGAGAATACTTTCAGCAACACCTCCCGGCCGAGGGAGGGGTGATGGGCGAGGTAGACAGTGGTCAGGCTTCCTTTGGAGATAACCTGTTGAATCTCATACTTGTTAATTTTTTCAGTCATTCCACCCTTTCAGCCGATACTGGAGCCAGCGCAGGGAGACCCCCAGCGCCTGGGCCGTCTTCCTCCGATTTCCCCCCATCCTCTCCAGGGTTTGGTAAACCCATTTCTTTTCCTTCTCCCTGAGGGTTAACCCCAGGTCTTCATCCCCAAGGGGATTGGGAACGAATAAGTCCTCGGCCCGGATAAGGGACCCCTCTGTCAGGATAACGGCCCGCTCCACGGCGTTCTCCAACTCCCTCACGTTTCCCGGCCAGGCGTAGCCCCGCAGTCTTTTTTTGGCTTCTCCTGTAAATCCAGTGATGTGTTTCCCCATCTTGGCAGCGTATTTTTTCAGAAAACGATCGGCCAGCAGGTGGATATCCCCGGCCCTTTCCCGGAGGGGGGGTATCCTGATGGAAATGACGTTCAGTCTGTAGTAAAGGTCCTCCCGGAATTTGCCCCTTTTGACCTGCGCGGCCAGCTCTTTGTTGGTGGCCGAGATCAGTCTCACGTCCACTTTTCGGACCCGGGTATCCCCCACCCGCCTGATTTCCCCATCCTGGAGCACCCGCAATAATTTAGTCTGTATTTGGGGGTTAAGATCAGCAATTTCATCCAAGAAAAAGGTGCCCCCGTCGGCGATCTCAAACAGCCCCATCTTGTCGGAAATGGCCCCGGTAAAAGCCCCCTTTCGATGACCAAAAAGCTCGGACTCAATTAGCGTATCCGGCAGGGCACCACAATACAGGGCTACGAAGGGTTTATCCTTACGGGGACCGTGGAGGTGGATGGCCCGGGCCACCAGCTCCTTTCCGGTGCCGCTCTCCCCCTCGATCAGGGTAGTGGCTTCGGTTCGGGCCACCTTGGCAATCAGATTGAAGACGGCCTCCATGGCCGGGCTCCGGCCGATGATCTCACCAAAGGTTGTGGTCCGGGCGATCTCCTTTTTAAGGACAATATTCTCCAGGCGCAGTCCCTCGTAGAGGCGGGCGTTCTCTATGGCAATGGCCGCCTGATTGGCAAAGGCGGTCAGGAATTCCAGACTCTCGGCGGTAAACAGCCGCCGGTCGTGCTGTGAATCCACGTAAATGGCGCCGATGGGTCGGTCTTTAATTACTAAAGGAACACCGGCCACTGAACGAATGCCGTGAAGGACAACACTCTCAGCCCCAGCGAAGCGGGGGTCCTCTTGTGCATCCTGGGATAGAAGGGGTTTCTTTTCGGCAATGACCCTTCTGAGGACCGTGGTTGAGGGTAAGCTGGTATCCTGGGCGATGGATGGGGAAATGTTACGGGCGATCTGTACGGTTAGATTCTCCCCCTGAATCAGCACGATAAACCCCCGCTCTGCGGCCACGGTCTCCATGGCGATGTCCATGATTTTGTTAAGCAGGGGCTCTATCTCGGTGATGGAATTGACCTGCTGGCTGATCCGATACAGGGCCTCAAAATAGGATTGACGATCCCCGGAATTTTCTCTTTGATTCATAGATAACTCTTCTAACGAAGCTTCGCCTCCCTTATCGAAATCCGAAATAAAATCCAAATTAAATTATTCCGCCAAAGGCGGATTCAAAACGTTGCGAAGGCTCTTGCCTTTTTAGGAAACAAAAGCACGCGATCTTCTAAATCATATTGTTTTTTATTTTGTCCCGAGGCTTCGGGATTGCTCATTTGAATTTGTTTCTCACTAGGGCGAAGGTGTCTCACCGAGCCCAAACTGTCAGATGTCCAACTGACACCGGAATGATCGGATTTTTAATATGTTCTGTTCTGCCAGCTCATTTCTTCTCCTCCACATTGAAGGCCGCCTCCTTGGAGCGGCTCCGATCCCCGAACCCATCAACTACCCATACCACCCAGTAATGAAAAAAACCGGATTGCAGGGATTGGGTCACCCGAATGGTGTCCACAGAAGAAGGTATGTTATCCGTTCCCCATACCCATAGATATCCCAGGCCAATATCTTGATACACTTCAACAGTGTAGGAAAAATCATAGGGTAGATAAAGGGGCTCCCAGACCAACAGGGGCTGGGTGCCCACCGTATCCTGATTGGGCGAGATCGTCCTTGGTGTTTCTTCGATTATGCGCACCAAATACATGGGGTCGGACAATGTATAGTGGCCCACCTGATCCCTGGCCAGAAAGATCACCGGCTGTCCCAATAGGTCCTCCAGACTCCGATGGGGTAAATCCTGTGCGTTAAGGGTCGTTTGGAAATAACCGTCCATGTTCATCCCTAAGGGAACTTCGAGACCAATCCCATCCACCCTGACGAATACCGAATCAATATCATTAACCCCATCGGGATCCGTCACCCGGGCTTGAAATTCGGCTTCATATATGTCATCTAACGAAATCCAGGTGCTTATGTGTATTGAAGCTACACCGGTCTCAAGAAAGACAGGTAGGGCATCCAGATAAAATGTGTCCTGGGTAGTCTTTCCGGCTGAAACCGTGATCTGGAGGGAATCGGGACAATAACCTGTCCGGGAGGCTAAAACCCAATAACTTCCCACAGGAACATCATCAATCCGGTATTCACCATCCTCATCAGTCACCCCCACTTTTAGAGAGGGGCTCAAAGTTACAACCACTTCGGGAATAGGTGTATGGGGGACAGAGTAAGAAAGTACTTTTCCATACACACTTCCCAACCCTGAATAATCGGGGGAATCGGGGTCCAAAGGATTGTCGTGAGCCATATCAGAACAGCCAACCACCAGCATGAGGCCGAAAAGACCCGCTCCCAAAAAACCATTAACAAAGTAAGATGTCTTCACGCTATCTATATTTATCAGATGTTTTTAATATAAATATGATTTTGTTCAATGTCAACTATTTTTTTGTGTTTACGTGCAAATTTTGCATAAAAAAACCCGGACCGATCGCGGCTCGGGTTTTTAAATGGTTAATCCCGACACATGGGGATTAACCCCCCATCCATTATTCCATCCATTCCCCTTGATTTCAATCATATCCACACATCAGTAATCAGTTATCAGTAATCAGTGATAAGTGTCGTTTTTATTGATGAAACATTCACCAGAGGATTCTCGAATAGTGTAGGGACTTCTGATAGACAATCAAGTCTCTAAAACCCTTGGCATGTTCTAATTCGCTCATCTTATTTCTCCTTATTTCATAACTGGTAACTGATCACTGGTGACTGGTGAATGATAACTGGTCACTGGTCTGGGGAATCTTCACCGTAAAGGTCGTCCCTTTCCCCACTTTACTCTGCACATAAAACTTTACTCCATAAGATTGAAGAAGCTGATAAGTGCTGTAAAGGCCTAAACCGGTTCCCCGGGGTTGGCCGAACTCCCTATCCTCTGTTGTGGGCTTGGTGCTGAAAAAAGGACTGAACAGCTTGGGGATGTCCCCCTCTGCTATCCCGCATCCGATATCAGAAATTTCCACGTAAACAAAATCCTCATCATATCGGGTTCTCACCGTCAACTTCTTCTCCTCAGATTCGTACATGGCATCAATGGCATTGCGGATAATGTTCAACAGCCCCTGTGAAAAATCGGAGTAGACCCCCTCAATGGGGGGAAGCCCCTCCTGAAACTGATAGTCCTTCTGAATCTGGTGCTTAAAATCCAGGTCCGCTTCCAGAAAACCAAGTTCAGTAGTTAACAGTTCATTCAAATCCAGAGGACCCTTATGGGTCTCCTGCTCCCGTCGGCTCTTGATCTTCATGTTATCAACTATGGTCTCTATTCTTTTAGCCTGGGCGATGATAATGTCCAGACCCTTCAGGTCGGGCATCTTGCGATACAGCAATTGTGCCCGACCCAGAACAACCGCTAAGGGATTGTTAATGTTATGGGCAACCCCAGAAGCTAAAAGCCCAATAGAGGAAAGCCGGTGCTGCTTTAAAAGCTCAAATTCCAACTCCCGCTGACGCTGCTCCAAACTCTTAAGCTCGGTGATGTCCCGGGAGACACCCATAACCCCTTGAAACTCACCATTTATTTCCAGGAGAATAGAAGCAGAAAGCAAAGAGGGAAATAGTTTGCCATTCTTACGCTTGCTCATTATTTCCCCAGTGAATCGGCCCGTTCTTCTGGCCGTATTATGAGCCTTCAGCCCCTCCTCCGGATCAGCATAAAGGATGTCAACGTGCTTGCCCAGAACTTCGTCTTTATGGTAACCGAACGCTATCTGGGCCGCCCGATTGAACTCAACGATTCTGCGATCTTTATCTACAGAAATGATCATGTCCAGAGAACTTTCAATAAGGTTACTGGCGTATTCCTTAGCTGCCCTTAACTCCTCCTCCGCCCGCTTGCGCTCGGTAATGTCCCGCGAGACACCCATAACCCCCAAAAACTCACCATTTTCATCCCGCAGAATAGAAGCGGAGAGGAAAGAGGGAAATAGCTCGCCATTCTTACGCTTGTTCATTATTTCTGCAATGAATCTGCCTCTTCTTCTGGTCGTTTTATGAGCCTTCAGCCCCTCCGCTGGATCGGCATAGAGGATGTCAATGGGCTTGCCAAAAACCTCCTCTTTACTATAGCCAAACGCTTCCTGGGCGGCTCGATTGAACCCAACGATTCTGCGCTCTTTGTCTACGGAGATGATCATATCCAGAGAACTGTCAATAAGGTTACTGGCGTATTCCTTAGCTGCCCTTAACTCCTCCTCCGCCCGCTTGCGCTCGGTGATGTCTTCGATAATACCATCATAATATTTCACTTTTCCTTTTTCATCCTTTACTGCTACGACTGACACTGAACCGATGAAGAAAGTCTCATCCTTTTTCTTTAATCGTAATTCTTCACTTCTTACAAATCCATCTTTTAACATTTTCTCATTAAACTTTTTTCTATCTTCCGAGTTTTGATATAAATCAGCAACATTTATTGAAAGGAATTCCTCTCTGCTATCATAGCCAAACATTTTGACTATGGCAGGATTCCCCTCGATAAATTTGCCTGTAGGGCCTGTATTTCTGTATACCCCAACATTGATATTTTCTGTTAAAGTTCTGTATTTCTCCTCCCTCTCTCGCAACTTCTCCTCCGCCCGCTTGCGCTCGGTGATGTCTGTGTGGATGCCGACAAGACCTGTGATTTTGCCATCGTCGTCTTTAACGCAGTCGGCTCGCAGAAAAACCACCACTTCGCGACCTGTGCGTGTTTGCATCTCCACTTCCCCACTCCATGAACTGCCTCTCGTGATAGTATCAAACACTTCGCGAGCTGCGTCCGGATCTGTATAAACAGCAGGCGGCCCCCCTGCGGTATTCAGTTCGTCAACGGTGTATCCGAACAGTTCAACGAAAGCCTCGTTATGATAGATGGACTTGCCTGCCACATCAGCCATTCCAATTGCGTCGCTGGCAGACTCAACAGCCCAGCCTAAACGACGCAGTGCCTCCTCCGCCCGCTTACGCTCGATAGCCATTGCCACCTGATCGGAAACGAACCTGAGGATATCCTTCTCCACTTCCCCAAACCTGACACCCTCAGTATAGCTCTGAACAACCAGCACACCAATGGCCTTATCCTCCGTTTTCAAGGGCACACCAAGCCAGTCAATCGAAGGGGATCCAATTGACACAACTTCATCTTTCTTTACAAGCCCCTCAAACACTTCAGGCGATGCCAACAGCGGCTCCCCGGTTCGTAGGACATATTCTGTCAGCCCTTTGCCAGGCTTTTTGGGTGCTGGCGTTTTATCGTATTCATCTACAAAATATGGGAAACTGAGTACCCCCCCAGCAGGATCATAAAGAGCAATGAAAAAATTCTTAACCGGCATCAGTTCCCCGACGATGTGGTGAATTGATCCGAATAGCTCTTCAAGATTCTGTGCAGAATGTGCCGCTTCTGAGATTCTATAGATGGAATCCTTCACCTTTTCCGCCCGCTTGCGCTCAGTGATGTCTCTAATAGTACCCACTAACCCTACGGGTTTACCCTGCTTATCTTTAATCAGAGCGACTGAGAAATTCGCTGGGAATATTTCTCCGTCCTTTCTCTTAAAATAATAATCCTCACGCACCAGGTAGCCTTTCTCAAGTAGCTCAGCTTGCCTGTCTTTTCGTTTTGGATCCTTAATTGTTTCTTCGGGTACAATTATCAAATATTTTTTACCCACTAACTCATCCGGAGTGTAGCCCAGGATCTTCTGAACCGATTGGTTACATAAAACTATGTTAAAGTCCATATCAGTAGAGATTACCGCATCGGGAATGGTGTCATAAATTGTCCGCAGTAATTGACGTGACATCTCAAGTTCTTCCACCGTCCGCTTGCGCTCGGTGATGTCAGTGGATATACCCATGTATCCAATCACATCACCTTTATCATCTATCAGAATAGATGTTGAAAGTTCAATCGGAAATTCTGTAACATCTTTTTTCAGGTTTAGGAGTTCACCTTTCCATCCACCCTTCATTGTTGCTGAACGAATCTTCTTTCTCAGGCTTTTAGGATTATTGGGAGAAAAAATAAGATTACTGGTTTTTCCTAAGATTTCATCTTCATTAAATCCGTATGTTTCAAAAAATGACCTGTTTACAAAAATAAATTTGTGCTCTTTGTTCGTAATGCTTACACATTCTTTCATGCTTGCTACAGTCTGAGCTAGCATTGTAATTCCTTCCTTGGTAGCTCTAAGTGCCTCCTCCGCCTGCTTGCGCCTGGTTTCTGATGCTTTCATCTCTTTAAACTGTTGACGCATTTCTGCCAACTCGTTTATGAGTTGATCTTTTGTCTTATTTTCATCTTTCATGGTAACTCCCTAAAAATTCATTTATCCTCGGATTCCCGAACCGGCAGGGTAATGGTAAAGGTCGTCCCTTTTCCCACCTCGCTTTCTACCCCGATCTGTCCCCCGTGGTCTTTTATTATCCCATAAGCCACCGATAGCCCCAGACCGGTACCTTTGCCCACCTCTTTGGTGGTAAAGAAGGGATCGAAAACCTTTCCGATTTTATTGGGGGGGATACCCACTCCGGTGTCTGAGATAGTGATTTTTAAAGCTCCCCCCTTTTTTTCCCAATGGGTGAGGATGGATAGCTTTCCCCCCTCATGCATAGCGTCCCGGGCGTTATTGACGAGGGTGAGGAAGACCTGGGCCATCTGATCCCTGTCCCCTAAGATAAGGGGTAGGGTGCGGTCCAGCTTTTTCTCCAGTTCAATGTTGGTCAGCCTCAGGTCATAGTCAATCAGGTTCAGGGTTTTCTCCAGAACGTCGTTGATGGCCAGATCCCCCATCCGGGAGGGCTTCTCCCGGGAAAATTGGAGCAGAGAATCGGTGATTTTCATAATCCGCTTGACCTGGTCCTGGATGATTCCCATGGCTTTACCGACCTTCGGGTCAACATCCTCTCTTTTGGCCAGCAGTTGGGCTCTGCCGCTGATGATGTTCAGGGGATTTAAAATCTCATGCACCACCCCGGCGGTAAGCTGTCCGATGGAGGCCAGTTTATCCGACTGGATGAGCTGATGCTGGATCCTCCTCCGTTCGGTCACGTCCCTGGCGATGCCGTAGGTTCCCTGAAACTCCTTCCCGTCATCGTAGACCCCGGTGGCATTGACCTCCAGATGCTTGAAATCAAAGTCATAATCCATCACTATTCCTGAGGCGCTGATCAACCGCACCTCAAGCCCCCGGGCGGCCCTCTCCCCGGTTCGCCGTTCGTGGAACGCCCGCCTCACCCGCTCCAGGTCGTCAGGGTGTATGATCTCGGAGAAGTGCTTCCCAACTACCTGTTCCAGTTTATAGCCTAATAACCGGACAACCTCCTTGTTCACAAAGGTAAATAGACCCCGGTCGTCCAACACATAGATTAAGTCGGAGGAGTTCTCCACCAAACTGCGGTATTTTCCCTCCGATTCCCGTAGTGCCCGCTCCAGTTTTCTCCGCTCGCTGATGTCCCTTAAGGTCCCCTGAACAGCCGGCCGGCCTTTATAGTCCAGATAGACCACACTCACCTCGAAGTCAATGAGCTCTCCCCTTTTGCTCAACCCCTTAAATTCATACCTTGGTGGGTTGTACTGTCCCCGCTTTGTCCGTTCTGATCGTTCCCTGATCAGGGACCGGCTCTCCGGGGCCACCAGCTCCATGAAGTCAAAATCGGGGGCGTTGGTCTCCTTCAGGCCATACCCCAACAATTTTTGGAATTTAGGATTGGTGAACACGAATTTATTATCCTGCAGGATGTAGATGGCGTCCTCCGAATGATCCACTAAGGACCGATACTGCTTCTCCGATTCTGCCAATGATCTGGCAATTTCCCTCTGCTCGCTGACATCGCGGGCGATACCCAGCATCCCCACCACCGCTCCGGCTTCATCTTTTATGGGGGCGTAATTAACAACCAGATACCGATGGCTGCCGTCCCGCTTTCTGGCCCGAAATTCCGGAGTGGTGCCCCGTTTGCCCCCCATAGCCTCGGTGAACGCCCGGGTGAGGATGGAAAGATCATCTTCGTCAATGTAGGGGGAGAAATATTGGCCCAGGCTGGAGGCCACGCGGTATCCCAGAATGTCCTCCCATTTCTGATTCAGAAAGGTAAATTTCCCCTCAGTGTCTACGGTAAAGATGATGTCATTGGCCTGCTCGACGATGCTGCTGCAGTTATCCTCGGTTTTCGCCTTTTCCCTTTCTAAAAGGGTGTTAACTCTTTCCAGTTGTCGCTGAACCCTCTTCTTCTCCCGGATTAACCTGGTTTTTTCCAGCGCCCTGGATACGACGATTTCAACCTCGCTTACGTCCTTTAGGGGCTTTTCAATGTAATCATAAGCCCCCCGCCGGATGGCATCTAAGGCCTCCTCCGTACTCCAGGTCCCCGAGATCATCACGCAGGGCAAATCGGGCCTTAATTTTTGAACCCTGTGGATGAGTTCCAGCCCGTCCAGACCGGGCATATGAAGGTCGGTAATAAGGATATCGTAATTCGTCTTTTTCAGTTTTTCCAGACCCTTCAACCCATCGGCCGCCTCATCAATTTGATACCCTCTATCAGTCAAGATGTCTGATAATAACTTGCGGACATTCGGCTCGTCCTCTACGATTAAAATTTTTTCTTTCATAAGTCCTCCCTTCTTCGGTTCAGCCCCAAAAGGGTTCTAACCTGGGAGCGCAACTCGGCGGGATCAATGGGTTTTGCCAAGCAGCGGTCGGCCCCGGCTTTAAGCATTTTTTGAATGTTATCATTCAGATAGTAGAACCCGGTTATCGCCAGGACTTTTATGTGCCTGGTAGCGGTGTCGGACTTGATGCGCCTGCATACTTCTAGCCCGTCAATGTTAGGCATCATGATTTCCAGAATGATCAGGTCGGGGCGGAATGCTGCCATCTGCACCCCGGCCTCAAAGCCATCACCGGCGGTGGCAAACTTGAAATGGGAGTTGTCCTCAGATAACGCCTGCATGATGAAATCCACGAACGCTGGTTCATCGTCCACCACCAAAATTCGATGATGTCCAGGGGAAAAGAACCCCTCATTAATGGGCATCTGGTATCGTCCTAAAAACCCCCGGAAATCATCCCGGTTAATACGATAGTGTCCCCCGGGCGTGCGGTAGGCCTTTAGCTTACCCGACCGGATCCACTTCTTCACTCCGATTGGGGTAACGTGACAATACTTCGCAACATCTCCCGTGGTCAAAGGTTTCTGAGTCATTGTTGTTCCTCTTGTTATTTTTTCTTTAATTGTTTTGTTTGTTTACTTTCAATATAATAAAACAAAAAATAAAAGTCAAGAATTTTCCTGACTTTTTTAGATAAGAAAAGAAAATGTCAGAACCGCTGATGATTATGATGAAATGATGGAAATGATAATGAGATGATTGCTGATTGATACTTGATCCTATGTTTTAACAATCAGCAATTAACAATCAACAATTCAGTATTTTTTCGCCACGGCGAACCTTCGGTCAGTGTCGAATTTCCGAATTTAGGTTCAAAACGAATAACTTATCTGCACCAGTTCCCGGGCCAGGTCAAAGGACCCTTCCAGAAAGCTTAGGGTAATAGCCCCCCTCAGAAAGAAATGTTTCCCCAACTCCCAGGTCCCCCCTAAATTCCAGGTTAGCCACTGGTGACGCACAAGCTGACCCTCATCTTCTATAAAACCGGGATCAATAAATTTCGGAAACGCCTGTTCGACCACCAACTCATGGATCATGATCATCTTCCAAAAAATGGGAAAACGCACTCCCAGTCCTACATGTAACAGATTGCTTAAACCCACTTCTCCATAGGTGGTCGTTACAATAGTCTCATTGATGAACGTATGGAGAACATTCAGATTTACCCCGAACTTCTGACCCCCCACAGAGACGACGCCGGAGGCACCGAAATCCCAACGTCGGGAGATTTCGTCGCCCTCTTCCCTCGGATTCATTGTCTTCAGAGCCTCAAAACCTACTGCTACCCTCAGACCCCTCCCCTGGTGACCGAGGATCTTCAGCTTACCCCGGATCTTGAGGTCATCGGGACCACGATCCCGAAATTCCTGTTCCCTAAATATTTGATGGAAGGTTACATACCAGGATAGCTGGTAGGGCATACGCAGGCCCAATTCAAACCGGTTGAAAAACGCCCAGTTTGCCAGAAGGCCGTAGCGGAATTCATTCTCGTAAACGGGATGGGAATAGTCATTGAATTCTGCTTCTATTCCCAGATTAAAGAAATGGTCCTGCATGATGTCAGCCGTGGTCAAGAAAAGCAGGTCGGACGGACTGGAAGCGTTAAAGGAGTTGAGTTGCCCCCGGGCGACAACCAAGGGAACCAACAGAAATAATACCAGGGCAATTGAGGGGAAAACCCTATCTCTTGATTTCATTATACATCTCCCTTCCCACGTATTTTGACGGAAAAATATGGCCAAATATCTTCACCTTTCGGCCCTATCGGAACGATCCTACCTGAGCGGAGAGGGCGGGATTCGAACCCGCGGTGAAGCTTTTAACCCCACACTCGCTTAGCAGGCGAGCGCCTTCAGCCATCTCGGCCACCTCTCCTTCAATAAAAACAAATACTTATAAAGATAGAATTTTATTAAAAATTTTTGATGTTACCGATATGTAACAATTTCTATGCTAATATGGCAATTTTTCTATTGATTGCTTAAGAAAATCAGGCGCTAAAGAGCTATAATGCCTTTCAGTGGTCAAAACACTTGAATGGCCCAGTAATTTTGACACCTCGAATATGGAAACATAACTCATTACTAAATAGCTGGCATATGTTTTTCTTAGGTTATGAATAGATATATCACAAATCCCTACCTTTCTGCAATAATTCTTAAACTTGTGGTCAACATAATCAGGTCTGTAATCGAACAACTCTGGCTCTAAAGTATTCAATAAGTCTATTAGTTTCTTCTTTATTGGTATTCTCCTGCTTTTTCCCCCTTTCCCCCTTAATATAATTGTGTTGTTATGAGCGTCTATGTCTTTCCATGTTAAGGTGAGGGCTTCCATTCTCCTAGCACCGGTGTTTAAATAAAATTCTATGAGGATTTTAAATTTTTTGTCTTTTATTACCTCTCGGAGTTTTTTTATTTCTTCTAATGTAAGGAAGCGGGGCGGGCTTAAATTCACTTTTAACTGCTTTATTTCTGCAAAAGGATTTTCTCTTAAATATCCCCACCTTATTGCATGGTTAAAGGCGCATTTTAGGCTTCTAGTTTCAATATTTACAGTTGTAGGTCTGACTTTAGTGAGTCTATGGGAGATATATCTTTCAGCAATTCGTGTATTAAGTTGTGTTAAACTAATATTACCCACAAAAGCCTTGAATAATTTGAGACAATGTTTATCTATGTAAGAGGTGTTTTTACTTTTTCTTTGCTTGCTAAAGTTGTAATATTCCTTATAAAAATCTTTTAAAAAGACAACCTTGGGCTTTTGGGGTAAAAGATCGAATCTCCTTTTCGCAATATTTAGTTCAATATCCTTTTTTATTAGCTCTGCTGTCTTACGATCTTGAGTCCCGGTGCTAATAATTTTGCGTCTACCATAAATGGAATAGTCTAAAACCCAAGTCCATCCGTGCTTTAACTGTCTTTTACGTAAGGATGCCAATTACTACCTCTGTAAATATAATAATAAAATTCCTGATTAGCAATATGTTTTTCTAAGGATTTGGTTTATTGTAATTTTAAAAAATCAGTCTCAAACAGAGGCCTTAATACTTCAAGGTTTGTACTCAATGCAAGATCGAACATTTCGGAAAATGCTCTGTCGGACTTTAAACGATTCGATTTCAAACAATCAATCGGAGCTTCAATCGTATTAAATTCACAATTACAATCGAAACATCTACGCTTCCTGGATCTCCAAGGTCCTTGATTTAGACTTCTGATTGTTTGGGTTTTCCCTTGGCAATATGGGCAATCCATAATTCACCTCTTTAATGATATGAGTTGGCTTAACTTTCTTCAATTTCACCGTTATTATCCTGAGATTTATTTTTCATACTTGAATCAAAGAATTTGTCGAAAGCTTCTGCTGCATTAGCACATTCAAAATGAGAATACATTTTTAGCGTTGTATTTATATTACTATGACCCAAGATTTTGCTAACCGTCAAATAATCCTTTGGGTTCTCCAATATATAACTCGTAGCTAAGATATCTCTAAATAAATGTGGATTGATATCTTTACCTAAATGTTTATGACATAATCCTTTAATTAACCTGATAACTGAAGTACAGGGTAGCTCCTTTCCATTTCGGCTGGGAAATAATAAGTCTGTATTAGTATTTTTAATTAAGACTGGTCTATACTTATCAATGTATTCTTCCAATACAGTAACAAACTTGGGAGGAAATTGAAAAATAATTTTGTTTCCAGTTTTAGTTTCTTGACCCTCAAATTTTATTCTCCATATGCCTTCAGAATCTTTCCAAACATTATTTTCATATTTGCATTCCCTGATATTTCTCTGCCTTAAGCCACGGTAAACCAATAAAACAAACATAAGCTTATTCCGGAAAAGAACTGGGACATATGGTGAGTTTTGAGATTTCTTTCTAGTTTTCTGACTTACCGCCTTATGAATTTCACTATCTATTCCATCAATTACCCTATTCAAATCTTTCCAAGTCACCATTCTATCTCTTTTGTCTTTAACAGGACCACTTGGATAAGCGTTTCTTAGGTTAGTGAACCACTCTTTGTTGTCTGATTTTAAATAGTGATATGAAATAGTTGATAAACTATTTATGATCATCGTGTGTGATCGACTCGATTTACCCAATCGCTGTTTCAGCCATTCTAACATGTCTAATATGTTGTTTTTGTTAAAAATTGTTTTAAAAGAAATATCTTCAAGGGGAATTCCTTTTATATTATGAAGATATCCAACAATTCTCTGAAATGTTGCCAAAACAATTTTTTGGGTAATTTTTCTCTGATTACATTTTCTAGGTCGATCTGGGTTGTTCTCTTTAGTAACCCATTTAAGGTAGTCATGATATTCACCTTTAAGTTGATTGCTCCAAGCTTTCTTTTCCACCCGGTATGACTTGTTAACAGAAGACATATGGGGAAATTCAAGTGGAGGTAAGATTCCTTTTTCAAGGCCTTTTAGCCACCATTTTCTTGCACCCCAATAAGCATAGTTCCATATACAAATTCTTAAAGATTTTAAATATTCCCAAAATTTAGATAGGTCATCCTTAGAAAGATCTGCTGGATGTAATTTATGATTGATTGACCACTGCATCAACTTGCTAAATCCCCACTTATAGGAACCACATGATGTATCAGACTCTAATGAATTAAATATTCTTTTCCACATCTTCGACAATTCATCTTCCCACTCCATTTTTGAAATAATGCCCTCAGTTGTTGAATCATTAATTAGGCGATTCAGAAAACTAATGTAGTTACGAATAGAGTTCTTTGACAATTTCCCATCTATGGCTAGCAAGTGTTCCTTGAGTTTTTTAGGCGCGGATCCTAAGCATTCTACTTTAATATCTGCAGGTGAAACAACGCCAAACGCCCGGGCAGTGTATACCAGCGATGTTTTGGTCATGCTTCTTCTACTAGTGGATTCCGGATGACGATCAAAATATTCTTCGAATACCTCAAGTAAATTTGTAAATTTCATTGTCCCATCCTCCAATCTTAACCACATAAACATAAATTCAACTAACTACACCATAATACAGAATGCTAAATATCGATACATTCTTTTACATTTTATGTATCATCTTTTGGTCAACTAACCCAAAGTTATTTTGCAAAGAGTTATACATAATTTCTAATTTAATGTTACAATTTGATTAAAAATAGAACATTAGGTTACGAAATATTACAATTCATCCCAAGTCCCCAAATACATAAAACTTATCATTAAGAATACACCATACATAAAGAAACATCTTTTTAAATTACAAGGAGTTGTAACGTCCTTTATACCTTCTCACCAGGGTTCTAAGAATATTCGACATGAAATGATAATCCGGTGTACATAAAAGAATGAGAAATTAAAAAACCTTTAGAGTAACACTGAATTTTTATTGCTTTCCTTAAGACCGACAATCCACATTTCAATGTCACGAATATCAAATTTTACCGCTTTACCAATCTTAAAACTTGGGATTCTTTTCGCCCTAGCCAAATCTAGAACCTTGCGCGTAGAAATACCCAGTAATCGAGCTGCTTCTTCTTTTCCCAGTATACGCTTTTCCATTAAGACCTCCTAAAAATAAAAACCCAGGGCTATTAATTATTGCGGCCCCGGGTTTAATTTAAATAATGTAGAGCTGAAAAGCTATAAAAATGATGTTTTCAAATGGTTAACAATTTTGTCTATTTCGTAACCATTTTTAGCCTATTCCATAATTCTTTTGAAGTATCCTCTAATAGTCTCGCCAGATTTATGATGATCTTTTGCTATTATTTCCAAAGCAAGCTTATAGGGAGACTTTTTTTGTGATTTCAATATTTCATCCTCGGGCACTTCATATTCAAAAGATAATGATTTAACAAGGCTAGGAGGAATTTTCTTGGGGTTCTTGCACCTTCTCTTTAAACTTCTCTTGATTCTTCTATACAAATTCATTTTATCCTTATAGTCGCGATACAATTTATCAATGATGTCTCCAGATAATCCATCTAATATTTTCTTTGGATTAGGCCATAAAGAACCCCCGATTCTTCGGAAACGTTTTTTTAACTCTTTGATCTTTTTTTCTTTATCTTTTTCTTCATCATCTAATTTCAAAGCCTCTATAAATTCATTCCTCCATTTACAGAGGATATCAATAACCCATTCTTCACTTAGCCATATGGGGTGCTCTTTTATCATTTGATAAAATGGTTTTAAATTACCTTTCTCCAACTCTGGTGCAACAGCTTCATACATAAAAGGTCTTGCATTTCTACGGTAAACATTTAACATTACCTTGCGTACTTCTTCCTCTTCGGTTTTTGGCTTTAATAATTCATTTAATCTTTTATTCGACTTCGAAATAAGTTCATCAAGCGGAAAGATTGTGCCGAATTTGTACTCCATGACTCACCTCTTTACAACCTGACTTTGTCAAAACAGATTAAAATTCTTTATACTGATTTTGAAGGTAGGAAGATTCTTGCTCACGCTAGATCCAAAACCTTACGTGTTGATATACCAAGTAATTTCTCGGCTTCTTCTTTTCCCAGTATCATCTTCACCATTGAGACCTCCTAATAATTAAAAACCTAGAGCCATTCATTATTGCGGCCCCGGGTTTATATTAAATGATTTACTAATAAACTAAACTATATGCATCCTTAAAACTATATCTTTTTCAATCTAAGAAATATTTTTTAAAAAATCAAGTTTTTTATAAATCACGTTTTATTTTAAAAAAATAAAAACCCAGAGTCATTCCTCATTGCGGCCCTGGGTTTATATTAAGTGATTTACTGATAAACTAAACTATATGCACCCTTATAACTATTTGCTATTTAATGTAAGAAATATTTTTTAAAAAATCAAGTTTTTTTTTAATCACGATTTATTTAAAAAAAAACCCAGAGTCATTCCTCATCGCGGCCCTGGGTTTATATTAAATGATTTGCTGATAAACTAAACTATATGCACCCTCAAAACTGTTTCCTTTCTAATATAAGAAATATATTTTTAAAAATCAAGTTTTTTTTACTGACGTTCTATTTTCACTGGTTTCCTAGAGTTTGCACTAGTTTGCATAAAAAATTTCAAAACCCCATAGTGCCCCACCCCAAAACTCGTAAACAGGGGGTTGGGTGTAGTAGATATTTCTTAAATTGTCTTTGAGATAAACTTGTGGGGGCAATTTTGAAGAGCTTATGGGGGGAAATATAGGTGGGCTTTTTTAACAACTAAAATTCTACTGCATATTGATCAGGATCCGCAAACGACTTTATTCTTGAAAAGTTCAACACTGAAACTAAAAAAGCCCTTTCAAAAAAGGGCCAATGTTTATTATATTCAGTCACTCGGTCTACCGACTGAGCTACCCCGGCTCTAACTATTCCGCTAAGTCTTGAAATAATGTTTGGTTAATTGAATTGCTGGCTTTATGAGAAGTTTTCTTTATAGCAAGAATTTTACCCATTTAAGTTAATAAGTTTTTTCTCTAATGTCAAGGAAAAAATGTTGTCAAAACGAAGCCGAACACCAAGACCGTTTCCTGGGTCCAACCTGTCAGTGACCCCTCTAGGGACCGGTCAGGAAGAATTTTGGCATTTTTCGGGGAATCGGTCAGGTCAGTCAGGTAGTCGACTGACGGCGGACTGATTGGGGTAAGCAACTCGCTTTCCTGTTGAGACCCTTCTCCCGATGATTCGGGATCGGGGTGAAATCTTTGGGTTTATCATTGTGTCTGACACCAAATTCACTCACTACGTCATACCTTTGCAATGAACCTACGAAAAAAAGGCGTGGACACCGAAGTTATACAAAAACTCCTGGGCCACGCCTCTCTTGCATCTACCGGAATCTATACACAGGCTTCACGAGAAGAACTCGAAGAAGCCGTTGAAACTCTCTAATACTTTTTTACAAACTCAGATTCAACCCCGAATTATCATTGCAGTTAAAGTTCATAAACTTTTTTTAGCCTATCCAGAAAGTATTTCTCGATTTTTTCAATGCCCCTCCCCATTTCAGGGTAAGTCTTGGGAAACCCACGAAAAACAGAGTTTCTAACATATTCTATGTTTGACTTCTGACACCAAGTTAGCGCATCGATATAATACGCATCTTTCAAATCACCTCTAATGCTTATCAGGAAAAGTGGCTTTCCATCATAGAAACCAGGCTGTTGTGTTTTCTCACAATAATGCTCCCATTTCCTCAAGGGCCATCTGATGGTATCGTATCTAAATTCGCCTCCTAAAGGCCACCTACCTTCCGTTGGGAACTCAGCTTCAAAAAAGACCACAGTTTCTTGACCCCTTAACACCATGTAGTCAGGTCCAACTTTCTCAAAAACCTCAAAATGAAAATCTTTGAGGAATTTGTTGACTTCGTTGCAGAAAAGTGGACGCAACCTTTTCTCTCTGCCTGCCCTCCCAACTTGAAATCGGTTCAAATTACCTCTTCTGGCCATTACCTCTCCTTTCCGTAAACTTTTTAATAACGGTAGCGGTTGCGACACCACACTTTAATCTCTGGTAAAAGCTTGTCCAAAGACCTAAGTTGCTGTCCCAGTTCTCGAACCACATTCCAATAAGTGTCATCGTTACGACCTGTATATGTAGCCAAAAACGGAATTAAAATCCGGTATAACTGTTGTCTAAGGTCAGCTTGTGTGTGTCGGTGTAATTCTCGGCAATGCAGAAACTCTGAGATTGCCTGCTCAACTTTTTGTTTGATAGTATTATGGTTAGTCCCCCCATAGACAGGATGATGGTTCTCTTTGTAAAGTGTGAAAATGAAATCTCCAGTGAAGGACCCTAACTCTTTGGCGTGAAAGGTAGTGGTGTAAGCCCTTATGGGCGGCTGATAGAGCAAACCCTCGGGGTGGAGGTTAAATCCAGCCCTGGTAACAGCTCGAACAAAAGCAGCAACAATGCCTAAGTCCCTATTGTTGAAGGTTACTACAGCAACACTATTCGGTTTCAATACTCTATAGCACTCAGAAAAAACCTTCTCCAGTAACTCCTTATAGTCTAACAGGCGTTTTCGTTGGTGCTTATTGATAATTACCTCTTCAGATTTCTCGGTGAGTCCACTACCATTGAAGCGATGCCACACACTCCAATAATCAGCAAGCTCCCCGTAGTTTACATTGCCACCGTAAGGTGGATCAGTGATAACGGCGTCAACTCTACCATCTCCAATGGGTAATGAGGTTGAAGATTGGGTAAGAATCAAACATGTTGCTTGACCATTCACTATATCTTCGAAAGACTTGGCTCTCTGATAATACTGACCTATCATTTCATTGGTAAACTGCTTGCCTCTGACTATAGCTGTAAAACGCCTTGCAAATGTATTCCACACATTAATTTCCAGTTCTACAGGATAAAGCCAATAAGCATGCATTGCCCAACCTTCGATAATATTTCCTCGTCTATGACTTTGACGGCTTGCCCACTTAAGAGAACTACTAAGGACAAACCGAAGAAAATTACGAGACTCCGTATTATGAACCTTATCAATACTCTTCCACAAAAGCGCTAATGCCAGCAGATTTCTCTTGGTAAATAATTGTTGAAAATGAGTAACTCCACCCTTAATCAATCCATCAGTCTTGTCGCCATCAGGAATTCGGTCGCCTGGGAACCACAACGCTCCGGTTTTTATCCTTTGCTCAAAATCTCTATCAACGGTTAGGGCAATGGATTCGTCTTTTTCACAAGGAAACACCTCTTCCTTAGCTCCACAGAAAGAGCAGGTATAGGCAAGTTTAATCGGTTTCTGCTCTTTCCATTCAATCCAGTCACATACAGCTCCTTGCCCACACTTGCGACATTTAGTCTTATATAATTCTAAAATTTCGGCTCGAATATCCTGACACAAAGATTCGTAAGCAAGATAAAGCTCATCCAAATTTACAGAAGTAACTTCCATCTCCGTCACATAGGTAGCTAACAGGTTGATGTCAATACCTATGACCTTCCGGCGTATCTGAAGTCCCTCAACAACAGTCACCCCACCACCGCAAAATGGGTCCAAAATGGTATCCCCAGGTTTAGTATGGCTAGCTATTAGCTCTCTGAAGACATTATGAGGACGTCGTGCCCAAAACTTGTGCATCATATAAGCAGGAGAATGAGGCTTAGCCTTTATTGGTTCCTGAAGCGGAGTTGCCATACTATCTTCCCTTCTTCTTTCTATATATTTCAAGATACAAAATTTTTGTTTTAATTTCAAGTGTTTTTTGGGTTATATTGACTGTTAAACAAAAAACCCCACATTTAGCGAGGTTTACAGGCCACTGTAATCTATATATCAAGTTCACTTTTGAAGCGGATGGGGTTAAATTACAGATAGAAGGTCCTTTGCATAAGGGGCTGAAAAACAAACGATATTCAAATGATTAAAGAGATTCAAATAAACTTAGAAATTTAAAAAGAGGTAGCGTGTTTCAGTCCCTTTCATGCGATTGTTAACAGAAATTTTATTTAAATAGCTGTTTTACTGCCGATATACCTATTACTACTGAAAAACCGGGATTTTCAATAACATATGCATCTGGTATTTCAGCGAATTTTACTTTTTGGTATACTGGACTTAGACTATACGGATAAGCTTTACAAATTCCAATAAATTTAAAATACCACTGCGCTGGTAAAACATTTGGTTTACTACGAAGTAGAAAAACTGGACTACCACTATAGCCTGGCTGAACAAATGCATCAATTAAAAATGTTTGACTGCCCGGTATTAATTGTGAAATTATACCTGTCCTAGTCAAAGGTAAATTAATTTCTCCTCGACCCCATTTTAATGGATAACCCGAATATAGTACAACCTCACCTTCTTTTAAATTTGATTCTTCCTCCCAGAGATCGTGCCCAACAACTATTACAAGTGGTGTTTCTTTAATATTACTTGGATAAGTAGCACTCAACGCAACTAAATCTAATTCTTCGTTTACCTTAATTATTTTCCCCTTAC
The DNA here is from genome assembly GCA_016783505.1 of Candidatus Zhuqueibacterota bacterium. GTDB lineage: Bacteria > BS750m-G25 > BS750m-G25 > BS750m-G25 > BS750m-G25 > BS750m-G25. Next base: position 20,430 of record JADHWK010000014.1, on the reverse strand, counting down.
AGGGAAAAGCCCCAATATCTGTCATATTAATCGAAACAACTATATCTTTGGCATATCGTATAGTTTTTCCATTTGAATCTTTTATAGCTATCACATGTTCATTGGTTAGAGCATAAGTATTTATAGAGTCAATAGCTATGAGGACACCACTACCGTAAGAGTGATATTGTCTTAACTCACCATTTCGAAAAGTGATTAATGTATCGTCATGTGCTTCAATACCAACCACACTTGGTTTTATTTTTTCTATTAGCTCAGGGTAGGGGATTTGAGCTCTTAATATGGTAATCACATTAAAGAATGCAAAAACTAAAATGAACAATTTCTTCATAATTTATCCTAGTTATTTATTAAGGCTAACCTATATTAGGCTACCCAATTACCACCTGGGTGTGTGTTAATAAGAATAACTATTGGGATGTGTGGGGAAAGAAGGTAAGATATTTTTCACGTATTGCTTCCTTTAATTATACAGCAAGGGGCAGTATAGCACTAGGAAAGATAATGATTTTTTGCTTTAATAATGTAAGTCTTTAATCGGAAAAAGTCAAGCTTTTTTAACATCCCAAACCGTTTCCCGAACAGCAACATTTATCGCATTAAAAAAGCCAACCGCAAAGGGTTGGCTTTTCAATATTCATATTTTGTCTTGGAATTCGCTATTTTACTAATAACATTTTCATAACCTTTAAAAACCTCTTGTCTGTCGTCTGTGACAGAGCCTGAGCCTCAATTCTCAAGATATAAATACCTGAAGCTAACTCGTTAGCATTCCAGTTGACAGTGTAATATCCTTTATCCTGGGGCTTATTAACCAGAGTAGCCACCTCTTGGCCAATTATATTGTAAATCTTTACACTGACTCTTGAATCTTCGGGCAATCCGTATCTGATGGTAGTCGAAGTGTTGAAAGGATTAGGATAATTCTGTAATAGTGAATAATCCTCAGGAATATTAACAGACAAGCTCATACCGCTTTCAGGAAGTCTCTTACCCATTGATGTCAATCCAGAATCATCAATCAGCAATTGGGCTAATTCCACTAACTCATCGTCGGGGAAGAGGGTCGATAATTCAGAAAAGGTCTCCAGGGCCATATCCAAATCACCCTGCTCATAAAGATAAATGTTTATCAAATCAAACAGGGCATATTTATGAACCTCAGAACCGGCAAAATTATCCCTTATCCGTTGAATATGGGTTAAAGCATCTTCTATCAATCCTTCAGATACATATAAACAGGCAAGTATTTCAGAAGCCATCCCGCTTATTTCATAATCTGGGTAAGATATAATTATGCTATCAAGACAAGCAGAAAATCCTCCCATACCAGAGAGCCTGAAAACTCCCCAGAGAATGGCCAGGGCATGTTGGGCTTCATTGGAATCAGGAGATGCAGATATAATGTATTCGCATATCTGAATCGCCAAATCAAAATTGTTGCTCCATCTATACCGGGATGCCATCCTGAGCAAATCTCCCAGTGAATAGGCTTGAAAATTGATCTGTATTCCAGATTGCATTCCTGATAAGGGTGGATTACCCCCAGGCGTACCTTCACCTTTTGGAATAGGGTTTGGATCGTAATCCAATGCGAAATCATAGTCTATGTAGGACCCATTGGTGGCATAAAATTCTGAGGAAGGAGGCGGATAAGAACCCCACCAATTCTTTTCAGCCAGGACATCACAATAATAATTGGCCCTTACTTCATAGGAGCTATTGCTATAAACACTGTTATAACCACCAAAGGTAATGCCCGGCCCAAAATATATAAACTCACCCAAAAAAACATCTGAATAATAGTTAGCATACAAACCATAGCGATCATTATACCTAATCACATTACGACCAGGAATATCACTATTACTACTTCCAAATTCAGCATTGCTATAACGATAACAGTATACACCATCTTTACCATTATCTTGTATTATGTTATCAAACAACTTAGGAGAGGATTTATAGCAATAAATTCCATAATTATAAATGTTTTCTATAGTATTATATTGTAGGACCGGTTGGGAAGGGATGGAGTTTGAATAACGACAATAGATCCCAAAATTAGTGGAGTTCTCTATCTAATTATTAGTAGTCGTCGAGGAAGATTTATAAAGATATATACCATAGCTATTGTTTTGGTTTATTATGTTATTAGACAGAGTGGCGGAAGAATATGAAACATATATTCCATACGTGACGTTTGAAATCGTGTTGTTACTTATTGTTGGGGAAGCATATATACAACTTACTCCTCGATAGGCATCCTTGATATTGCAATATTTAACCACAGATGAATCATTGCTTGAATCTTCAAACATAATTCCAAACCAATTTTGAGTCGATGGGATTTTGCAAAAGGTAATGGGGTTCGTTAGAGTCCCTTCAGCTATAAGTTTACCCTGCACATTCAATCTATAATACCCATCAAATTTAATTGTGGTGTTTGGGAGAATAGTGAGGGTTACCCCGGGATTTACAAAAATATTTCCATAAACATAGATGTCACCATCCCAGGTGGTATTCTCCGTAATGTTTCCCTTCCAGGCATTGAAGTAAATATCTACGGTAGTGGTCTTATTCACGTCATCCCAGGTTATGTTTTGAATAGCGATATGGGAAAAGACCTCATCACTTATCTTGCTGCTGGGGGATGTAAAATCATTAAAATTCAATCCACTGCCCGCCCCATCTTGTTGATTATAAGGGAAAAGATCTCTCGCTAAATTCAGCATATCTTCGTCTGAATCCGGAACCATCCGTTCATGATAAGGTACATCATCTGCCGCCAAAAGGTCTATATGTGACCTATTACGCCAGATTAATAGCCCGCCTTGGTTGCCATTGGGATCTATATTTTGAGGGTCAGGGGATACGAAATTCGCATCATTTGGCGTCCATAAATCAAAACCTTCTCTGAGGCGATTCTCAAGAACAAAACGTTGACTGCTTGAAGGCACCTTAATAAGGTAATATTTTGGATTATCGTAATTGTAGCTGATAATTAGTGTGGTGTCTGTTTGAATGGTATCATATTCTACATAATTTAATTTTTCTACACGGGCATAAGGACAAAAACCGGAAGGACAGGCTTCACGATAATCTGGACCATTACCACCATATCCCATTAAATTAAAATAACGGCAGTAAAGAGCGGGATAATAGAAATTATAATGCGCCAAACCAATTGTATGAGCAAACTCATGAACGTGAGTGCCGATATGACGAAAGCCAGCGGGATAATTTGGATTACCCTCCCATCCATACACCTCTGCGCACACATAATATTTTCCACCCACATATTCTGTCCATCCTCCACGTAAATTTCCACCGCTTAGAGAGGTATAACCAGCAGTGATAAATCCAACCTTATCAAAAACAGAATCCAAAGGGCTGTCGCCAAGAACATCGGCTAATTGGGCATTGGCAGCACTTATCATGTCATGTAAAAGGGTATAAGCACCGAATGGCCATCCTCCTCCTAATTCATCGTAATAAGTTGCAGAACTGTCCAGAATTACCCACCGCGGTATTAAATACCCATTAACAAGCGTATCTGGATTTACAATCGAACGCATTCCGTCTCTGCCTTCAAACTGAACCGTTTCCAACGACTGCTCCCAGTAATAATCGGCAAAACTGCCGAATAGAGCTTCAAGCTCAGGATGCGGAGTTGGTGGCGTACTGAATTCATCACCAATCCAATGATTTCTTGAAAAAAACATGCTGTCAAAAAGAGCTTTGGTGTAACCATATGGATAATTTTCATTTTCTGTTCTTCTGGCACTGGGTGTAAAATCAACCAGAACCACGCCGAGTTTATACGTTACGGGGTCATCAAGTGAAGAAGCTAAATTTTCCTGATATCCTTCCTCAGCACCCCGATTCCAGGCTTCCTTATATGCCTGAATCTCTGCTATTCTTTCAGCAGAACGTTCCAACTTGTAGGATGAAGCTAAAGGTGGATCAATGCCCACTTTTTTATCCGATGGGGAAAATTCTCCCCTGCTGTTCAGAACAGCGTAATAAAACCAACCATCATAGCCCTTAAAAATACGATACCCATCATCCGTTTCCATCCATGTTTGAAAACCATCGCTCCAATAGCATGCTGTAAAACCTACGCCATTGGGCTGGGACCATTCAATATAGCCAGTGTTAAAACCACAGGCATAGGCCATTGACATGGATAAAGTCAACGCCACCAGAGTGAACATAACCTTCTTCATGATTTGACCCTCCTTGTTTTGGTTTAAATATTGAAACTGATTATTACTTACTTGTATTCAATTTATCTCTATCTAATTAACAACATCTTCTTTGTTTTTATTTTATTATTATTTATCTTTAGTCTATAAAAATAGACGCCACTTGATAGCTGGTTTTCAAAATTATCCCTACCATCCCAAATAGATTGATAATTACCTGCTGGTAATTGACCACTAAATAGTAGCTTAATTTCTTGACTTAAGGCATTATAAATTATTAACTCCACATTACTGATAGCCGATAGCTGATATCTAATAACCGTTGATGGATTAAATGGATTTGGATAATTTTGATATAGTTCAAATACTTCAGGAAATTTATTTTCATTTTCTACTTCAATAGAAGAGACAGAATCAATTACCTCACCTAAAATGCCATTCTTACTTATCTGTTGGGCAAATATGCCATAAAGAGGTTCATCAGACCAAACAACAATTGCACCATTTTGTTGATCTGTAGCAATTTTCATATGAGAAGGATGACTATAAGTAATCTGGATATCATCATAAGGCCACAATCTTTCTTGTGTAGAACTTATTTTTTGAGTATATATATCACTGCCAAATGGATCTCCATTACTGTTTCTGGAATCTGCCCATATATAAATGTTACTTCCGCTATCACTCGGTAGAACTTGACCTCCCACTTTTTCAGATGGATATAAACTAACAAGTATATTTTCATTCCAGACTATTTGTCCATTCTCTGTTAATCGCTGGGTGAAAATATTATTTAATGAATTTACTGGCTTTCTCCATACAAATGTCGCTGTTTCATCCTCATTGAGGGCTATATTAATGCCAGAACCCTGTATTCCTGTACTATCAGCTAACGTAATACCTTCATTACCCCATAAAAATATTCCGTCAAAAGAAAGACGATTAGCAACAGAATTGTAATCTCCACCTGAATATCTTGTACCACTCATTATTGCTCCACCATTCCTATCCGGTATCATCCGTGAATAAAACATAGTGGAATTCGTCGTCCCCAGTATGTTCCCATTAGAATCAATTCGACTAAACTTAAAATCATCTTCCCAATAATGTAAAATCACCCCGCCAGCCCCATCAGAAACCAACGAAATAGCTGCACTTGAGACGACATCAGTAACAAATACACCACTATCCCCCCAAAGGCGCTGTCCAGAAGAAGAAATATGCTGCACATAAAGCGGAATCGTCTCAAGAAATTCGACTATAAAAACAACAATAGCACCGCCTTCCCCATCAGGGACCATACCTACTGCCCCATAAGAACTATCCGTTAAACTCACCCTGACATTCACAGAATCCCATACAAAACTGCCTGTGCTGTCAACACGGGTCACCAGCCCACGACCAGGATATGGAAACTCACCACTAACCTGAAGTTCACTAAAAGCAACCAATGCACCTGTGGAACCGTCTTCAATAATATACGGATAAAAACCGGTTCCCCCCCACTCACCTTGTATTACTAATGGCCACTCCCAACAAATATAACCGTATTTATTTACCCGCTGAAGATACTGAGGGGTGGCAAAGCTGTTTACATGCCACAAAATATACACCCCCCCCGCCCCATCAGTTACCGCCTGGGGGGACATTCCCCAGGGGGAAACCTGTAAATTCTGAGAAGGATCATTACTCCACTGAGCTTGGATAGAAATTGGAAAAAATATATTATAAACCAGAATAAGACTAAAGGTGCATAATTTAAGCTTCATTTGAATTAACTATAAGAATAGGAATTTTTTGATCTTACTTATAAACAATATTTCAAAAAACCATATTCGGTTCTTTAGAATCATAGAGAATAAAGGATTCAAGGTAAACAGCTTCATGGAGGAGTAAAAAACCCCTGAAATCTTTACTGGATAAACTATTAGGTTTGCAAACCAATAAAAGCCTTACCGGGATCAGCAGCTTCACAGGGGTATCTTTAAGGGGCTAACCAGCTCCGAATCAAGTTCCGTTGAATCTGGTTTGCTTAGGCTACGGTTACAGTATAACCTGAAGCTGTTTTTAATACTTCAAGGTATAATCATAAAGCAACATAAAATAATTAGGGTAAAATCCTTCTACCTGGAGTTTTATAAATTAATTTCAAAGATGCAAGAGTTTTTTTCGCTTTTTTTACCCCGGGTTGAAACGGGTTAGGCACAAAACCTTTAAAGTCGGAGGGGGGTGAAAATTTCCGTTAAATTTTTAACGATAATATACCAAAAAATACCATCCGGTTTTTCAAAACCATCAGGGTTCATAAGTTTCAAAAAACAAAATGCCTACTCAAGATGAATGAATGGGCCCTTTGAACAAAAAAAATTAACTATTTTTTATTAAGAAAAATTTTTTTGCGATTACGTTAAATCCTTCTGTATCTTTCCTTTATTTCATGTTACGAATATGTAACGTTATCTGTGTCCATATTTGACATGTTTCTGCTAAATATGCACATATTTGGTAGCTAAAAATGATTTAGATACAAAAAAAATGGCTGAAAATCACGCTTAGCAGGCGAGCGCCTTCAGCCAACTCGGCCACCTCTCCTTTCAGCGCTTGATTAAAAAACGCGGAGGACGAGGGACTCGAACCCCCAAGTCCTTGCGGACGGCAGATTTCAAGTCTGCTGCGTTACCAGTTACGCTAGTCCTCCCTTAAAATATACGGAATTTTAGGCACAGAGTCAACAACAAACCTTCACTAACCAAATGTCCCCCAGAATATTCTTAATCGTAAAAGGGTCGTCGTTGGTAGGATCATTGGATTATTTGGTCATTAAGTCATTAGGTAATTGAGTTATTTGGTAATTGGGTTATTGGATCGTAAGACTGGGGGGCTAGAATTGCAAATATACATCTAAAAACATCTTCATCAAAACGACATTATCTTATTATCTTTTAATGACTTAATAACTTAATAACCTAATAACTAAATTAGTTCCAATCTTGAAAAACGGAAGTCATTCAGCAAATCTTAACTAAAACCCGAACAGACTCCCCCTGCCCTTCCTCTTCTCCACCTTGAGGTCTTTAAGCTGGGGTGATTTAACGTTGATCTTCAGGTAATACCCCTGACCCACCCCGCCCGGGGTCCAGGTAAACCTCCCCTCCCAGCAGTGCATATCCCGGTAGATGACAAAGTTGTGGTAGACGATGTCCTTTTCAACCATGTCAAAACGGGCGGAGTAATTCACCTTCCAGTTTTTGGTCACCCTCATCTCAACGTTCGTATTCAGCCACCAGGATTTAGCCTCTGTTTCCGGGTTATAGTTGTAGCGAAGGGTCAGCCCCATGTTCCAAGGGATATCCATGTTGGTAAACCCCATGGAGGGAGCCAGACCCACCCCCTCCCCCACACCTGGCTCAATGCCCAGCCCAAGGGTGTCGAGGGGAGCCTCCTCTTCCCCCTTCATCCCAGCTTCGCCCTTAAGCCTCAGGGTGGTGTTGGCGCTGAACCGCAACAGCCTCATAAACTTTCCCCGTTCCCAGCGGTCCTCCGAAAAGAAAAACCGGTCCACTTTTTGCTCCCCCCGGCGAAGATAAGGGCTATGACGGGCCGAAAGGTCCACACTCAGGCTCTTCAGGATACCCTTTCCTCCCCGCACCGGGTTGGCCCGAAAGCTGGTGGAGAGATCCCCCCACTTCAAACTATCCGCCAAGAAATTGTAGTTGCTATAAAAATTCAGGGTAAAAAGGTCGAATTTTTTCTCCTCCTCACCCCGCATGGTTTTCACCTGAAACAGGTTCCCAACGCTGATACCCATTGTCTGTCGCTTTCCCCGGGATGTGCCCCCGTAGATGCTCCCCTTAAATATATCCTCACCGTGCTCAAAATACTGGTATCCGAAAAAGGGGTCTTTCTGAATCTTGGGCTGGTAGTTGAAACTGACGCTGGGGCTGACCGTATGTCGGATGGCCCGAAGGGCCCCGATCTTAGGGGTAAACATCCCGTAAATTTTGGTATTGGCCGAAATGCTGCCCGAATAGGTTCTCCTCGCTATGAAACCCCTCCTCTTGTCGGCAACCCAGACGCTATCCTCTTCATCCCATGAGTAATGTTTATATTCATTAAACCATTCCTCTCTGTAAGAAAGGTTAGGCCGAACGTTCAACCATTTGAATAGCTTCTGTGGGCTCTGGAAGGCGAGGCTGTGCCGGAGGCCGAATTTATCCTCCCGCTGGTCGTTTCGCTTTTCCCAGTTCTTAAGCCCCCCGTTGTAAGAATAGTAGATAGAATGATACCACCTGGGAGACTGTTCTTCTTCAGGCTCAAAGAACCGATCCTGGGAGCGGCGAAAGCTAAGCTGGGGCAGGGTCTGGGTTACCTGTCCGGTTTCCAGATTCTTGACATGGGATAGGTTCAGCGTCATTGAGTTTTTGGTACCCGGCCAGGATTTTGTCAGGGTGGCGTTGGAACGCAGGTTGCGGTCCATTCGCCGGAGGGCGTTGTGGCTGTAATCATCATAGTAGCTCTTATCGCTGACGAAGGTGCCGTTCATACTCAGGCGTGAGCTGGGGCTTACCTGCTGACTATGAGTAAATCTAATTTCCCATCTCCTACGGTTCTGGAGCCCCGAGGTCAGCCAACTGGCGGCGGTGGACAGGTTCCCCCGCAACCGATACCGCAGGTTATACCTCAGGTATCCGTGGAAGTGAAAATCCAGCCTGTCATAAAAATCGAGGGTGGCCTTGGTGTCCCAGTAGTCGCTGGGGGCCCAGTAGTAACCCAGCCCCTCGATGTAACGCCCCTGGCGGGCGCTTTCCCCGTAGGTGGGGGGCACAATTCCCGATTGCCGGCCCGATTTGTGGGGAAAGATACCGTAGGGCATCGCCATCACCGGCACCTGGCCGAAATACAGAATGATGGGTTTGGCGATCACCTTGTCCTGCACGATCAGCTTCATCTTTTTGCTTCGAAAACAATAATGGGGTTCCGGGTTTAGATCGCAGGTGGTGTAGTAGCCCTGGCCCACATTCATCACCTTATCCCCCACCTTCTTGATGCTTTCCCCGTAATAGTAGCCGTCCTGATACTGAGTCTGCCCCTTGATCACCCGCCCCTTTTTGGTCTTCAGGTTGTAGACCATTCGCTCGCCGGTCATCACGTCCCCCCGCTCCCCAAATTCCGGCTGGCCGATGGTAAGGATGGTATCCACTTCGGTTTGGGTGCTATCGGTAAAGACGGTATCCGGCACTCCCTCAGCGTAGAGAAGGTCCTCCCGCCAGAGCACCTCGATCCGGCCCGCCTTCAGGGTCATGTCCTGGTATTTGACTACCGCCTCGCCCATAAGGACAGTTACCCGTTCGGGGACGAAAAAGTCAATCCGCTCTGCTCCATAAAAGATCGAGGTGTCAACCCCGGCGGTTTTCTTTTTCACCGTATCCACAGCGGTTGTGTCGGCATAGGGGGTAGAAACGGTATCCCCCGGGGTCGAAAGGGTATCCCCTACCGCCAGCCCGGATGGGTCAACCGAAATCAGGGATTTCCCAGACCAAGCCCCTGAAACGCTTAGAATCCAACTAAATCCCAGGATAAAAAATATCAAAACAAGGAATGAATTTAGATGCGACTTTTTGAAAATCATTTTTACAGTGGATGGTGCAATGAATTTTCAACGGAGTTACCCCGAAATTCCGGGGTTTATCATAAACCCGTGAACGGGAAATCCGAAACATCTTAATTGTTAAGTCAAGTGATCTTGGTTAAGAATTAAACAAACCCCTCCTGATCCGAAGGTCTCTTGACCGAGGGTGTATCTTGCTCGGTGAGCCTGCCTGCCGCAGGCAGGCTCACCTTCGTCCTAAATAGAACATAAATCTATTATTCTCTATTAAAATCGCATTAAGATTCGGCCAATTAATCGGATGGCAATCAATTACCATCCTAGACTTTCCTTCGGAAATCCAATAAATTAGATTGACCATCCCGATTCATCGGGATTACAACATGAGGATTAGGATAGGAATTGATTCCTATCCGACGTGAGAAACCAACCTTACAGTCAGGCAACTGACCGATAATCGGAATTCAAAATCCAAAACAATGAAATTTTAAAAATCGCATACTTTAATATTGTTAAAGAGTCCATAACTTTTTGAATCCGCCTGCGGCGGAATATTTGAGGTTTGAATTTATTTCGGTCTTTGGCTAGTTGAGCCAACGGTTCTGAGAGATTTCGACCCGCCTGCCCCCGAGTCCTCGGGGTGGCGGGCAGGTATTCGGATTTCGGATTTATTAGATTCAACCTTAAAAACCAAATTACATGTTGAGTAACCGTAAATTTATCCTCCTCTCATCCCCCCTGCCATCTGCTCCCATGCACTTTTCATTTCCTCCGCTTCTTCCAGAACTTTTCCAGTCTCTCTTTGATTTTCTTTTCCTCCCCGATATCCTTGGGCCGATAGTAGATTCTGTCCTTAAGTTTCGGTGGCAGGTTTTCCTGGTGGGCAAATCCCTCTTCATAGTCATGGGCATATTTATATCCCCGTCCGTAACCCATGCCCCGCATCAGCCCCGTCACCGGATTTCGCAGATGCAGGGGAACGGGCTCCGGCGGGGCTTTGCGCACGTCCTCTGAGGCCTCGCAAATGGCCACATAGGCGGCGTTGGACTTGGGACAGGAAGCCAGATAGGCGGCCGTCTGGGAGAGGACAATGCGGGCCTCGGGCATTCCCACCCTCTCCACCGCCTGAAAGCAGGAGGTGGCCAGGATCAGCGCCTGGGGGTCGGCGTTGCCGATGTCCTCAGAGGCTAAGATGATCATCCGCCGGGCGATGAATTTGGGGTCCTCCCCGGCCTCCAGCATCCGGGCCAGCCAGTAGATGGCCCCGTCCGGGTCGGAACCCCGCAGGCTCTTGATGAAGGCGGAGATGGTGTCGTAGTGGTAGTCCCCCTTCTTATCGTAGACCTCGGTCCGTCTCAGAGCGGCATTCTCCAGGATCTCCCGGTCAATCTGAAGGACCCCATCCGGAGAAGTCGCCGCCATATCCACCGCCAGCTCCAGGATGTTCAGGAGCACCCGGGCATCCTCGCCCGACAGCCTGATCAGGACCCCCTTGACCCCCCTGGCGAAGGAGATCCTCTTCTTAGTTAAGACCACATCCCGCTTCAAAGCGTTGTCCAGGATGCGGAGGAGGTTCTCCTCACCTAAGGGCTCGAACCGCAACACCCGGCAGCGTGATAGGAGGGGTGGGATGATTTCAAAAGAGGGGTTCTCGGTGGTGGAGCCGATGAAGATAACCGTCCCATCCTCCACACTGGAGAGCAGGGCGTCCTGCTGGGACTTGTTGAAGTGGTGCACCTCATCTATGAAGAGGATGGTCCTTCTGCCCCGTGATTTTCGGTTGATCCCGGCCTTGCGGATGATTTCCCTCAACTCCTTCACCCCGGAGGAGACGGCGCTCAGGGAATAAATATCGGATTTAGACTGGGCGGCGATAATGCGGGCCAGGGTGGTTTTCCCCACCCCAGGGTCACCCCAGAAGATCATGGAAAAGATGCGATCCTTCTGAATGGCATCATACAACACCCGCCCTTTACCCACCAGGTGTTCCTGGCCCACAAAATCCTCCAGGATCCGGGGCCTAATCCGTTCGGCCAGCGGGGGAAGCACCCGTTCGCCGGTATCCTCTTCTTGGTCAAATAATTCCATCCTGCAGATCGTTCCGATGAATTTTGGATTTCCTTAATTTTAAATTTAATTTAAGACATTTTAGCCCAAAAGTCAACCCTAACCTTACAACAAAAAAGCCCCATCCCAGATGTTGGGGCTTCGCTTCATATTCTTTTCCCAAAATTTACCGTTCCCCCCGGAGCAGGGCCTTCAGGCCCGTAACGATTGCAGAGGTCGGGTTTTAAAATATTTTGGAATTTTCCCGAAGTTTCGGGACGGCACTAGATCATAGAATTTCCGGAACATTTGTTTAATGAATCCTTATCCTTCTTTTCCCTTTAGCTTTTTTCCCGCCTTTTTCTTCACCTTTTTGTCCTCATTATTCCCTTGTTTTTCTTTTTTCTTCTTTCCTTTCGTCACTTTTTTCTTCTCCTCTTCTTCCCCTCTTTCCTTCTCCTTTTTCTTCTCTGATTTTTTCGCCTTCACTGGTTTTTTCACCTTTTCTTTCTTTGCTTCTTCCTTTTTGACAGCCTTTTTCTTTCCTTCTTTTCTCTTCCCTGTCTCCTTCGCCTTCGCTGGTTTTTTCCCCTCTTCTTTTTTTGCTTCTTTCTTCTTAACAACCTTCTTCTTTACTACTTTTTTCTTTGTTACTTTCTCTTCCAACTTAACCTGTTCCTCCCTTAATTCCCCCTCTTCCTTTTTAATCTCGATTTTCTCCTCTTCAGCCTGGCGCAAAGCTATCTTTTTAGAACGATCTTGGTGACTGGCCAGGGTCCTCTCGGCCTTCCTGATCTGCTCCGGGGTATAACTCAGCTTATCCCTGTACTTCAGGATCTTTTTGGCAATCCGTATCCGCATAGTTCCTCCTCTCTGGTTTTAATTTAGATAACCTTCCGAAGGTCCCAACCCTTCGCAGGGTTGTCTTAATCTTTGTTTTAGATGTTGAATTAAAACTTTCTTATCTATGGAAATTTGTAATTTCAATCAGGAATGTTCCTTAATGATCCGCAACACCTCTGTTTCATCCTTAGCATACCTTAACCGCGTTCTCGCATCATGATTAGAAAGAAGCTTTGCAATAGCCGCAAGAATCTGAAGATGAAGCTCGGGGGTTTTTTCGGGCGACACTACCATAAAGATTATATCCACAGGAACATCTCCTGTGCCCCCGAAGGCAATCCCGTGGTCCCTTGGCAATACTCCAAGAGCAACACCGGGTTTTGTGATGCCCGAAAGCCGACCATGAAGAATTGCAATTCCATCCCCCAATGTCGTTCCTCCCTGCCTTTCCCTTTTAAGAATTATCTCAAGAATTTGGCCCGGATTTTCGATATGCCCTGTTGCTTTAAGAGTCCGAATGAGCTCCCAGATTGCTTCTCCCTTGGAGTTTACTTCAAGGGGTATCCTTAAACAATCAGGATTAAGGATAGCGGCGACATTTAACTTTTCTTTCTCTAATTTTTCCCTTATTATCTCTTCTTCGTCAATTAATTCTCCTCCGCCGGTAATCCATGACCTCCACTTCAGTAGTGTCCTCTCTGAAACAAGAACTCCGATTATTTCAAAGAGAATAAGCGCCGGAAGGATAATACTCAATATTGTTTCACCATCTTTGCCAAGAACCGAAGCGACAAAATATGCCTCGACAGCAGCAACGCCTGCCTGGGGTAACATCAGCTTGGGTAAACACTGCGTTAATCTTTTCTTCTGCCGTGTAATCTTGCATCCCAACCACGTTCCCCCTATTTTCCCAAAACCCCTGGCCGCTATATAAGCCGCAATGAATAAGAAGTTTTCAAGGTGGAATGATTCAATCTTAGCATTGGCTCCTATTAGGGCAAAAAATACCAGAGTATACATCGATGTCGTATTTTCAATTCTCAGGGATTTGAAAACCTCAGTGGTATAAAGGTTGGCGATAAAAATACCCGAAGCCACAGCGGTAATCAAAAAAGGCAGATGCCAGTGGAGTGCTAGCCCTACACCAAGAGAAACACATCCGGCAACAATTATCAATACTTCAACCGAAGGACCCGGCATTTCCGAAATAAGCCTTGATAAAAACTCTGGACCGAGATCAGCGTCAAAATTAGCATCTTTAGATTTTGGTCTAAGCCATTTGCGTTCCACTAAAAAACGCAAGGCAATAAAAACGACCAGACCTAAAAGAACTGCAAGAACAAATTCTTTTGTGACTGGAAGGAAAATCTCACCAATGGAAACACTTTCTTGTCTTTGAAATAAAAGAGCTGCCTGGCACATCACGGAAAATATAATAACCTCTATTACATCATCAAGAACAACCATCCCGCCGAGCATGCTTCTCATCTTCCCCGTAATCTCAAGCTTATTCATTATCACAAATGTGACTGCGGGGGCGGTTGCAATTCCAATACTTCCAATTATAAGGGCAACTATTGGCTTAAAACCTAAAAGGAAGAAGGTTCCGGTTATCAACATCCAAGTAATAGAGGCCTCAACAAGGCTCATAATAATCGCATCATGACCAACTTTCCTCAGCTTATCAATGCTAAGTTCGTCACCTATTCCAAATGCAATTATACTTAAAAAAACAAAAGTGAAAAAATGTAGCGAAGTCATTGCTTCCCGATAGGCGGGGAACTTATTTTCGAGGGCAAGAAGAAGAATTGGCCCCACAACCAGCCCACCCAGAACCTGCCCAACTACTTCGCCAATATGCATCCGCCTGGTTATCTTTGCGCCAAAGTGAGCGGCAAGAACTAAAAGCCCCAGGCAGAGTATCTGCATATAGAAGACTTCAAAACGCATAGATTACTTACCTTAATTTTGATTGTTGATTGTCAGTTGCTGATTGCTAGTTTAAATTTACTTTAAATATCAAAGGATCTTTATTCCAGTATTGGTTTCTTTAGGGAGTTATCTCAATCCTTAATTTGAAAAGATCTTTTTCATAACAATCAGCAATCAACAATCAATCTAAATGTATTAATCCTTGTTTTAATGAAAGTTGGTCTTAGACTTTATCCCATTTCTTATCAATTGACTAATATTTCTGTCAGTTGACTAATATAACAGTCAACTGCTTAAAAATCAAGAGAAAAAAAGAAACATCTGAGGACTGTAAAGAAAGGATTTGACGATGTGGTTAGATTAAACACCTTTCACCATTTCCATGCGCTTCTTAATGGACGGATGGCCGTAGAACAGGAATTCCACCACCGGGTGGGGGTCCCGGTCTGCTAAGTTCAGGTCGGCCAGTTTTTCCAAGGAAGACAGGAAGGAATCCTTCTGTTCGGTAAGTTTAACGGCGTATCGGTCGGCAGCCCGCTCCCACCTCCGTGACAACCCGTTGTTCAGGGGCAAGGTAACCAGACCGAATAAGGCCAGCCACAGCGCCAAAAGGGGCAGGGCCCCGATGTCGGCCTGGTTTTCAAAGCCCAAACCAGGGAGGGTTAACCGATAAAGAAGGCTCGTCAGCCACAGCCCGAACAGGATGCTGAGGGTGCCTGCCGCCATGCCCTTCCAAAGATGACCTTGCTTAAAATGCCCCAGCTCATGAGCGAACACGGGGGTGATCTCATCGGGACTGAAGTTCTTAAGCAGGGTATCCCCGAGGATAATCCGACGGGACCGGCCCCACCCCGTAAACCCGGCGTTGGCCTTGCGGGTGTTCTTGCTCAGATTAAAAGAAAAAATCCCCAATACCGGCACCCCCCCCCTCTTGCAAAGATCTAACAGATTTTCTTTTACATCATTATGATCAATGGGGATGAACTTATAGAAAAGTGGTAATATGAGAATGGGGGCCAGCCGGGCCAGGATAATCGAAAGAAAGGCCAGGAGTATTCCCAGGGGAAGCCACCAATAGTTGGGAAAGGTGACCAGAAAAAAGTAAAAACCCAAAAGAACAGGGATGGCCAGCACCAAACTCACCGCCAGTCCCTTCAGCTCCTCCACCAGCCAGCGGCCGAAGGATTGATGGGAAAGATTGAATTTATGTTCTAAGGTATAGCCGGAATAGTAGCTCAGCGGCAAGGACAGGATCGTCCCTACGGCCCCCAGAATAAGGGCAAATATGAGCAGTTGAAGATAACGGTTGGCGGTCCATTCTGCGGCCCAATCGGCCAGCGAGGCCGACCACCCGGCAAACAGGATGACACCCAGAAAGGCAAGACCCAGCAGGAAGTGCAGGATCGAAAGGACGATTTTGATGCGGTTATATTGCTTGGCCTGAGTGGTCATTTCCCTACTTCACAGATCTCAGTAAAAGAAGCGAATAGGAAAATCTATAAGTTTGACTCTATGTCGTTTCCCCCTTTATTAAAGGGGGGTAGGGGGGATTTAAAATATGTCTTTAAAGTAAGTGGTGAACAGTTACCATTTTACTAACCGAAGATACCCCGATAGTTTGGGGTTTACCATAAACCCGTCCATACGGATCCGTTTGGATAAACGGGTAATTTTAGTTGTCGTCGTCATCGCTGTTTCGAATTTTGAATTTCAAAGAAATAATCAGATAGAATCTTCTCATGATCAAACGCCAGATCGGGGGGCAGGTTGTCCCTGGTAAAGATGCCCAAAGCCGCGGCATCATCCTGGGCCTGAGCCTTTCCCCGGGCGCTGGCGATGAATACGGTGGAGATGGTATGCTGCCGGGGATCCCGACCGGGGTCTGAATAACACCGAAACTGGCACAGGTCCTGAACCTTCAGTGAGGTTTCCTCCTCAGCCTCCCGGCGGGCGGCATCCTCTAAGGATTCCCCATAGTCCACATACCCCCCGGGAATGGCCCAACCGTAAGGGGGGTTCTTCCGCTTGATGAGGACAATTCCCCCGGGAACCTCAATAATGATGTCCACGGTGGGAACCGGATTGCGGGGCTTAAAGATATGACCACAATAAGGGCACTTCATTTTAACCACCCCGGCATGCAAGATAAGGGATAACAGAAGCTAATGCCGTTACAACTAGACCTTTTCATAAAGAAAGATTTTAAAATTGAGGTCAGGTTTTTGAACTGAAATTAAAGTCTGCTGATTTTAAATTCGATCCCGAAGGTTCGGGACAAATGTTCAAAATTCAAAACAACCCAAAGCTGTCTTGTGCGGAGCAAAGGCTTCTGTATTTAGAGCATTGGGATTTTGGTCATTGGAATTTGTTTCGTATTTCGATATTCGAATTTAGGATTTTCTCACGGGCTTCGTGACTCGCTGGTCTACCTGCCCCTAGGCGGGTCTCCCTGGGCCTTGCGGCGCCCAGCCCCGGGCAGGCCGACCGGTCAGGGAGGTGATGCTTCGCTAGGCCTCGAACTGAATCACGTTACAGGTAATGGTGTGTTCCACCCCCTCGATGGCCTGAATCTTGTTCAGCACCAGGTTGCCGATGGCGTTGAAATCGCCCCCCTGGACGGTGGCGATCAGGTCGTAGGGGCCGGCGATGGCATCCACGTGTTGCACCCCGGTAATCTTGGAGAGCTTGTCGTACACCCCCTTGGCCATCCCCACCTTCACGTTGATTAAAATATGAGCGGTGGCAATCATATATAAACCTCCTCACTGTATTTCCTCTTTCTAATCCTATATTCTGAAAATTTTCTTATAACATTGGTGCAACGTGTTGAAATCCCTAAGAAGCCCACCCCGAGTACTCGGGGTGGGTACCAAAACAAAAGAATATATTTAACCGATTCATCGGTTTTTCAATCAGACGACTGATGGGACATTAAAAATCCTCCATCACTAAACCCTACGGGGTAAAAATTTCCTAACGCTCCTTAAGACCCACGAATAAATCGGTCAGGCACCCGACTGATTCGTGGGTTGTTAAAAATGAAATTCCGAATCTGGGTTAATGTAAAATTTATTAAGAAAAAAACCTACCAATAATTAATCGCAGAGCCGTATTCAGAGAACATCCTTCACCAGATCATGCAGGTGGGCCCGGTAGATAAGGCCGGTGATGCCCGAGGCCAGCATCGCACCCCTAATGCTGGTGTTCATCTCCTTTAAGGTGGCCAGCTTGATACCAATAATCTCCCGGGTATCCTGGGGGATCAGTTCCCCCCCGACAGGCCGGGCTGAGAACACATGACTGGTCCAGTGGATCTTCCGTTCCCCACAGACAAATGTCACCTGGATCCGGTAAAGGTAACGCTTGAGTTCAATGTCCAGCCCCGTCTCCTCTTTGGCCTCCCTCTTGGCCCCCTCCTCAAAACCCTCGCCCGGCTTCAGTCCCCCGCTGGGAGCCCGGTAAACCCCCGCCGGATGCATGGGCTTGCGTATCACCACGATTTTGCCCTTCTTTAAGATATAAAGGGTAACGTCGTGGGCCCGGGATGCCTTCTGGCTGCTAAGCACCATCCCAAACTCCAGCTCCCCCATCTGGTAGGTGAGTCTGGTCACCCGCGGTCGGCCGTAGACAGCCTCCATCCCGGCAACCATTTTCGGGGTCACGTACACGGGATTTTATTCCCTATCCAATCGGTACTTTTTATTAATTTGCATTTTGCCCACCTCAGGCGGGAGCCATGGCGCCTAACGGGGGGATGGATCACCAATCTCCCTCAGGAAATCGGACCAACAGCCAATAGGTTTTCGATAAATCGCCGCACTAAATCCCCCCGGGAGGTTTATGTCTTTTAAAAGAGCTGGCGACCCAACAGCCGTTTGAGCTTTAAGTATTCCTCTATCAGTTCTTCCCGGGTTATGTTCCATTCCCCTTTACATACCGGCTTTCGTTAGCGCAAGACCTCTTCTCCCATCGCTTTTTTGAATGCATTCCAGGACCCCCAGAGGGTAAGATAAAAAAGATTTCCCCCCATTGAACGATACTCCCTTGCCATTGGTCCCCGGCCCAGTTTTTCCTTGATTTCAAAGTACCGCTCGATGCTCCATTGTCTTTTCTGTTCAGGGCTGGCATACCTTTTGGGAAGGACTTCACCGGCTTCTTTGAGAAAATTAAGCCAGCTGCCGAAATGTATTTGATAGGTCCCGGCACTATATCCCCCCAGGCGGTTCACGTCTTTTAATAACGGCTGGCGACCCAGCATCCGTTTGAGCTTCAAGTATTCCTCTATCAGTTCTTCCCGGGTTACGTTCCGTCTCCCTTTACGCACCGGCTTTCGTTGGCGCAAGACCTCTTCTCCCATTGCTTTTTTGAACTCATTCCAGGACCCCCAGATGGTAACATAAAAAGGATTACCCCCCATTGCACGATACTCCCATGCCATCGGTCCCCGACCCAGTTTTTCCTTGATTTTGAAGTACAGCTCAATGCTCCATTGTCTTTTTTGTTCGGGGCTGGCATACCTTTTGGGGACGATCTCACCGGCTTCTTTGAGAAAATTACCCCATGTTCCGAAGTGTTTTTGGATATAATGCGTGCTAAGGGGCTTATGGGAAAGCTCCAATGAAAACTTGGGAATCCGTCCCAACTTGGCCCGAAGGAGGTGGTAGGTTTCGAACATTGAGTTTTTTATTTGGGCTGCTGAGGGCTCCCTGCTTTCCCCCAGGCTCTTTAAGAATTTGTTCCAAGTTATCCAATGTTTCCGGTAATTATTAACACTGTATTTACCATATTCCCTCATGTTTCGCGAAGTAGGAACCTCCCCTACCATCTTTTTTACCCGGAAGTAATTCTCGATCAATTGCGGCTTGGTCAATCGTTTTTCCGGTATACTGATCCCTTGTGACTTTAAAAAAGCCCTCCAAGATCCCCATGTTTTAACATAGTAATGGGTAGAGTATAAGCCGTGGAAGTTCATTTCTTTGATGGAAGGTCTATGCCCGAATTTATGATAAACCCGGTGAAAATTCTTTACCAGTTCTTCAGTCGTGACATGGGACCGTTTTTCTCCCAGGGCCTCGAGGAACTTCCTCCACCCCCCGAAGATATGGTTAAATTCTGTTTCAGAGTAATCTACATTTTTCAGCCACTCTTTTCTGATCGGTCTTCGGCCCAACTTATTTTTCAAGCGGTAGTACTCTTTCCGATAAGTCTCAAAATCCTCAAAATTCTTCATGGGTTCTCCCCTCAAAATCGCGGCTTACACAGAATCTCTTTTACCCTCAGGTCGAAGAAGGCGGCGGCGTTGGCGGGCTGAACGAGGACAGCGGTATCAGCCCCGGAGTTCGTTCCCCCGATGGAGATAACCTCCCTATCCGTCGACACCAGTCCGGCATCAGTAGCCATGAGGACAATCTCCACGGCTACCTTCATCCCCTGACCAAAGGTGCGCAGGGTGTAGGCGATGAGCTCCTCCAGTTGGTAGGTCCCCAACTTCTTTCGAACCGCCCTCCCCACCCCCCCGAAGGCGTGCTGGCAGGTTAATACTCGGCCCCCATTTTCCTCTATTTCCTTCCGATTATCCGGGATCAATTCCTGAAAGTTTGGCCGGGCAAAGCCAGTAGAATGGGTCACTGCGATCAGGTTGAACCCCTTAAAGGACCGGGAGGCTTTGACCCCGGTTTCCCCCCGGGTGGTAGCCACAATGATGTCCTTAATCCCCAGTTCATCCGCCCGTTTTTTGGCAATTTCCAGCGTCCGATCGGTGTTTTCCGGGCCGGGCTGCTCGAAATAAACAGT
>JADHWK010000045.1 GCA_016783505.1 Candidatus Zhuqueibacterota bacterium | reverse complement strand
CACGGGCTCCTTCCATTTCCTCAACTCTTGGTGTAAGGTTCATAACCATGACTTCTTTCTTTTCCATCAACTTTTCTCCTTCCCGCCCTACACTAAACTATTGGGGGGGAAGTGTCTCACTATCATTGGCACAGAGGGTTTCTTTATAACTGCTGCCGTATGCTTCTGCGCGTTTCCCGGTTTCCTTATCGACCATGACAGTCTTCGTCGTAGTCGTACCGGTTAGGACGTCAACGATATTAGTAATAGGATCGGAGACGACATTATGATACTTCTCATATCTACCCATAGTTTTCACCTCCTTTCATCGGTTTATTTTTCAAAGACATCGGTTCACGAAACCAGGCACCTCCCATTATCAATGGTTAGTCTTCTTTTATCTCTTATATCCTCTCTACGGACTTTTTCTATATCATTACTGAACCGTCTTTTGGCCCTCTTGAACTCATTCAGTGTTAGAATCAAACGGTGACGTTCGTTATGGTTTTCACACATAACGGCAAAGCAATTAATGAATCTTTTTTTCATCCCTACTCCCCTCCTTTAAGAAAGGTTGCCTGCCATTAGCCGTTTCGGGTTATCTGAAACTCTTTAGCAAAAGTTAGCTGCGAAAATGATGCCAAACAGCGGTCATAATGGCAGGTATTTTAATGAGGAGGCTGCCGGAAAAACCTAACTATGCTATTTCACAATATAAATCAGGCGCAAAAAACTTTCACCTAAGCAAACAAAGCCCACGTTGCTCATGAGAGATAAGTCTCTGATACAGGTCGGCAGCGATTGGAAAATAACATTTAAGGTGATAGGGTGTTATGAGATGGTAACAAGGCGGGGAGCGCAGCCGATGGAAACCATATTTTTCTTTAGAAGGACCTTTAGTGACAGCCAAGAGTTACTGAAGCTTTTCCTCCACTCGTTGATCAAGGGCTGGTTTACCTGCCTGGTACAAGACGTCTTATCAGGATGGGGGAAGGACACAGGGCTACTTCTTATGTGCATTAACTTCAGAGGCTATTTGCCTCTTTGCTATTTCTTTAACTCAGCAAAGGTCTCCCTTGTCTTCTCTTGTTCTCGGGCGATCTCGCCCACTTGATCAGCGATTGTATCCCTGATCATTCCTGCTTCATATGAAAATGAGCTTTCCAAGGAGCTTATTGAACTCTCTAAATTCGACAATGAACTTGTTACCGCTGCTCCTAAATTATTAACCGCCTGGCCCAGTGTTTTGAAACCGGCAATTAGTACTTCTCTTGTTTTCCGGTGCTCCCATATCGAAGCGAACTGGAAGTTGGTTTGCCCCTTTCGCACAATACTGTTAAAGTCTTCAACTACGGAAGAAGGATCGGGCAGAGATTCAGGCCGAGGAGAGAAATGGGGGAAAGTGTGCTTGCGACCCTTCAAAGTTCCATAGTATACTTGAGCATTTTCAGATATCTGTTCAACCGAGGAATAGAAAGCAGCCAAATTCAAGGCTGATCCCTCGACTTTATCCCAAAAGGGACCAAATGCATTTTCCTTATATTCATTTTTTGCCTGTTCTAACCATTCGGAGGCATATTCTATACATTTAGGAAGCTGTTTCTCTGCGTTGGATGCTTCATCCAGTACTGAAAGAGCTTTCGATGTATCAGCTTTTGCCTTCCTCTCGTATTGCCCTAATTTTTCTGTCCTTATCTCCTTTAAGACCAAGTTCCTCGTTATGCTGGAAATTAGCATACCCGTTAACACAAGCGCCATACCCAAGCTGAAAGCCAACAGTCCTAATAATATCAGCAAGTCTGTAGAAAGAGAGGTTTCTCCATTTGGGCGGTACATAACACGCACAACTCGTGGAATAAATAGAATAAGGCCGATGGTAACGGGAGCAAGAGTAGCCCAATATATGGCCCTGAATAAACCTCTATCCTTTATAACCTCCTGCCTTCTCTTAATATAGTCCTTGGTAACAACACTCACATCTGTATCAGGCTTCACACGATATTGATCTTGTTTGCCCATATTTCATCCTCACTCAAGTGAAATTCTTATGAGCCACCTTACCCACAATCCTCAATTCCAATTTTCAGTTTCTCCAAAAAATGTGGCCTTTCCATTTCAATTCCCAAGAATGTACTACCGGTTTTTCACAATAATTTTGGACATCATCCCTTATAATAGGTTCCATGAGCTTTCTCTACAATTCATAAAGGCATTATCGGTATGTTATGATTCTTGCATATTTCACAAATAAGAATCTCATCTTGCTCAAGAGGCTTTTTTCCTTCCTCGGTATTTATATCCGCCAAAAATTCAAGATATAGACGATCTTTATCCGTTTCAGCTTGTTCTCTTCTATTAGTAGCCTCATTTTTTACTGTTTCAAGATCGATTCTTTGATTTTTATGTTGGGGGAATATCTTAGTTATTAACTTCTTTAACAGGTTTACGGCATCGGTATGCTTTTTGCCTATTAGAGCTCTAAAACCTAAATACATGGCAATCTCACCATCATTTTTTTCAAAGATCTTTTCATGTTTACCATGGGCCGCGAGATTCCGTAGGCCCGCCAACAATAGGTGGCCATTGAAAAGGTAGGGATTTGGGTTAAGGTAAATTCTGATTGGTGGATCGACTTCATTCTTATA
This sequence comes from Candidatus Zhuqueibacterota bacterium, assembly GCA_016783505.1. Taxonomy (GTDB): domain Bacteria; phylum BS750m-G25; class BS750m-G25; order BS750m-G25; family BS750m-G25; genus BS750m-G25. The sequence continues at coordinate 15,536 of JADHWK010000045.1, read as the reverse complement.
TCTATCCTTATAATTATCGTTTAAGGTTTTGAAGGTGTCGTTAGGGTGATTGAAGTTGATGATGGCTTCTGCTATTGTAGACAGTTGAAAGGCATCTTGTTCAAAAGAAGTATTTTCTTTCCGCATAAAACCGATCCCCTTTTTTAAAGGGCTAATCACCTGTTGTTGCCAATCTATCTTAAAATCATCTGGAAGTTCGTTGTAATCCATTCTGGAATTTATATAGTCTTTAGATTCATATAATTCCAGCTTTTTCACAATCCTCCATGCCTCTGCCAAATAAGACTTATCTATTGCCTCTTTCACAACTTGAACAAAGCGATGATAATAATCCTCAATTTCATCTTGTTTTTCATTTGGTTGAGGGAGTTCTTTGATGAAATATCCATCAGCGCCCAATTCCAACACCCTCTCCATGTTCTTGGCCTTTCGGGATGCTGTGAGTACAATCACCGGGATAGCCGCATTGGCATCACGAATCTTACGGATGACCTTCATTCCTGATATATCTTTGATGTTCTGGTTTTCATCTTGTTTCCAACGTAAGCGGAGGTCAACCAAAATGAGAGAAAAACGCTGAATGAAAGTGTGATCATTTGCAATCGCGAGGGCTTTGTCCATATAAGCATTTTCAGTAGCTGATATACCTTCAGTGTTTATCACGCATAAACTAGGACCATTTTCAAAGTAAGATGCGAAAATATCCATGTTGTATTCTTTGGCTTTTTTCACAGAGAAAAAGCATCGAAATTTGCCGAACAAGGCTGCTGCTACTGCAAAAGCCCACCCAAGATGAGCGTGATCATCAATATATAAGATTTCGCCTCTCGTGACCTTTGGTTCAGAGATTTTGTTAACCCAGTTGGGTGTATAGTTAACCTGTGATAGTCGATATAGGTAGTATTCTTTCCGACTTTCTAAAATGGTTTTCTGTTTGTCCCGTATCTTAGCCAAGATTTTCTGAAAAATCTCATGATCAATCATTTCAGCCAGGTGAGCGCCATAAAGCAGCTTCTCAGGTCCTAAGAAATTCCCCATATGATGTGCAAGTTCGGATTCCATGCGTGCCAACCGACCGCCAGCTAAAGCGTCGTTCATCAGCGTGCTTTTCAGCTTTTTCCTGTCTATGCGAGTTTCTTGGGCTCTTTTAAGAATGCTTTTAACCCGATCCCAATTTGCTGGAAGGTGAAGGTGGTAGACTCCAGGGCTCACTAGTAGTCCGGGTTGCGCTTTTTCTGAGCGAACAAGACTCTCGAAGGGACTGAACCCATATAGGATAATCGGGGTGGGGTCAATATTCTCATGTCTCATCCGGAGCTGCAGGATTTGTCCGCCGATATCGGGGCCAAAGCTATCCACATTGACCCAATGAGCCGACAGATTGGGCCACAGTTTCTGCAGGACTTTTTCTAATAAAGCCATTTTTCACCTGTTATTTATGAAGTATGGTTCAAAAAATTTGAGTTTAAAATCGCCCTACTTAGGTCTACTTCGTCATTTCTGTCAGCTTAATTCCACATTCGGACAGGATGCGTCGCATATTCCCGGGGGTAGTCGATAATAATGTGCCCAAATCTTCGGAAGAAGGCCGACGTTGATTCTCATTTACCCAGCGATCTATTGTTCGTGATAGTACCTCTTTTCGTATCATTCCTTTGGCGCCAAACTCTTTACTTATATCGGACCAGGTCAATTCACCCTTTAAAATCCGATCAACGATATAGGGTACATCAGATGGCACGCCATTCTCTTGAGCCATTTTTTTGGATAGGTCGGGGAAATTATTCACTTGAAGGATGTTCTCATCTGCAATGGCAACAGCACGATTGATAAGGTTTTCAAACAAACGAATATTACCCGGCCAGGTATAGGAAAGCAGCATCAACCTTACATCCTCTCTAAGGATTGGCAACACTTTCTTCCTAGAATCCTCATTTGCTTTATTAATAAAATGTTCAAAAAAGACGGGAATGTCTTCCTTACGTTCTCTGAGCGGGGGCATATGGATGGAAAGCACATTCAATCGAAAAAAGAGGTCTTCTCGGAAGTCTCGCTTTGCGACAAGGTCGTGAAGGTCCTGGTTTGTGGCGGCAATGATTCGGGCGTTGGACCTCAGGACCTCATTTCCGCCCACCCTTTCGAATTCTCTTTCCTCCACGAAACGGAGCAGCTTAACCTGGGTATCAAGGGGCATATCACCGATCTCATCCAAGAAGATGGTCCCATCTCCTGCAACCTCGAACTTACCTTTCTTATCTGAAACCGCGCTTGTAAAAGCTCCCTTTTCGTGTCCAAAGAGTTCGCTTTCAAGAAGCTCCTTGGATAGGGCCGCGCAAACGATAGTCACGAAGTTCCGGTTCTGACGTCTGCTCTTGTCATGTACGGAACGGGCTACAAGCTTTTTGCCGGTCCCTGATTCACCGGTAATGAGCACTGTGTGTTCCTGATCAGCCACCTTTTCCACCATCTCAGCCACCTCATGCATGGCCTTTGACTTTCCGACAATGAACCCGAAACTGTCCAGCCCAGTGTTATCTTCATCTCCCTGTTCCTGAGCCTCTGCCCTTTCAATCAACCTGTTCAGTTGTGCGGCAAGGTCTGAAAAGTCCCCTGCTGTTAAGGCCTCCTTCGAATAGCGGTAGTCGGCCAGCAAATAGTGCTCTGATTTGTACTCGGACTTATCCATGGTGCCGGTAATCATCATTACCGGCATGTTGGGATGTTTTTTCTTGATCTTTTCGAGGGTAGGTTTTCCCAAGTAGCCTTCGGGGAAGAGGATATCCAGAAGAATGACATCAGGATGGTAAGATGAAATAACTCTCAGGACATTGAAAGGATCTTCCTCGCATCTGATCTCAAAGCCAGCTTTGCCTAATTGTTTACGCAATGCCTTCTCAAAAAGTCTAAAATCGTCATCTATAAAAAGAACGCGTTTACTTGCCATATTTCAACTCCTTTGCCTTCTCAAGAATAGCTGAAAGAGCCCTCCCTTTTTCTACGCATACGAAAGCGAGATTTAAAGCCTTTGGGGGCGAGGTCTTCTTATCCTGTATTTGTCTTACTACACCAATAACTTTATCCATCATACCCGTCACTTTATCAGCATCTGCAATCCCAAGTCGCTTCACTACTGGATCGAGTTTACGGTATTCCTCTAAAAGCTTTTCAATATGGGACGTTTTGAATTCAAAAAGCTCGCTTGGCATAGTTTCAGGCGAGTTATCAAGGTCCATCTTGGCAATGTTGGCATTCATCTCCATGGAAATCCATAGATTGTCGCACCGGTGTTTGAAGGCACTAATCTCCCGGATGGCATAATCACTGAAGCTCTTTTCATCAATGGCATTGTTCTCAATAACTTGAATATTGGCCGCCTCATCGAAAACCTTCTTAATATCGGAGAGAAGGGCGGGCAGCCTCAAGTAAAACACACCCGGGGCGTCCAAAATAGAGCCGCTCTTGTTCTGTCTGATCCGCTCGTCACTGTCAAATCCATAGACTACCACAGCCCTTCTCAGACCTCCTTTGGCTCTCTTTGCCTTCACCTCCTCAAGCCCGGCCAGCATGGTGCCATGGCCTTCTGTGTCCTTATAAGCATCAACGATTTCCAGCTTATCCGCTTCAGGGAAAATAGCGTGGAGCGTATTTCTTATCAAATCAGCCATCCACAAAATTCCATCCGGCGCCACTCTCCTCGGGCAGGCAAGGGCAAACCCCATCCTTGTGCTCTCATCCGCAAGGGTGGAAATCATCTCATTCAGGATGCTTTCCCGGTTGTTAGAGTATCCTTTGCGGCCGGCTGAAGCGTGAATGCCAAGATACAGTCTCCTAATAGATTTCACTGTGCCTTCTTGCCTGCTCAGCCTGCCTCGTAGATCCGGCAGATCGTACTGGGATTGAATCGCGGTTCCCCCATTTAACCTGAGTGGCTTCATCAAGATTCAATCGCTGCAATCTGCTCTTCCATTCCTTCAGCAACTTCTTTAAGTTCCTTATGGTAATCCTTCCACGAAGAGTATTTTTCATATTTCCTCAACTTCTCAAGTTGATCCTTGAACTCATCGCATTTAATTGGAAGTTCACAAAATTCTTTGATTGACTCACCAAGATTATCAATAGCTGTCTCGATTTCGTTTTTTAGGGTACTCAAGTCAGTGCTCTTATCCGACGAGCTATTTACTTCAGCCTGTTTAATCAGGTCAAGAGCAACAAGGGGAGAGAGGATTCCATAGCGGAGGCGGTGAATTCTTGGGCGTACGCTGTATCTGTTCCATATCTCATCGAATATTTTCTCAAATACTTGAGGTTCACTTACTTTCCCACCTTGACAAACACATTTTATTCCCGTTATCTGATCCCAAAGCTCTCGCGTGTCGCCACTGCTTGTAAATTTTTCGACGACTTTACCATGAAGACTGAGGTTGCCCCTAATCGTTTCAGGTTTCATAGTTTGATAATGAAAAAAGTAGATGGATTCGGCAGAATCGAGATTATAATGATTTATTATCTCCGTTACTTTCTCTTTCCAGTTCACTACATTAGATTCAACTTTGAAATAATAAACTATTTGTCTTCCATTAGATTTCAATTGGATGGGACACGAGGTATCATCAACATTAAATCCAGGGGGATCCCGGTCACCCATGTTTCTTATTTCAGATCTTTTGTGGGTAAAAAAGAATATTATCTTCATCGTTTCCTCCTGGTAAGTCTTAAAAGTATTTGGATTAATTGATATTTGGCGGGGTTTTTCCTGAGAATCATATCCTGCAGGGCAGAAAAGGTGAGGAATTTGGCATTCTGGGGCATATTTGCCGGTATACCCCTCCCGGAGTCAATTACCACAAACGGAACATAATGAGATATTTTTCTTACAAGATCTTCAGGAGAGCAATTCTTATCCAAACCCAAGCCTTTCTCAAGAAATGCCCTTACCTCTTCGTTTTCTATGACTCCTTGGTGAATAACCAGAAAATGGAACTGTTTGTACTCTTTTCCGTTCCGCATAAGAGACAATGTATTATTATGTATTGTGAGACTGAATGCCTGTTCGGAAATATCTTTGCCAACGGGGGTATCGCCAACATGGGTTACAATAAAAACTCCCATATTGGCAAGCATTTTGAACCTTTCCATATTCGCTGACGTAGAGTCAAGGGCCTTTTCTCCAATCCGTTCATCCACCACCAGGATCTTGAAAAAGGAGGTCTCAAGGAGACCTACAACAAGGTCTATTTGAGCAACCACAGATTCCGGCGGGTTAAATAGGCTAAGATATAAAGGAGAATTTATGCCCCATTCCTCGTAGTGCCCCTTGAAAGATAAATCCTTAAGGGAGGATTCCATGGAATACCAAAATACAGCGTGCCTATCGAATACGATACTGTGATCTTGGAGGTCTGGGTTATTTCCATTTGATTCATTTGATTTGTCATGCTCCCTTTTCTTATGAAGGGCAGTCAAAGAAATTCCAGGTAGGAATTTGGAGATGTTGCTTTCTATGTTTTTCCATTGGTCAGTCAAACGATCCTTTTCCCATACATCCAGGTTGATATGGACTTTCCAGTCCGACCTTCCTGAGATCCCCTTTAACCACATGTAGTGGAGTATCCCAGGCCATAGCTCCGGTGGTTTAGAATTAAGGGATTTGCAGACATCGTCCTTACAACAGATGGCACAGGTCCTTTCCAGACCATTCAGAGAGGCAGGAATTTCGCTATTCCTTATAAGGATCAGTATTCTGTTCCCCATGTAGGGGAGGTTTTCTTTCACTTCAATGGCAAACTTTTCAACCGCACTATGATCAAGAGAGGTCGTATCAAATATAACAAGTTCAAAAGGGATATACCCTCCAAAAGATACAACGGCTCCACCAATATCCTCCTTATGAAAACATCCAAGCCTTTCCCATTCAACCCCGTTCATCTTAACCTCCATTACAGAGCTTATCCCATGTATTTTCTAACAAGAGCAAGCTCCGCCTTGCCCGCAGGATCTTGAAACGGTATCCAAGCCTGTTACCGCTAACTTGCACAGCCTCAAGAAATCGCCTTGGATCACTCTCCATCTCCTCGAAGGATCTGTCCTGCAAGAGTACGGCACAGATCTTCATCTCGGCAATACCCCAGTTCTGGGGCCTTAGCTTTCCAGTCTTCTGATCCACAATTGTCTCTTCAATATACCCATTCATCTTATTTATTAGGTCTTCATCGCTGAGATTGTCCCAGACGGTGCAGATGTAAAGGGCGGGGTCCTCATCTTCTTCCACCTTGATTGATATCTCAAGCTTAGTACCATTATCTATCTTTGAGCTATTATGCTTTGCAGAATTTCGGATGATAGCCTCAAGGATATTATAAATTGCAAACTCACCCACGCTCCCAGGTAGATCAAGCATTACATCATAATTGGAATTCTTAACACCATTTACATAATATCGCACATCATCAACTGCGTAACCTTCTTCAGCAGCGCAATCTAGGCATACCTTATGAAAAGGCACTTTCTTCGGCTTATTATCATTCTCGGAACACTCTTTTCCTTCGTATTTTACAGGCGCTAATTCACAACAGCAGCCTCTTGACCTGGACTTTGAAAAAAACCTTATAGACAATTGCTCGTACCTTATCCCATCGTTTCTGGCAATATAGTCCAATAGGAGGATCTTCTCTGTTAGGGGCAGGATTACGTCCTTATAAAAGAAGGCCGAACGGGGTGAGATATATGGTTCTGTTGAGATCTCGGCAAGAAAGTCGCTCTTTTTCTGGATATACTGGTGGAATTCCTCAAAGAGCAAGTTGCATATATCCGTTATCCTATCATCGTTGACTCTCTTCAGAGCATCCTTAACCTTCCAAGAAATTTCTTCGAGTTTGATCCTGGCAAGTATGTGGCTCCCAATATTATGAGACATGTTTCGGCTCATAATGGCAGCTACTGCGGATTTTATACTGTGTTTCAAAACCCTTCTTTTCAAGATCACTTTATCAAAACTCGGAAGGAGTTTTTTGACATAGTGATCGCCAAGCTCTTCCACTGCCTCTTCCTCATTTTCCCAGATTTCCGTGGGGAAGAAGGTATATTCTGGAAACTCAAAACAAATGATGTGATTTGAATATCTTGCCTTATCTGCCTCTTCGATAGATGGCAAAACTCTTGGATCAAGAATATGGTCCATATACAGGAAGAAAAACCACTTATCATTTGTTGAGTCCTTATAGATTTTTTTAGGTGAGGGGTCTCTTCCACTTGACATAAAAAGGTCTTTCACCGATTTGTTGCCAAACCCTTTAATGCATCCATTACACTTTCCCTTTTTGCCATTTCTACAAATATCCCAAACTTCTTCGTAGGACAACCATTTGCCATCCTTCCCTCCCTTAAATCTTTTAAAGCAGTATTCTGGCTCGGTCGCTTCTTCCTTGCCGAAAACCAACACTCTTTCCCAGTCCTGCACAAAAGCTATGCTATCCAGAAAATCTTTAAGACTATCATCGTGCCGGAGATCGTGGTCTGAGATTAAGTGCTTTTTCCCTTCGAGCAAGGTTTGCAGTGTCAAGGTTGTCCATGTTTGCCATAACTTATCTAATTCATTTTTGTGATTCTTCAAGAATTTTCCTCTATCTTGTTTGGATGTGAAAGGCAAAAAGAAGTAGCCAATAATCGTGCCAAAATCACCATCATGAAAATCGGCTGAATAGATAGGCATTACCAAAAACGATTTAGGAGGTTCGTCAATATACCAATCACCTCCAATGAAGTCTTTCTTTTTCTTAGAAAAGAGAGGATAAAGGTAGTTATGCAAGATATGAGGCTTAAACCGTTCATCAGTATTGGTAGTGGGTCGCGAATTCATCGGTTCGGTTTCTTTCGGGGGTGGGCAATTTTCTAAGATATCGAGAGTCTCCTGGCTTGCCAGTATCTCTTCTATTCCAGGCTCGGATTCACGCTCGGAATCAATTTTTATTTTAATGACCCCGCTGGGTTCATTCGGATCAAAAAACGTCATTTTAACCCATGGAAAATCTTTGAAGTCACATTTTTCTTTTTCAACAAGATCTATGGTTGCATACCTAAATCTAATATTTCTCTTGGCTAATTGAGTTGACAGTTTTCTCAGTATTCCATCGAGGTACATTTCGGGATTACTTGGAAAGGAGTGATAAAGTTCAACTAAGTGATAGTGTAAATTAATTTTTTCACTCTCGTTTGCTTGTCCTTTCGATGTGAATTCATCGAGTATACTGATATAGCTATCACCTTTTTTTCTATAGAATTCTCTAATCTGCTTCTTAAAGTGATCAAAATGGCTCCATTTTTTGCAGAACTCCATGAATCCATCATTAAATATCCCATCTTCGAACCGTCTCTTATCCGGTGAAATAGCATTGAAGTTTACACATCGATTGCGATAATCGAAGGTGTTTAGGAAAAGTGATTGGTCTTTGGCCAACTTATTCGGTAAACGGTCGCTTAATACATAGAATTCCTCTCGATAAAATTTATTATAGAATTCTGCCATTGGATTAGACCTCCTGGCGTGTGTACGCTGCTCTTCCAGAAACCCAGCGGTAAACCATATTGCTCAAAAAGACTATCACAAAGAGAAAAAAGGCGGGGAAGAATGCATACCACCAGCCTGAATAAAGATAATTTAGACTGTCAAAAATCATTTTGCCCAGGCCTGGGTGGGGCGGCTGAACACCCAATCCCAGAAATGAAAGTCCCGCCTCCATGCCTATAATTTCCGGAAAATACTTGAATGAGAAAATAAAGGCCGGTCGGATGCTCATCGGTATGAGAGACCGAAAGAGAATCGTGGATTCAGATTTCCCCATGGCTCGCTCTGCCACAACAAAGGTAGCGGATTTTGCTTTAATCACGCCTGCTCTTACGATTCGCGCAGGGCTGACCCAAATAATGGCGGTCATCACTGCATACGCGTTAAATAGGTTCTTTTCCAGCAAACTCATCAACGCCGTAATGATTAGTAAGAAAGGTAAGGAAAAGAGCATGGCTGCGACCCAGTTGAAAAGCCTGTCAATGACCGTGTTGTAAAAAAAACCGGCAAGTGGCCCGATTAATACCCCTATGAAAAAGGAAGAGAATAGGGTCATAATGGAGACATTCATGGTATTTGAAAAGCCGACCAGAATTCTGCTGAAGATATCACGACCAAGTTCATCCGTCCCGCAGAGATAGGTTTTATTAGGCGGAGTCAGCCTTTCCGACAGAAGAATCTCCAAGGGATTATGTGGTGCAAACTTAGAACAAACGACCCCTCCAATCCAGAGCATACCCATAAAGATCATTAAATAGAGGATGCCCCTCTGCCGATTCATATTTTATTTCCTCTAACTGTTCGGGGATCCAGCAGCGGATACAGATACTCAAATCCGAGGTTTACGAGCACAAAAAAGGCCCCATTGACGATGACTGTACATTCGAGCATGGGGAAGTCTTGCTCAAGAATTGACTTTACCAGAATACTTCCTATGCCCGGAACAGAGAAGATGATCTCTACAATAAAAGCGCCTGTCAGAAGCATTGGCAATATATTTGATAGAGCGGACAATATGGGAATTAGCGAGTTTTTCAAAGCATATTTGAACAATATCGTAATGTCTGAAAACCCCCAGGATTTCTCCGCTGTTATGTAGAGGGACTGCAGGACAAAAGACATTTCCTCTTTCAATATCCCCGACAGAATGGACATAGGATAAAAGGCAAGAACCAGCGCAGGAGGAATTAGAAAAATAAGATCGTTTACTGAGTTCAGATTGCCCGAAAAGGAGGTGACCGGATAGAAATAGAGAACAAATATCGCGCCGATAATTCCGCTAAAAAACACGGGCAGGGATGAAATCAAGAAATCAATGGCATGGGACCATCTTTGAAGTGAAGAGAAACGAAATGTCAGGATTGTAACAGCCAGATACCCAAAAACGATTACCATGGAAACCGTGATCAGAGACAATGTGACCTTAAATCTCCTGCCAATCTCAATAAAGACATCTCTGCCGTCAACATAAGAATGGCCAAATTTAAGGGTAGCCACATTTACTAAATAGTAACCCAGCCGGCGATAAAGGGGTTCATTAAGCCCCAGTTTCTCACGCAGTTGTTCAACCTGTGCTTGATCAGCGTTGGGCCCCAAAATGGTTCTTGCAGGATCAGACGGTATGACATGGAAGAGGAGAAAAGAAAAAACAATGATCCCCAGGAATATGGAGAGGTAGTAACCAAACCGCATCACCAAATAGGATATCATCGCCCAATCTTCATCTTTTCGAGAAAATAATGATTATTTCCACTGACTTCGAGGCCAGTCATTTCCTTAGGGTAGAGAATAACATACTTTTGCCTGTAAAGAAAAACGCCCGGCACGCCTTGCATAATCCTATCCACAATCCGGGAACATTCCCTTACCGACTCCTTTTCATTTGTAATCGTGTAAAGGGAATTCAACATGGCATCCACCGCGCTGTTTGAAAAGTGAAAAACATTAGGGACGGGGATCTTGGAAGATGAAAAAAGATTGATCAGGATTGGCTGTGGGGAAGAGAATACATATTCGGCAAACATGCTGAAAAGCTGACACTCCCCTTTTACCATACGGTTAATGACGCTGTTAAAATCCAGCTTTTTTAACACGACTTGAATCCCAACATTGGCCATCTGGGCCTGAAATATCTGCCCAACTTGTTCGCTATTTGCGATATCATAGAGGAGCAATTCTAAAGGCTCTCCTCTGTAATTACTTCTCTTCAAATAGGCTTTTGCCTTATCAGGGTCGAATAAACTATCCGTAAAGGGTGATTTGTATCCATCTATTCCAGGGGGCACCGGGCCGCCAGTCAGGTCCGCATATCCATAAAGGATGGTGTCAATTATCTCTTTTCTATTCGTCCCCCAGAACATCGCCCGCCTAAGGTTCACATCAGGAATCGCTGTGTTGTTAATCCCGAGGAAATGGGTATTGAAAGTGGCAGCAATCTTCATTTGGAATTTTTTGCTTATATATTCCCTCAACGTCCCGTTCCTATTGAAAACCGATGGAAACAGACTACTCGGCAGGACCATCAGATCGATGTTTCCCCTTTGCAGATTAACCAGGCGCATCTGATCATTTCTTATCACTCGAAAGGTGATCTCATCAAAATGAGGTTGGGTTGCAGTGTTCCAATAATTGTCATTTCTTTTGAGGACCACCTCTGTTTCTGTCCTTGATTGAAGTACATAGGGGCCTGTGCCCACCACCAAAGATAGCCCGACTTTTTCCCCGTATTCCTTTTTGTCTACTTCCCTTGGAAAAACAGAAACCAGGGCTGTGCTAAGACGGTTGATGAAAAACAGCTCCGGCCGAAGCAAGTCTATCTGAATGGTATATTTGTCGAGCAAACTCAACCCCTTTACTTTTTCTGCCTTGCCTTGATTGTATTCAGCAGCGCCTATTACCGAATCAATCAACAAGAATGCATTGTAAGAGGATGCTGAACAGAACCGAGTGAGGCAGTACAAGACATCTTCGGCTGTAACTTCCCTTGTCCCATTCTGAAAGATCGGAGATTTTTGAAAGAAAACTCCCCTTCTGATGTGAAAGCGCCAGGTCTTGTAATCTTTTGTGTCCCAGCTTTCGGCAATACAAGGGATAACACTCCCCTTCTCATCCAAATCGCACAGCCCCTGGAATATCTGCATGCTGACCGGAAAGGTCTGCGGATTCTTGATTTTGATGGGAATTAACCTTTCAGGAGCTGTATCCAAACCAAAAACCAGTCTCATGGCTTGTGCCGCGGGAGGCAGGAAGGCACAAATCAAAACCGCAATGAACAGTCCCGTAAGTAGCCTACCTGTTTTTCTTAAGCAACCAAGTTCTTGATTTAGCATGGTGCTCCCCATTGAACTTTCAGTGCGATTCGTGATACCGTCTGCTATTTTCATCGCAGGCCTCCACCTTTTGTTTTTGGGGGTTCGGTGCCCTCCTTGAACGGCTTTCCCTTTCCGTTGCTTCCAATGTTTGTTGCAAAATTTCTAACCATCTTTCCCTCCTTCATGATTCCATAGCTTTAAAGACGCTTCAATATGAGTTTGGCCGGCTTCTGCAGATGTGGTCCGGATCTTCCCACTACGGATTCCTGGAGCAGCAATTTCGTGTTATCAAGGTTTCCGTAATATCGTGTTATTATTTCTGTTTGTTGATCAATAGCGTCTCTGAAATATTCCATTAATTCTTCTTGCATATCATTGTCCTCTTCGTAAGCATCAAAAGAGAGTCCTGTGCCAGCTTTTCTAATAAGAACTTGGCGATCGAAGGATATTCTCCTATGCTTATTGTTTTCATCCTGGTATTCCCCCATTATCTCGTCCCAGCAAGGCTTTCTCACTCAATAACTCTGACATGTAGAAGGAAAAGGCCTGGCTGGACATTAACTGATCGAATTTCTCTTCTTTTCCTCCAAGTTCCAATAAATTCCCAAAAACAAACTCCCTGGGTATTTTTCCCATTGCCACGACCTTTGGTGGGATAATATTTCCATCGGAATTTACAATGAACTCTCGAACACCTGTTAGGGACAATGGGTAATAGGAGATATGAACCTCATTATTTCCGTGCGCTTTCACAAGTTCAAGATGGTCATTTTCCATCATGAACTCATTGAAAAGTTGGGGCCTTAGCTGTCTGATGGTATTGGCGTATATGGCCTCATAAATGTCAACTTCGAGCCATGTGTCGAACAAAGTATTTGACGTTATCAGAAATTCATCGAGGAAGTTGACAAATTCTTCCCTCTGCGGTTGAAGGTCTGGGTCAGGGCGATATCCCTTTAAAACGCTCACCGGTGTTATAAAAAAATTTTTAAAGCCTTTGGCATTCAAAAATCTTATCATTTCCAAGATTGAGCCAATATTTAAGGTAGTCAAACAGCTCAAGATGTTAATCTTATCAAAGCGATTAGAGTCTTTAAGCTGAATTAAAACATCAAATGTCTTTCTAAAGGCACCTATATGATTTCTTTGGAGATCATGTTCTTTTTCAAGCCCGTCCACCGAGACATCAAGCCAATCGGGCGGGAAATCGATGAGTCTTTCTACGAATGGTCCAATGGAAATGCCATCAGTGATCAGTCCGACTTTCACATCTCCGAAGTTTTCCTTTAAATATTCTATCGCCCGAATACATTGCTCTGTAAACGCTCTTCCATCAAATATAAATCTATTCAATCCCAATTCGTCATGAATGACCCTGAAGGCTTCTTTCCATTCATCCTGGGTCAGATTTTTATTGTAAAGATGAAAGTCTGGAGCATAAATACAGTGCTGGCACTTGCTGGGACAGAAGCTGTTCATAATTATTTCTGCGATAAAAGGAGAATTCTTTTCATAGACAGCCTTTAGGTCTCTGAACAATCCCTGTTCCATCATCATTGAGTTTATGAGGCCATACCACAATTCAATAGGTTCCATATGTCCACTATTCTTTTTCATAGAGCCAACATGCAACCATGGTGCCATTTTGATCAACAGACTCCAATTCAGGCTCATGGATGCATCGATCAAAAACCTTGGGGCACCGAGTCCTGAACCTGCAGCCGGAAGGTATATCAATAGAACTGGGCAGGTCTCCTTTCAGTAAAGAAAACGCCGCCTTCTCACTGGGATTCGGGATCGGAACAGCCTTCAAAAGCGCCTGAGTATATGGATGCTTTGGATTCGAGTAAAGCCCTTCAGCATCCGATTCTTCCACGATTTTCCCTAGATACATGACTGATATCCGGTCGCACATTCTGGCCACCACTCCCATATCATGAGAGATCAATAACATGGCCATCTGAAACCTCCCACGAAGCTCCAGAAGCAAGTCAAGAATTTGGGCCTGAATGGTCACGTCCAGGGCTGCAGTTGGCTCATCCGCTATAAGTAGTTTTGGCTGACAGGATAGGGACATGGCTATCATCACCCTCTGGCACATCCCCCCGCTCAATTGATGGGGATAGTCGTTCACCCTGCTTTCAGGATCGGGAATCTTCACCTCCTGAAGCAGTCTTAATGCCTCTTCTCGTGCCTCTCTCTTGGATATATTCTTGTGTAAACGTATGATGGAGGCTATTTGCTCACCAATAGTGTATAGGGGGTTGAGAGACCCTTGAGGATTCTGAAAAATCATGGCGATTTCTTTCCCCCGAATCTTTCTGATTTCCCCTTTTTTCAATCTCAACAAATTATTACCGTTCCACAAGACTTCTCCTGCCGAAATGTAACCAGGAGGAGAGATCAAGCGCAAGACGGAAAGTGAGGCGACCGTTTTCCCACATCCCGATTCTCCTACCAAACCGTGTATCTCTCCAGAATTTATGGCCAGGTCTATACCGTCAACCGCTCGAAGCACCTTATTGTCTTGAACCCTAAATTCTGTTTTTAACCCCTTAATGGTCAGGAGTGGCTGGCTTTTCCTATTAATTTCGTCTTTCATATCGTTTCACAGTCAAATCATATTTAGGCGATGCTTTATCCGATCTATGGGGATCATTTAGATGCAACCACCCACCACCGGCAAATGCTGCTGTGAGGGCGTCGGTGCTCCTTTTCGCGATAAATGCGGGTTTTTCGTATTTGTAGTTATTGAACATAGTTTTTACCTCCATAAGTTACCCAATTGAGCCTAACTTCATGTGATATTGCCGTTTCATCAGGGTCGGTATCCCCCTTGCATAACCGTAGACTCAGTGAAGAGCGGAAGTCCCAGGTTGTCAAGGAAGCCGATGTCCACGGGCTCACCTAATTCTTTGCAGGTCTGGACCGGATCATTCAGGATTTTGGCCATCAATGCCTTATCTTTAGTAGATTTAATCAGCCCATTGATAGTCATGATTGAGTCCCTTCCCCATTTGTGTTCTTTTTGTCTTTGGCGGAATTAATATCATATTGCAACTGCGATGCCAATACTTTAATGGATATACTAATTCCAATTATAACAAATGGTTGCCCTATACTCCTAATTAAGAGAGGCTATAGATTCCGGCCATTTTGTTATGATTGAATAACCCTGGCTGTTATGAATCCGTAACAAAATCCTATTTGAGGCCACCTTCGTTATAGAAAGGAAAATGCAATTTTTCCATCATACTGCTATCAAACTGCCCATGTGTGGATTTGGGGGCAGGCCTGCACTCCTGCCATTCAAATCCTTTATCCTGATACCTTTTACCACATAGCCGCTCGTGGCAGTGAAACAAAGGCGGTTTTCCCCTATTTCTTTCTCCCCATAATCAGTGAACGCCGAACTATCCCGAGAGTCCGGTTTTTCTGCATCCGGCTCACCATCTTTGGCTGAAATCGCTGGGTGGACAGAGGAGCGTCAATGATATGGGTGATTTCCCACCCGGCACGCTTCAAGAGGCCGATATAATCATCAATGCAGATACTCTGTGTTGGATCTTCCTCCATCGCGGATACGCCCTGAAAGTCACGCCAGTCCGCATTGAGAAAGGCGATACGGCCATTGGCCTTTGAATTCTCTTTTGCCAGGGAGAAAA
>JADHWK010000044.1 GCA_016783505.1 Candidatus Zhuqueibacterota bacterium | reverse complement strand
CTCCGTATGAGCGAGATGAAATTATCCCGGGCCACCTGCTGACGCTGTCCCATCGTCTTCGTTCCCAATCTTACTTCCCTTTATTCAATAACGATGCTTACATAATAAAGAAAGGTTTCCTCTTTCGTACATCGCTCATCGCTAATTGCCCTTTGCCTACTGATCACTGTTTACTGGTTACTGTTTACTGGTTACTGTTTACTTCAAGTCTTTTTTCTCCCTCCGATCCCTTCCCGATCTCTGCTCAAAATCAACCGATTGCCGTTTCTTTCTCCGGCCCTCCCCGCTCCGCCGTTCCTCCCGGTGGAGAATACCTCTAATCTTTCCAGCGGCCTTAAAAGAGATCCTGTCCACGATGCTGTAGACCACCGGTATGATTACTAAGGTGAGCACGGTCGCCGTAATCAACCCCCCGATCACGGTCAGCGCTATGGGACTCCGCATCTCCGCGCCCTCAGAGGTCGAAAGCGCCATCGGGATCATGCCTAAGATCGTCGTCCCGGAGGTGATCAAAATGGGACGTAGCCTCGTCATCCCCGCCTGTATCAACGCCTCGTGCCTCTCCACTCCCCGTCTCCGCAATTGATTGACGTAGTCAATCAGGACGATCCCATTGTTGACTACTATCCCGGCCAGCATGATCACCCCCATAAGGGAAACTAAGGAAATCGTCCTCCCGGTGATCAACAACATCAGGACCACGCCGATCAAAGCCAACGGCATGGTGAACATAATCACCAGGGGATGGGTGAAGGATTCGAACAGAGCGGCCATCACCATATAGACTAACAGAATCGCCAAGGCTAAGGCGGCCCCTAAGACGACGAGTGTCTCCATCATCTGCTCGTACTCCCCGCCGAACTCCACAAAATAGCCAGACGGAAATGCCCTCGTAATCGGCGCCACCGCTTTCCTGACGTCTGCCATGATACTCCCCAGGTCCCTGCCGAACACGTTCGCGGTTACGGACACCCTCCGGGCCTGATTCTCCCGCTCGATCTTGACCGGACCCTCCCCGGACTCTAACATCGCGATCTGCTTCACGGGAACACGAACCCCAAGGGGAGTAAGAACGGTTAAATGCTCGATGTCCTCGATGCTGGAGCGATCGCTTTCCCTGAACTTGACCCGGATGTCAAACTCGTCTCCCCCGCTCCTCAATTGACCGGCGACCCTCCCCTGCATCGCCGTCTGAATCGTCCCGGCCACCTGCCCCACGGTCAGACCATACCTGCCCGCCATTTCCTTATCTATCCTGATCCGAAGCTCTGGCTTTCCCTCCCTTAAGCTGGTATCGAGGTCTCGAATCCCCTCTATGCCGGCTATCTTATGGGCGATCCTCTCGGAGATCTCTTTCAACCTGGCAAGATCCTTCCCGAACACCTTGATCTCCACAGGAGCCTCCGCCCCTCCCCCCATCATCTGCCCGCCCATGTCCATAAACTCGAACTTGGCTCCCTCCACCCTTGGAAGCTTAGAACGAACGGCGTCCATAATCTCGGCGTTGGAGCGCGCTCTGTCCTTCTTGTCGGTCAACCTCGACGATACTTGCCCTACGTGGACGCCCGCCTCACTGCTTCCAAAGGCCACATCCATCTTGGTGGCATCGGAAAGTCCCCCGAAGGCGCCGACCGTTTTAACGCCTTCTTCGTTCATCAAAAGGTCCTCGATCTCCCCGACGACCCTGTTGGTCTCCTCAAGCGAGGTGCCGATCGGCATCTCGACCGTCATAACCACGAAGGGCATATCCGATGCGGGCATAAACTCTGTTCCCACAATGCGGATCAGAGCTAAGCTGACCAAAAAAGCCCCTCCGGTTATGCCCAACACGATCTTCCTGTGGGAGAGCGACCAGCTTAAGAACCGCTGGTATCGCTCCTTGATCCCCTCGAACTGGGTCTCGCCGAAACGCTTTCGATACTCCTCCTTCCTTCGTTTCTTGAAGATAATGGAGGCCAACATAGGAACCAAAGTCAGCGCCACGAAAAGGGAGGCGAACAGGGCGAAGGAGATCGTCAGGGCCAGCCCCCGGGACAGCTTTCCCGCTATCCCGCTTGCGAATACCATCGGTAGAAAAACCGTCATAGTGGTCAGGGTGGAAGCGGTGATCGCCATCCCCACCTCTCGAGCGCCCTCCTTGGCCGCCATAATCCGGTCTTCACCTTCCTCCAAATGGCGGAATATGTTCTCGATCACCACAATGGCATTGTCCACTAACATCCCTACACCCAACGCCAGCCCCGCTAAGGTCATCAGATTCAGTGTATAGCCAGCGAAATACATGGCGACAAAGGTGGCGATGATGGAGAGCGGTATCGCTAAAGAGATCGTCAACGTAGGCCGCCAGCTCCTCAGAAAAAAGAAGATCATCAAGACCGCAAGCACCCCCCCGACCACCGCATTGCCGCCCGTTCGGCTGGTGATCTTGCTGATGATCTCCGATTGATCGAAGAAGGGGTGAAAGTGAATGCTTGAAGGAAGGATCCGCTTGATCTCATCAAGCTCCTTTTTCACCCTATTGCCCACCTTGAGGGTATTTGCCCCGGATTGCTTGCTGATCATGAGTATAATGCTGTTCCTCTTCTGCGTTCTGCCGTAGCTTCGAACCTCCATGTGGGCATCGGCCACCTCTGCGATGTCCTTCAGATAGATCGGCGTTCCTCCTCCGGGGACGATGCCCACGATGGTATTGGCGATCTCATCTATGGCCTGGTATTCCCCCATGGACCTCACCAGGAATTCCATATATCCCTTAGTAATTCGACCTGCGGGCAGGTTCAGGTTTCCCAACCGGAGGGCGTTAACCACCTGCTCCAAGGAGAGGGCTCTGGCCTCTAATTTTGCTTTGTCTACCCTCACCTGGATTTCGCGCACTAATCCGCCCATCAGCGTCACCGAGGCTACGCCCTCCTGACGCTCTAATCGTCCCTTCACCACATCTTTCAAAAGCTGCCGGAGCTGAAGCGTGTTCATATCTTCCCCGGTCACCCCGTAGAACATTACGGGCATCATGGAGATATCGAACTTGACCACCAGGGGTTCCGTGACGTCCTCCGGCAGAAAATCCCGGATCAAGCCGATCCCGTCCCGGATGTCCTGAGCCGCGAAATCGAGGTTCGTACCCCACTCGAACTCGACCATCACCACCGACACGCCCTCCTGGGAAAACGAGTTGACGGATTTCACCCGGTTCACTATGCTCACCGCCTCCTCTATGGGCCTTGTGATCATGTTTTCAATATCCTCCGAAGAAACGCCGGCATATTGGGTCAACACAGAGACCACCGGATAGTCTATCTCCGGCAGCAGGTCCAGACCCAACCGGCTTAAGGCAATCCCTCCGAGGACGAGCACAATCGAGATCAGCATGGTGACCGTCACGCGTTTGTTCACGGAAAATTCGGGTAAATTCATAGCGATTTCCTTATTAAAAGAGGAAGAATATCCTTCTCTGATTTCCTTAATAACAAAGTTAGTAATCTTGTCATTCCCGTCCCGATGTATCGGGATAATCGGAAACCCACATTAGAAAGATCGGTCAGGCGCCGGACTGAATGGATTCCTGCTTTAAAGAGTGCAAGAATGACAACGGAGTAAACTGTTACCAAGAAGAAAACACCTGGAATTCCTTCACATAAACCATCGCCGAAAAATATTATGTTCATTATTCCATAATTCCATTATTCCATCTTTTGCTTGGGTATCACCCGGACCCCGTCCTCCAGGCCGTAATTTCCCTCTATGATCACCAATTCATCGGCCTTGACCCCATCCAGAATTTCAATTCCCCCTTCCCCTTCCAGCCCAACCTGAACCTCCCTTCGTTGAGCGGTAGAATCTTCCTTCATAATAAAGAGGACGTTTCCTTTCAATACCGCTTTAGGGGGAACGATCAGGGTGTTTTCATGTCGCTCAGTAATGATGGCAACCTTGGCGAACGTACCCACCTTAAGCTTACCTTGGGGATTGGGCACCTCAATCTGGACGGAGAAGGATCGGCTGAGGGGATCAGCGGCCGGGTTAATAACACTCACTTTACCATCGAATACTTCATCGGGATAGGATTTGACCCTCACCAATGCCGGGTCCTCTAACGTAATTTTCCCAATTTCCCTCTCGGGCACATCAATAAAAATCTTAAGTCTGGAAATATCCATTAGCATTACCACCCCTGATTTGGGCCCCACGGACATCTGGGGATTGATTACCTCACCCTCGTTTATCAGTTTGTCGGTTATGATTCCGGAAAAAGGGGCCCTCATAATAGACATATCAAGTTGATATTTGGCCAAATTCAGACCCGACCGGGCCTGCTGGAGCTGGGCTTCAGCAGCCGCCAAACCCAGTTGAACCTTTTCATACTCCTGGGGTGAGATCGTTCCCTTTTCATGGAGCTCTTTCATCCTCTCCCAGTTCCTTTTGGCGTCGTTGAAATTGGCCTGGGCCACCGCCAGGCCAGCTCGGGCCTGCTCTAATTGCAACCGTACCCCGCGCGTATCCAGCTCCGCCATCAACCTCCCCTCTTCCACCACATCGCCCTCTTTCACATAGATCCTGGCCACCCTCCCCGGAATGTCGGGAACCACGCTCAACTCCCGCCAGGCTTTGATGTCACCTAGGAAGGACAGGGTGGTTTTGATCTCACCCATTTTTACCGGCGCCACCTTTACCTCTGTCAGCCCAAAGACCTCAGAGTCATTGGATTCTTTATTCCCCCTGCTACAACCGAGGACCAATAGCAACCCAATCAGCAGAACTACAATGGGTATTTCTTTTCCCATCATCGTTTTCATCGTCTCACCTCTTCTGTTTTTCTGCCTAAAAACCCTTAGTTTTTAAAAAACTGGAGCGGAAGAAGATACATCGTTCCTCACCCTGTCTTTTTCGGTGAATAAAATAATTCTCATAAACCCCTAACAGCCTTTTCCAGCCTTCTATTTACTTTTTAATAACAGTTCACCATTAAATCCTATTTCTGAATCTTTTAGTCTTTCTCAAAGTACCTCCCGAAGCTTCGGGATGGATTTAAGGGGATTTTTGCAAATGAAAACAAATATTTTCAACCACGCATTTTAAAATCCCCCCTGGCGTAAGCCACCACTTACGTGGTAACCCCCCTTAAAAAGGGGGGAATCGAAATAGAGCAAAATTTAAGAATTATCATATTCGTTTTTCTTTTTACTTTGGTGAATTGTCGCGAAGTGATCCCGATATTTCGGGAGTGGCTGAATTGATGCACTTTTTATTAGTCTTGAGAACTTTTGTTCGTTAGCCCTTTAACTCTTTTTGTTCCCCACTACTCCTTGCACTTCCCCGTCTTCAAACCTCCGCCCCATGGCACGAATCATCCCCGCTTCGATGAGGCCGGCGATGAAAAGCAGGGGTAGAATGATCAAGACATAGGTTTCCAGATAGGTCAGGAAATGGGACCATCCCTCCCCCCAATCAGGGTTTTTATACAAATGGTACCCCAACTTCATCCCCAGGGACAAGCTGATCCATGAGGCGGGCAGTTCGAACAGGGCTACCGGATTGATAAACAGGGCTGTAAAGGACTCCCCACCGGCGATTTTCAGCGCGATCACCCCAACATGGATGCCTAAAAGCATGGCGAATACCAGGGGTAATAACACCCCAAAACCGGAAAGCAGATTGACGAAAAGAGAAAATGAATTTATCCCGAAGATTACTAGGAAGAGGTGCCAGAATCTTCTCAGGGGAACCAAATATTTTTCCAGCAGTTTCCAGACCCATAAAGGGTAAAACAGTAAGGGCTGAACCTGACGTTTAAAAACAGGAAACGCCAGCGCCGTCCCCAACCCAAAAAGAAGGGCTGAAAGCCCGATCCATCTCCAATCCAATGTTAAAAATGCAGTCTGATAACTCATGTTGGACTAGACAGTTAATTGTTGAAAAATAATTTTTGAAATTAAGGCAATTTTTGAACTCTTTGAAATTTTTTCATTTACCCATAGCCAGTTCGAGCTGGGCCCGGGCAATTTGGTAATCGGCCAGCGCCGCCACATAATCCATCTTTGCCTGGGTGAGCAGGGTATTGGCATCCAAAAGGTCGGTGTTGGTGGCGGCTCCCTGCTTGAATTTCTCGTCGGTCACCCGGTAGTTCTCCTCTGCTTGGGCGATATTCTCCCGGGAGATTTCCACCATCTTTTGTGCTTCCGTCAGGGAAAGGTAAGCCTGGGTCACTTCCAGCGTTATCCCATCCTTCAGTTGTTCCATCCCTTCCCGGAGCTGATTGTAACGGTGCTTGGCCTGGGCCGTCTGTTGGTGAATGGCTCCCCAGTCAAATATGTTGAACTGGGCCACCAGGACAATGTTCCAGCTTCCATAAAATTTAGGCTCATATTCTCGGTTGGGGCGCTTATAGTCGTAATTTCCAATCATAAATACATTGGGAAGATATTTTGCACGGCTGAGCGATACCAATTTTTCCCCGATCTCTAAAGAATAGCCCATCGCCTCGACCTCCGGGCGGTTTTTCACGGCTCGATTGATATTATCCTCCAGATCAATCCTTTCGGCGGGTTCAAAACGTAGTTCTTCCTTTAACTTAACCCCTCGGTTCAGGGGCAGCCCCAGAACGTTCAGGAAGCCGGCCCGGGTGAGCTTAACCCCATTGTGGGCTCTCACCCTCATCAACCTGACATTGGAAAGTTGTACCTTCCCTTTCAACAGATCATTTTTGGCCACTAACCCGGCGGCATACATGTTCTCCAGGTCCTGGACGTGGGCCTCCATCTGCTTTACGGCTTCCTCGCTCACCCGGGCGAACTCCTCCGCTTTAAGCAGTCCGAAGTAAGCCCTCTTTACATAAAATTTCAACTCATTTTCCGTTTTTGTAAAGTTCGACCATTCCGCCTCCCCTCCGAGTTGGGAGATTCTATACCCGTTCATAATGCTGAACCCGGTAAACAGGGGCTGCTGGACTGAAATTGTGGTATTGTAAATATCGTCGTCTCCTATCTCAATCTTGCGTGGAAACGTCTCCGCTGGCATTCCGGGAATGGGAAACTTTTTCATAGACATATAGGGCACTACATCCAGGCGGGTATAACTGGCCCGACTGCTCAGTTTGGGGAGGAAATTGGTCCAGGCCTCCCCCACCTTAGCCTGGCTCTCCAGAAGTCTTTCCCTAGCCACGGCCAGGGATTTGTTCTTTTCCAATGCGATACTGATGCTCTCTTCCAGGGTTAGTTCTATCCCATCTGCCCCCAAACCTTTGGATCCGTAAATCAGGACTAGAACAGTTATAAGAATGAGTTTTCTCATATCCCCTCCTTACATTTACCCTGATTTTCAGGGTTCTTTTTTAAATTTTTCAGCCACCAAGGCACAAAGGAAAAATCAGTCTGGCACCTGACCGATTCCAGCATTTTATGATTACTGCTTTTTTGTTCCGTGCAGAAAAATATCATAGATCATCCCGGATTTCGTTTTAAGAGAGCCCCGCTGTCCCCCCATAATCCATTGGGTAGTAAAGGAGTTAATCATTCCAATCAAGGCCAAAACGATGGACTTGGAATCGTAATCCTTAAAGAATCCACTTCCCCGGTTATCCTCTATAACCTTTTCCAACAAGTCAATATAACCTAAAAATTTGTTGATCATCTTCTTTCTAAATTCATTTTTAATATTCACTTCAAACCGTCCCCTCTCTGTATGAATAATCTTGAAAATGTCATTGTTTTTTTCAAAATACCCCAGGTGGGTTTCGATCACCTTTAATATGAGGGTATCAATATCTCCGTATTTCTGCAGGGTTTCCCTCATTAATTCTATCAAGCCGATAATATGGTTTTCCATTAACGAGAAAAACAGATCATCCTTATTTTTGAAATAAAGATAGATTGTCCCCTTGGAAAGCTCGGCGGCCTCGGCGATGTCATCCAGAGTAGCTTCGTGAAAATCCTTTTGGGCAAAAAGCATCTTGGCCGCATTCAGGATCTCCTGTCTGCGGCTTGCCCTCTCCCTTTCCCTTCTATCCAAAGTAGTCATATTCGCTCCTTCTATGACGCCTCAGTTAGTTACTGACTGGTTAGTCATCAATATACAAAAAAAATTAATCTTTGTCAAGTCTTTTTTTGAAACTAGCTTTCATCTCAAATTTTTCCTGACAAACCGTATTCTAACAAGGGCTGTCCAGTGTGCTAAGAGGGCCAGCAAAATGATAGCTGTCTTTAGCAAAACGTCATTTAAGGAAGGAATAAAAAGCCCAAAAATACCATTCAGGAGGGCTCCCGAACCTATGAGGACTACTCGTTCAGGTCTCTGCATCAGTCCCACCTTACAATCCATCTGCAGCCCCTGGGCCCGGGCCCGGACATAGCTCACCATGATGGAGCCGATGAAAGCCAGAGAAACAACCACCAGCATCCAGGAATGCCAGAAATAAATGGCCAGACCCAAAAACACTGCTGACTCAGAATAGCGATCTAATACGGAATCCAGAAAGGCCCCATAACGGGATGTCTCATTCTTCAGGCGGGCGAACTCTCCATCAAGCATATCCAGAAAACCGCCCAACAGCAGAAGAATACCCGCCCCCAACAGCCACCCCATCCCAAAAAAGCCCGCCGCCACAAAGTTCAGGACAAAACCAGTGAGGGACAGGGTGTCGGGATGAACCCGGTAGCGGGATAAAAAATATACCAGTGGGGATATTTTCCTCCGTATGAGCGAGATGAAATTATCCCTGGCCACCTGCTGACGCTGTCCAATCGCCTTCCTCTTCAATCTTACCCCAAATTTATTCAATAGTCTATCTGTTATACCGCTACCAAACCAGAAACGTAAATTTTATTCGTTTTTTCCTATGGTGCAACATATCCTTGATTTTTCCATTTATCCCATTCTTCGAGTTCAATGGTTATGTTTCCGTAAGAAACCTCAATTTTAGCCAGCAGGGAAACCGCCCGGCCTTCGGTGCTGAACCATCCCCGAAACTTACCGGTAAAACCAGCAATGCCTTTAAGGTCTGTCTCCCCTTCAAGTCCAACCACTTCAACCGGACGGCCAATGGCATCAATCTTCAGCATCCTTATTTTGTTTTTAAAAACAATATTAATATACTCTATTTTCCTTCTTCTCTCCGCCAAGACCAAAATTTTGTACTTACCACTTTACCATTTTTGTCGCTCGTAAGTAACTATTTTCTCGGGTTCAAGTTACTGGCGTACTAGAACGAAGGATTTAGTGGGGGTACTTAACTGTCATAAAAAACTAAAATTGGATTATTTCGATATTGTTTATAATCGTACATCTTTTACTACAAAGTCATGAAATTTCTCTGCTGATCTATAAATGGTTTTACTAAAAAACATATTCAATAACTTAAAAATGAAACTTACTCCAAAATTTCTTGATATTTTATATGTCAGCCTTAATATCCGTTTTGGATTGTTATAAAATGATTTAATCAATTCATCTTGAACTTTCATTAATTCTTCTTTGGAAAAATTGGATAGTTTTTTATTTGCTGTCACCACAATTTCATTTTCATTAATTAGGCCTTTTTTATATAAGTCATTCCATAGTGCCGAAGGGCAAGCATATTGCAAAATGTGTACATTCAAGAAATCTAAAGGTACCTCTTTCAGGAATTTTTTATTAACTTCAAAGTGTCTCTTTTTTTCTATTGGGGCACCAATAATAATATTACCATATGTAATAATCCCGACTTTATTCGCAATAGCAATAGCTTTTTTTGTTTTCTCTACAGTGGTTTTTTTATTATAAAAATCTAGAACATCCTGATTGGCACTTTCAATCCCGTATATTATTATGATAACACCAGCTTCTTTTAATTTCTTGTATAAAACATAATCAGCTAAATCAACTCTACCTACGATAGCTATTTTAAGATTAAACTTATTCTCTATAATTTCATCCATTAACTCGATAACTCTATTTCTTCGCAATAAGAAATTATCATCATGAAAAATAATATATTCAGCCTCTTCTTCTAACCGTATCTTAATTTCCTGAATAACCTTATCAACAGATCTTACTCTATATTTGATACCGCGAAAATTACAGAAGGTACAACGAAACGGACAACCTCTGGAAGTTATCATTGCTGTCATAGCATTTATTTTCACACCATAAAGGTAGCCATAATTCTTGTTTTTAGCCAATTCAAATGAAGGAGGTTCAATAAAGTCTAGATTTTCAATGAGAAGAGTCCCGGGATTTCTTATGAGCTTGCCATTTTTTCTATAACTTAATCCAGGAATACCATCTAATGATTTTTTTGATGAAATTAAGTCCAATATCTTAACAATCACAAGATCAGCTTCGCCAAATACAGTTAGATCTGAACCTTCAACGTAATTTTCGGTTTCATTGCAATAAGGCCCACCACATAATATAAGGGTATTTTTATTTACACTCCTAATGTCATTTATGATTTTTTTTACGCTTTTAAAAGTTTGTGTAAGACAGGTTATAAGAATAAAATCTGCATTTTTTAATATATTGAAATATTGTTCTTTTTCCAGTTTATCGACTGTAAAATCAATAAAATTTACCTTATATCCTGCATTGACTAAAGGGGTAGCCAGATACATTAATCCTAATGGTGCTGTTGTACTCTCGGTAAGTTTCCATTTATCTCCATAAATATGTTCTCGCAGTGGTGGGAATAGTAATAAAACTTCCTTTCCATGAGTATCTTTTTTGTTATATTTCATATCTTTATTTCCTTATTTTATATTTATCCCAAAACTGCAACAAACTTTAATGATTAAAAAAAAGAGAAATTAGTCTATACCGCCTTAGATTTACGCTTTTATCTGCAAAATCCTTTTCCTGTTCTTCTGATAGTATTTGTTGTGATATTCACGGGAATATTCTATATGTTCACGCCTATATCTTACCCAATAATCTTTATTTTTTTGATATCTAAGGCGTTGATTTGTCCTTATCTTCTCCTTATTTCGTTCCCTATAATTTCTAAGTATTTGTAGTCTGCGTTCCCTGTTTTCCCAGTAATATTTCCGCTGCCTTGCAAGAATCTTATCCCTATTGCGTTCATAATATTTACGATAAGACTCTTTTCCCTTTTCTTTTTTTTGATCCATTTGAAAAAGAAGAAAAAAACTAGGGGAGAAAAAACATCAACTAATGACAACCTGTAATAAAGAATTCCTATAAAAATCCAGATAAAAATTCCAGAGAACCTAAGCACAGTATTTATAGACAGTCTCATTAATAGTCTATTTTTTATACCTCTGTCAAACCAAAAACTTGAATTCTTTCATTTTTTCTATGGTGCAACATACCCTTGATTTTCCCATTTATCCCATTTTTCGAGCTCAACGATTACGTTTCCGTAAGAAACCTTCATTTTAGCCCGCAAGGGCACCGCCCGGCCATCGGTGCTGAACCATCCCTGAAACTCACCGGTGAAGCCAGCAATGCCTTTAAGGTCTGTCTCCCCCTCCAGCCCAACCACCTCAACCGGACGGGCAGTGGCATCAATCTCCAGCATCCTCCTTTTGTTTTTAAAGACAATATCTACATACTCTATCTTCGTCTCCACCATGACTGGAATTCTAATTGTTTTCTTTTGATAAACATTCCCTCGGGCAAAGTAGACAAGGGACATGCTGTCCTGTATCTTCTCTAATAGGGGTATCTCGCCGATGGTTGGTTCCGTGCTCTTCCCCCCTCTTATTTCCTTGGTAAAAATTATCTGCTGATCATAGTCAAACCGGTATTCAGTTTTAACCTTCACCCCCTTTATGATTTCGTCGGCGAGGAAATAATGGGGGAAAAATTCTTCGTCAATGACGCTTTCATAAGAATTGTGGACATTTAAAAAGAACAGTAATGGATTGGAGTCAATATTCAATATTACCCGGTAAGCATCCCCTCCCCCGATTTGAAGTTTATCCGCAACCCTAAGACGCAATGTGCCCAGGCGGATGAAGGACCACTTGACTTTATAGACGAGCTCCTCACCCTCCCGCCAGACATCGGACTGGGCCATGGTGACTCCTTGAACACAGAAATTTAATACTAAAAATAGAATGATAGTCCAGGTATAAGGTTTTATGTATGGTTTTATCATAAGAAATTTTGGTTATTTATTCTTAATCAGAAACTGAATTTTACCTTTATGAAAACCTCATCGTTATCCTTAACCTTCCCGAATGCGCTCCCCTTTCCGTCAATCAAATAAGCCCCTACCGTCAATTCGACGGCATCCGAAGGGTAATAGTCAATCTCAGGGGCGCCAATGAAGGCATAATTATTTTCCAGATCTCCCCAGTCTGCCACTTCAATGGCACCACCAAAAGGAACAACTTTCAACTTATCATTCAGGAATTTCTTTTCCACACCGAAGGCAAAATAATCCTCCAATTGATCCTTTCCCCGTTCGTGGATGAAACCGTGCAGGTATTGGGCGTTAATGTAGAAGCCATTTTTAAACGTGTAATCCCCACCCATCACAAATTTAAGGTAAGGCTCATCGTCCAGAGCAATGGATTTTTGGGTAGCCATTCCCAGGGGGGTGGGTATTGTCGTAGCCAGTTCCACCTCTTCGGGAATAAAGAGCGCCCCTTCCGCCCAGACCCCTATTTTGCCGACTGCCCCCGCCATATCCAAGCCGATCACCTTCATTGAAGGATAACATAGTTCAGTGGCGACATCGACAGTACCCAAGGTATCCACGGGATTAATTGTAATTGCAGTGGCTAAAGGTAAGTCATCCCTGCCGTTAAAATAGCTCAAAGAAAAGTCGTAATTGAATAGACTGGTTTCTAGTTTGAGGCCCACCATGGATGATTTGACAGGTTTGTCTTCAGGCAAGGCTATGGTATCGGTCACCTTTCCCAAAATCATTCCCTGGGGTAGTTCTGTTGGGGGTGCTAATGCCGAGGCCCAGTCCGGCGGTGGAAGGGTTGCCGGCGTAAAAATGGGGATGTAAACGCCTGTCAGGGTAAGGCCGCCCAGATAGTAGGTGGCCTTCAGAGCATTGACGCCCAGTTTTGCCCCGAAATCAAAGATATCCTCCAGGTCATCGGGATTGAGGTTATCGGTGGGATTAAGCTTATCTGCCGTGCCCCAGGCGATGCGCTGACGGCCGATACGCACATCCAAATCGTCAGTCAAAAAACCATAAAGGTCAAGGTAAGCCTCCCGCAGTTCCAGGCTCCATGGAGCTACCAGACTTTTATCACGACGCTGCAAATCGGCCCCCTCCAAGGGCGTAGGAAAACCAAGGCCCCTTAACCAAATTTCACTATAAAAATGTGTTTCCCCGGAGGGCGACAGCTCCCCTTTGAGATTCAGCCGATTCTCATTCCAGGTGAACCGATAATCTTCTTGTAGACGAAATCTGTTGTCCGTCTTCACGTAGCCGCCGATGTTTAACTGTGCCTTTACCGAAGAAAGACTACCGGAGATCAGCATAATTAAAGCCACAGTCAATAATGATGCTTTCCTCATCAGGGAACCCTCCTTTCTTTGCTTAGGTCAAAAAATATCATTCCACTTTTCATTTGAATGAATTTAGAAGTAATACTCCACCAGTTATGACCCCAAGAAAGGCGGAGGCAAATCTCCACAGAAGAACGGAAAGGCCCACCAGATACGCCGGGGCAAATATGCCGAAGAAACCCGCATAGCCCAATTCACTGATGCCGCTCGCCCCCGGAGTGGGCGCAAAATAGAGAATGGGTTTAAGATACAACTGGATCAACACCGATTTTCCTAAGGGCGGATGGCAACCAAAGCCTCCCAATACAAGGATGGGAATGGCTAAGTCAAAGGCGAGGGATATTAGGAGAAACAAGGCGGATGCCATGATGATAATTTTCTTTTCTCTAAAGAATAGAAGTAATGTATGCGTTAATTCATCCGAAATCTCTTTAAAGACCCGCTGCAAAGGCTCCAGCGACAGGAAGCGGGACAGCACCCTGATCTTCTGTAATCCGGATATGATTACGGCGAACATCCCCTTCACTAGCTGGGGGAAAAATAAGCCTATGGATAGAAGGAATAAAGCAGCTATTACGGGAAAGGTGGCCAACTGCAAAAATCGTTGGAACAGGCCCGCCCCCACCGGATCATATCCCAACCCCAAAGCGATGGGCAGGATGATGGCAAAAAGACAAATCGGCAGGGTTGCCCTCAGGGCGGTAATGCCAGCCCCGTATCCGGGCGACATTTTTTCCTTAGCCAAAAGATATATCTGAAAATAAGCGGCACTAAAGACGATGGGAACCACAGCATACACAAAATAGCTCTTCAGCCGCATGGTAGTCGCTTCTAATATCCCTATTTTTACTTGAGAAGCGTTATCAACCAATACCTTTAGACTCAGACCGTCAAACATCCATTTTAAAAGAACAGCCAACAGGATTGGCGGCAAATATACTAAATCGAACTTGAAAATGCCTGTCCAGGTTTCCCCCCTGGTCGTAAATAAAAAGATGCCTATCAAAACCAGCAGACTGATCAGTACATATGAAAAATAGAACATCTTTTTAAGATGGCCCATTAGTTTGTAGCACCTTAGGAATTATTAAGATTTTTGATTATTTGTTTAATCACCGGCATGGATCCAGAAGCGGCTTTTTCACCAGCATTAATAATCGTCCCTGCTCTAAAAAATTCTAAATAGCCTGTGGAATCTATTTGAGGTTCTAAAAGGACATCCGGTTTTTCGTGATGTATTCTCAAGGAATAGATTTGGTTTTCAACGATGGAAAAGGTCTGCATCAAAATATTAATCATGCCTGGGGATAATTTGACATTTTTTTCAAAGGATAATATACGGGTCCCCGGAAATTCGCCGCTTTTTTCCACTTCGTTTTTTAAATACCTGGCCAAATAATTATTCAGGACAGTAGAACTCAAAATTTTCTTTTGAAGAACCCTTTTTTTGGCACTTTTAACACCCAGCCTCCTGACCCGCTGTGTTGCTGTCGGGAAAACCTTTACCGCAATAACCACATCTGCACCCATTTTCTTTACCACACTAATGGGAAGGGGGTTCACTAATCCCCCGTCCATCAATAAACGACCCCAGGCAGACACCGGCGTGAATATGATGGGGGTGGCAATACTGGCCCTGACCGCTTCTATTAACGACCCTTTATCTATGACGATCTCCTCACCGGTTTCTAATGAGGTGGCGACAGCGGCGAAGGGAATCTCCAGGTCGTTGATGTTTATGTCGCCCACCAGGGTGCGCAGAAATTCTTTTATCCGCTTTCCGCGAACAAATCCAGAGCGGGAGAAAGCAGGGACAAACATCCTCGCCACCAGTTTCCAATCACTATTGCGGGCAATTTCCCCTATTTCATCAATTCCCATTCCGGCACAAAATAAGGCCCCGATGAACGCACCCCCGCTGGTGCCTGCCACATAATCTATGGGGACATCATTGGCAACCAGCTCTTTTATGACCCCAATGTGGGCTAAACCCCTTGCGGCACCGCTGCTCAGTGCCAAGCCGACCCTTATGTTTCTTCTCCCTCCCATTTAAAATGTAGAGACCACAGAAAGTTGGAATAAACTGCTGTTAGTATCCCCAAATTTCATGATGTCCTCATTTAAAACAGCTATGTCCAGACCGTAGTTTTGATAAAAATATCCTGAACCGATGCTGAAGACACCCGGTTCCGATGACTTCTGGGGTTTACCAGTAACCCCACCCCTGAAGAAAAAAGACCCGGATTTTATTCTTGACCAGATGCTTTCCGAGCTGCGCCGTGGATACCCTTGCTGCGTTCGACGGTTTTTTTTAATAAATCTTTTTTCAAATCCCAAATGGTAAAAAAAATCGCTCCTTTCTTTTATTCTACCTTCAATGTCACCAGCTAAGGTCAGTTCTCTTAATTTTAAGGCTAATCCCAGAGCGGCATTAGTTTCTAAACTTTGGGTGGGATAATCTGCCCAGTAAATCCTTGACAGCAGGTCGGATACTGACAAACCTATATTTAAGTGATCTCCCATAATCAAAAAGCCAAAATCGCCGCTGAAACCGCGACCGTGGTCTATATTGGCATACGGCTCCTGCCAGCTATCATTGAGTTTCCATTTTCTGGCAAAAGCCAATGAACCGTCCAGATATTTTATGTTCAAGCCAATAGAGACCGATCCCCGCAGTTCCACTAAACTAAGGGTGAATTCGTTTAGTCCATATTCAACATCAGTCCACTTTTCAATGACATCCCCCTGCACATTGGTTTCTTGAAGATAGGAATTCTTCTCATTTACGTTAGCGAGGGGCCGCCAGGCAAAACCCCCATCTTTAGAAGCCACCCCTATAAAAATAAATTGCTTACTCCTGATTAACCGGGAAGGTTTGACCAATGCTGTCCAACTGGGCCTTTGTTGGGGAAGGAAATGGTAAGATATATTTAAAAAATCCCTGTTAAGGTTTGATAATCCGGCAGGATTCCAATAAATCCCTGATGCATCATTGGCTAGGGCTACAAACGCCCCTCCCATTGCCGCCGCTCTGGCCCCAATGTCGTGGCCCCGGTAAAACCGGTCCTTAATGGGAAAATCTTCCGCAAAACTAACTTTGAAAACGAAAAAAATAGTAAACAGGAGAGTGGACAATAAATTTTTCACTTGGCAAGATCTTTAGAAAAATAGGTCCAATAAACTAAACCCCACCATTGCCAAACCCAGGGCTGCTAAAATAGTGCCAGAATTTATCACCATGTGTTCGGGTAGGTCAAAAACGTTAATAAGAAATGTTCTTATCCTTCCCCTCCATAAAGCAATTATTGACCCAACTAAAAAAATGATGACACCAATGGTAAATATTGTCCACTTCATAGTCCACCCCACTGAATCTTAGACCTCATTTTTGGAATGTACCGCTCGTCAAAATAACTTTTTGATTAGATCAAATATGATTCGGTTACCGCTTTAGATACCTTTGGGTAAACAATTCATCTTTCAATCCGGTGTCAAATTTTACCTCCTGTATGACCATTTCCGTTCGGTGCCTTTTTTTAAGATCCCTCATGACCACTTCCCTGGCTGTCCAATGGCCATCTATTTTTTCTATTCTTTTGCGCTCCATTACCTTCCACAGCTTCTCGTCCTTATCGTAAAATTCGATTTTTACCGGATAAAAGTTATCCCCCCCAACCCACATTTTGAGCCAGCCATAATCCTTTTTCACCCCCGCTTTGGGGGTCAATCTGAGCACGTAGAAGTCCTCAGATTTTTCCAGGAGTATTGGGTCGTAATCGTCGGCAAAATTGATGGAGCCCATGTCATCGTAGGTAAAATCCGTCCCCGCAAAGCTGGTATTTTTGACATGGGAGGCAATCCGTCTTACCTTCTTGAACGCAGGAAGATACAGGTACATGACGTCATCAGGCAACCCCAGAAAAGCCAGCCCTTTGACATCCGCTGGAGAAAGAAACTTAACCCTCCGCTTTTGAGTCCCCTTCTGGAGCATGATCATCTCCCTTTCCTTTTCCAGACCATCTTTGTCTATCAGGATCATCTTCAATTTAATGTCCTGATCTTCAGGCTCGTTGGCGACGGCATCGGCCTTTTTCAGGATTTCCAGGGCTGTTAATTCCTGGGCCACTGGCGCGGCAGTGATCAACAGGGAAAAGATCACCGTACAAACAGCTATTCTGCTCATTTCATCCTCCCTTGCTTTTGGTAATGAATAACCTTTAGTTTCTTTCCTACCTTTTCCATCTTTTCCAGAGCAGTATCAATCTGGTCAAAGGTATGGGTGGACATCAAGCTAATGCGGATCAGCGTTTCCTTAGGGGGAACGGCCGGGGAGACCACCGGGTTGACGAACACCCCCTCATCCTGAAGCATCCTGCACATCTTAAAGACCAAAAGATCATCCCCGATGATCACCGGAATGATGGGTGTCTCTGAATTCCCTGTGTTAAAGCCCAGGCCCTTCAGCCCCCGGCGCATCCGTTCCGTATTTGCCCACAGCCTCTCCCTTCGTTCGGGTTCGTTTATGATGATATCCAGGGCGGCGATTACAGTAGCAACCGAAGCCGGTGGGGGTGAGGCACTGAATATCAACGCCCGGGAAAAGTGCTTCAAGTAGTGGATGACCGGTTCCGATGAGGCGATGAACCCCCCGATGGCGGCCAATGACTTACTGAATGTCCCCATCACCAGGTCCACATCATTGTTAAGGTTGAAATGAGAGGCAGTGCCATCCCCATTCCGGCCCAGAACACCGATGGCGTGGGCATCGTCTACCATAATTTGGGCTCCGTATTGCTTGGCCAGCCGAACAATATCGGGAAGTCTGGCAATATCTCCCT
>JADHWK010000043.1 GCA_016783505.1 Candidatus Zhuqueibacterota bacterium | reverse complement strand
TTACGATATAACTTATTCGGCTGTAAGTTACTTGTTGTCACAAACAAGTCTAAATCACCATCATTGTCATAATCACCCCAATCAACACCCTCAGAATACAAAACATCGGTTATTCCAACTGAATCAGCAACATTTGTAAAATATGCATTATCATTTCGATACAACAAATCAGGCTGATTTTCCCAGCTAGCACCACGACAAACATACAAGTCTAAATCACCGTCATTATCATAATCACCCCAGGCGGCTGCCCGACTATAACCTGTTTCTACTATACCCACAGATGGAGCAACATCTGTGAAGTAATTTTGATCGTTTTGGTAGAGTAGATTAACACCATACCAATTAGCAGTAAACAGATCCAGATCTCCATCATTATCATAATCCGCCCAGACAGCAGAATAGGTAGCATTCAAATGGGTAAATCCCGAACTAATTCCAACATCTGAAAAACTGTTTCCATCATTTCGAAATAATTTATTTTGAGCCTCACCGACAAATAAATCCAGATCTCCATCATTATCATAGTCTGCCCATGAAACCCCTAAACTCCAACCATTTCCACCATTAACACCAAGTTGAACTGCCACTTCAGAAAATATCTCGTTACCATCATTCCGGTATAATCTATTAGGTCCCATATATGTTGCAACATATAAATCTAAATCACCATCATTATCATAATCACCCCAAGCAACACCATAACTATCACTTGTGTCGTTGACAACATCGCCTTCGGTGATGCGGGTGAAAGTATCTGGTACCTGTGCAGAGGCATATTGGAAGATTCCAATGATCCCTATTACACAACGCACCAAAGTTTTCGTTAACATTTGTTTAAACATAATGTTCTCCTCGTTTGAATGATAGGTGTCATTTATTTGGTGACTGTCTCTTGTCAGATCGAGTTAATAGGACATGTTTTATTAGTCGTAGTTTCTCTAATAGGCTTTTTCTGATTTGAATAAGACGCCGGCTATGACCCTGTCTTATTTTTGGCTCTTCCCGATTTAGTGTGGTTAAGCATACATTCTAAATTCGAATTACCAATCCCGAGACTTTGGTACAAAACAATACGATTTAGGAAAAAGAACATTTCGATTTGCAGATGAAATGATATAATAATTATTCTATAATTTGTCAAGCATTTACAGCACCCTTTGTCAAAAGGTTATATTTTTTAGATCCTCCTCTGTTGAATACTCCCATACCCTCGTTTCATTTTTGGCAGAGTTTTATTAGTCCTGCCTTTTTTCTCTTAACCCACCAATTTGTGATGTCTTCGCCGGAGGCCACATAAACATCCTTTTCCCCAACCATTTTAAAATATCACATAATTTTTTAAATATCCCACGTACCCCAGTGAATCTAAAAAGTAATTATACCAAACTACCTTGACAAAACCATCCATCTTTTGGCACTCTTCAAAAATTTCAGTAATCTTTATGAAAATTATAGAGGGACTTTTGTCGCTAAATTTTTAACTGATTGACATCTTTAGGATTTTATCCTCATTAAAAATGTCTCTGCTGATTTCCTCAGATCATATTCGTTAGCTATTTCATTCATCTTTTTTTTATAATTTTCTTTATCTCCCCCCACCATAGCTTTCATCGCTGCCTTCAATTGTATAATGCTTTCGTGTTCAACTACTTCACCGACTCCAAATTTCCTGGTTAGTCTCCCCATATCCCCAACATTGGTTACTATTACAGGAATCTGTAGCTGCATAGCTTCTTGGAAGACCACCGGCATCCCCTCGCTTCTGGAAGGAATAATTAAAACGTCACAAGCCCTCAAATACGCAGCCACAGTACCGGGGTCTGCCCAACCTGTGAAAATGATGTTCCCTTTCCATCCATCTCTTTCCACCTTTTTTTCCAGATCGGCTTTAAGAACACCATCCCCCAGGACGTATAAAAAGGCGGGTTGGCCTTCACTTAAGAGGCCACTCATGGCATCAATTAAGACATCAATCCCTTTAACCTTCTCCAAGCGGCCGATGAACAAAAAGTTCGCTGCAGTCTCATCAACTGTAATCTTGACCTCCCCACCTGCAGATAAATTCCGATTGGTAGGCATAAAACCGCAAGGCTTTCCAGACCACTCAGAGACCTTCGCAGTCAATTCCCTGCTGTTGGAAAAAACGTAATTTGCGTTTTTTAAAACCCTCGTTATAACCCTTCTAAATACCCTTTTTCGACCATAGACATTGACATCCGAACCCAAGCTCCACACCACATAGGGAATACCCACCTCCTTTTGGGCCCGGTAACACAAATATCCTCCGGGAATGGTCCACACCCCGAGACAGATATCAATGTTATTCTCATCAATCAACCTCACCAACTCCTTAATGCCGTAGTTTAAGAGGCTAAACAGACTTATCATGTCCTGGGGATTAAGAAGTTTTAAATCCCCCAATCTTTTCTCTCCCCCCCTCCATTCAAAGTAGATAACTTCAAAAGGCCAGCTTATGAGCCTCCTTTTTCCCAGAGCATTTTTCATTCTTGGGGTGAGTATAAAAACTTGGTGACCCTTTTCTAACAGCAGTTGGGCAAAATCCGGAATCCAATTGCCATGGATATCATCGGTAGAACTGGGATAGCAATGGGTCACAATGCAGATGCGCATCAGTTTTAATCAGACCTCTTTTTGAGTTTTTTCTCTAACCGCTCAATCCTGTCCCGTTGAGTAACGATCAACTCAGCCAAGAAGCCGGTGATAAAGAGTTGAATCCCGGACAGAAAGAGCATCGAGGCCAAAAGGACAATGGGACGAAAATGGAACGTCTTCATAAACCACTGGACGATGAACACCACGCCGAAAATCAAACTGATGCCGACCAAGACAGAGCCTACACCTCCAAAGAATAGGAGGGGTTTTTTGCTAAAGACCAACTGAAATTTGAGACCGATGACATCCAGGAAGGAGATAGGGATACGCGTCAGTCCGTATTTCGATCGGCCGCGTTTGCGGGGGTGATAACCCGTCCTCACCTCAGTGACCTTATACCCCTGAGAGGCAGCCAGGATATAGAGAAAACGGTGCCAATCGGACCGCAGGGGCAGGTCATCAATGAGCTCTCGGCGGAAGGCCTTGATCC
The DNA here is from genome assembly GCA_016783505.1 of Candidatus Zhuqueibacterota bacterium. Taxonomy (GTDB): domain Bacteria; phylum BS750m-G25; class BS750m-G25; order BS750m-G25; family BS750m-G25; genus BS750m-G25. Next base: position 15,609 of record JADHWK010000043.1, on the reverse strand, counting down.
AGTTCATGTCGTGGGCAGAGACCCGAAACAGCCGGCGGGAGACGAAGTTGTAAATTTTGGAGGCCACAATCTTGCTGTCCCGTCTCCCCTGCCGCCAACCCACCACCATATCGTACCCCTTTCGGATCTCAGCCAGCAGCTTGGGAATATCCTCCTCAGGATCAGACTCCAAATCGGCACACAGAAAAATAATCACGTCCCCGGACACGTGATCAAATCCTGTCTTGAAAGCCTCAGTCAGCCCGAGGTTGATCCGATGGTTAATTACCTTTACAAAATCGTATTTGGCGGCAGCCTTTTCTGCCTCCTCCTTGGTGCCATCGGTACTCCCATCATTGACGAAAACCAGTTCGCCATCAATGCTGTTGTCAGCAAAGGTCTTGGCCACCTTATCCATCAGAGGGGCCACGTTCTCTTTCTCGTTATGGGCGGGTATGAACACAGATACTTCTGGCCGTGGCATCATATTTCATCCTGCGAAATGATATTGGTTTAGCTATCTAAAGTTGACAACGAATGGGAAGTATCATAATTGACAATTTTAAATTGACAATTGTCAATTTTTCTTCTGCTCCTCTGCTGCTTTTCAACTTCAAATGGCTGAACGATCACAAAAAAAAATTCGGAATCTATAATCGTATATCAAGAATCCGGCATTGATTCCTTCACCAGTACGGAAATTCTCACTATCTCCTCCTCGGTCAACTCAGGAAACATGGGCAGTGACAACACCTGAGCCGCGCAATGCTCGCTCACGGGAAAGTCACCCCGCTTATATCCCAGACAGCAATAGGCCGGCTGGAGGTGAAGTACGATGGGGTAATGGACACCCGTGGCGATCCCCTCCGCTTTCAGCCTCTCCTGAATCCGTTCCCGGTGTTTGGTCCGAATGACGTAGCAGTGATAAACGTGTTTGGCGAATTCTTTCTCGACAGGGGTGATGACGCCCACGTCCTCCAAATATTGGTTGTACAACCGGGCATTCCTACGCCTCATCCCGGTCCAATCGTCAAGATGCTTCAATTTTACGCTCAATATGGCCGCCTGCATCCCGTCCATGCGGAAGTTGTACCCTTCAATTTCGTACTCATATTTACCCTTTCGCCCGTGGTCGCACAGCATGCGCATCCGCTCGGCCATCCCCTCGCTGTTGGTCAGGACCATACCAGCATCGCCGTATGCCCCCAGGTTCTTCCCCGGAAAGAAGCTATAGCAGGTGAGGGGGCTCAGCCCTCCGATTTTTCTCCCCTTATATTCGGAGGCATGGGCTTGAGCCGCATCTTCAATTACCACTATGTTATGTTTATCGGCAATTTCAAAAATGGGATCCAGATCGGCCGGTTGACCATAAAGATCCACTGGGATAATTGCTTTGGTCCTTTTAGTAATGGCCTTCTCAATGGCTGACACGTCAATATTGTAGCTCTCCTCCTCGATGTCCACAAAGACCGGTTTGCCCCCGACATTGGAGATGGACTCGGTGGTGGCGATGAAGGTGAAGGGCACAGTGATCACCTCGTCTCCCGGTCCCACCCCGCACGCTTTCAGCGCCAGCTGCAGGGCCGTGGTCCCGGAACTGCAGGCCACACCGTGGGTGGCCCCACAATAGGCGGCGAACTCCTCTTCGAATTGGTTCACGTTTTTGCTTCTGATAAAGGCCGTGGTGTCGATCACCCCTTGAATGGCCCGATCGATCTCATCCTTCATCGTCAGATACTGTCTCTTCAGATCAACCATGGGTATGGTCATATCTCCTCCTTAATACGGTTTCTCACACAAACCATAGGGACAATCTAAATCATCAACGGTTTTGATGAATTTAGCTGGATTTCCCGCCACAACCGCCCGAGCAGGTACGTCGTCCACCACCACACTGCCGGCACCAACGAGAGCGTTTTCACCGATCTCGATATCCGGCAGGAGGGTGGCATTGGCCCCGATCTTCGCCCCTGCCTTTATTGTCGGGCCTTTCAGACACTCCTTCGCCTTTGGGCACAGCGGATGGAGCGCATTGATCAACACCACGTTCGGTCCGATCCAGCATTTGTCCTCCAGGACGGAGTATTCCGGGACGAAGGCCTGGGAATGGATGCGGACATTATGGCCGATCTTCACGTGGTGCTCCACCACCGACCCCGTTCCGATGCTGACGTGGTGGCCGATCTCGTTCTCCTCCCGGACCATGACGCCATGTCCGGTTTGGAAGTAATCTCCGATCCTGTTGCCAGCATAGATCACCGTATGAGAGCGGATGATCGCCTGCGCTCCGATTTGAGTATCCATCTCTCCCGATCTTTTACCCCTCGGTGGCTGGCCGAGAATAACGTATTCTCCAATGCTCGGGTTCTCTCCAATTTCAACCCCCGGGTATATTATGTAATTTTCAGCCACCTCTCTCCCACTCTATTTCAATCGGCACGCCCCCTTTATCCATGGATCGCTGGCCAGCCTCGAGGATCCGAACCACCCAGTAACCCTCTTCACCGTCGGTCAGAGGTCTTTTGTTGTTTTTAATGCAATCTATGAAATGGGCGCACTCCATCTTTAAAGGTTCGACAAATTCAATCCTGGGCACGTGCATGTCCCCAGCCCGCAACCTCAGTTGGAACTCGCCAAAAGTTTCAAAATCGCCCAATGAATTAGAAATGTTAATCTTGTCTATCCCTTTATCGTAGACAGTGATTTTAGCATCAGGACTCACATCGTCGTAAACCACCATCTTTTTGCTTCCCACCACGGTCATCTTTCTAACTTTGTTGGGGTCTAACCATGAGATATGAATGTTTGCGCTGATACCATTGGCAAAATCTAAATGCATAAAGACCACGTCTTCGATGTGCGGTTGAATGTAAGATCGGCCTTTTGCACTCACGGCGACAGGCTTTTTGTCTAAAAGATATAAAATAATAGATACATCGTGAGGGGCAAAGTTCCACATAGCATTTATGTCAGATCTTATCCGTCCCAAATTCAACCGGCTGGAAGAGAGGTAGTAAATCTCTCCCAACTCACCATTAGCCATAAATTCTTTCAATTTCCGGACAGCGGCGTTATACAAAAAGGTGTGTCCCACCATCAAAACCCTATTTTTTGAAGCGGCCAAATCTATTAACTTCAGACACTCGGCGGCTGTCTGAGCCAGCGGTTTTTCCACCAAGACGTGTTTGCCCGCTTCTAGAGCCTCACTGGCCAACCGGTAGTGGCTATCGGCCTGGGTGGTCAGAACCACGGCATCGATATCGGGGTGAGCCAAAATTGAACCCACATCATTACTCACCCCCACGCCAGGAAAATGCTTTCTCGCATAATCTAAGCGATCCTCCTTAAGATCGCACACGGTGAGAAGTCTGGCTCCAAGAAGCTGATAGAAATTCCGGATGAGGTTCGGCCCCCAATATCCGCATCCGACGACAGCCACGTTGACTGTCTCAGTCATATACCCTCCTTCTTAGCGAAGCTTCGCTGCAAACCGACGAGCACAATATGGGTAAAAAATTCCGAAATCCGAATACCGAAATCCGAAACAAATTACAATGACCAAAATCCCAATGCTCTAAACCAAGAAACCTTTACTCCGAGCAAGTCAACTCTGGGCTGTTTCGTCCCGAAGGTTCGGGATATCGTCTACCGTCAATCGGTCTTCGGTCGTAGGAACGCAAACGTTTGACTTTTTCCCGTCCCGAAGTTTCGGGATCGGGACAACCGATAAACGTTTTACGCAACCTACTCATTTTATTAAAGTCAATTCTCAGAAATTCGGAGACGTTTACCGCCTTTTCTTCTTTTTCTTTCCCTTGAATTTCTCTTTTCTCACCGGCTCTTTGACTGGAAGCAGAAGTGGCTTGAAGAGCAGATAGCCGGAAGTCAGCAGGGTAGTAATTATAAAAAACAGAGAAATAATCACCCAGTCAGGAACGTTACCCCGCCGTAGGTAATTGTAAAACATAAAATCGGAATCGCGGCCAACCCTAAAGGAATATATCTGGCCCTTCTCCTTAACATCAACTCGCCCCGTCTTCAACACCTTTAAATTCTGGTAGACCAAGTTCCATCTGGGATCGGTGGTTAACTTTAGTCTGGCCATCGAAGGATCGTTATATAATTTTTTGTAAACATTTTCCAGAGGCATTTGAACCTTTTGATAATTTATGCTGCTGCCAATAAGTTGGAAGACAAAAGAAATTACAAAAATTGAAAAAAAAACCTTTTTCAAGGAATCATTCTTCTCCCTGAAAATGTTTTCAACAAATACACCAATTGGTAGTACCATGAAAGAGACCATAGGTAGCATGTACCTTGCTCCCCAAGCAGCAGAACCGGGAAATCCTTTTGGCCCTCTATTCATATATAAAAAAGTATACATTGCAAATATTATGAGTAAAACGATCGATTCATACTTGAATTTTTTCCAAAATTCTTTCAAAGAAAAGAAGACGAAAACAAGAACAGGGTTAATAAAAAAAATGCTCCGGCACGGAATTACCCACATTCCCCAAAAACCACCCAGGGTATTTTTTACATTTAAAAAACGGCTCGTATATGATAAAGTTGCGATCTGACCTTCGTTTTTTAATGTATAACCGGTTTCTAAGATATTTCCAAATCTAGAATAGTTGTAATAAAAGAAAACAGAAAAAAAGAACAACAACGGCACAACAAAAAAGAAGACCTCTCTTATCAACGCTGTAAGGGAGGAGTTACCGGTTCTATAATTCTTCAAAAGAGTGGCCGCCACCCCAATTGACATGCCGAATATGAAGAGAACAGCGTCTGCTCTTATAAGAATGGTTACTCCAGCAAAGCACCCTGAGAGTAATAAGTATTGAACCTTCCTCAACTTCCTGTATTTAAAAAGGAAGAGTACCGCCGACAGAAAAGCCACTGAAAACAGTGGTTCTGGAAGCATATATTTTGAGTGAACAAAGGCCATTGTACCAGCGCCATAAACAAAGGCCAGCAAAATGGAAGTCCTCACCGAATATCTTAACTCCCGGCCCAGAAGAAATATTAATAGGCAAACGATAGGAGTCAGGATTTGATTCATCAAGATCACCAAGTTATGCGGTGGGATGCCGGTCAATTTGGAAAAAAAGATGAAGGGAGTAGCCACAAGGATAACGGCTAAGCCTTCAACGCAGTAGTGCTTGCCATCTACTCCGACTCTGCTGGCCAGCGCTTTCTCTTTAAGCCCGAAATCGCCATCTTCGACCAGACTCATCGCCGTGCGATACACCTCTACGTCCATCGAGGTAGAAAAACGGCCATTCATGGCCAGAAGGTAAAGACTTAAAAAAAAGAGCAGGAGCAGAACCTCTATCCTAATGAAAAATTTATAATTTTTTGCCCTCATTTTCTCTCAACACCCTCCTTGGGTGTAATGGCCAATTTAGGAGTCTTTAGCAATACAAAACTGAAAATGGGCCCAAGGATGAAAATGACTAATAAAGTAAGTGAACGGTCGATAACTGCCACCAGAAAACCATCGGTTAATTCATAACCTAACATATGAGAAGAAAAAGTGATTATAGCTTCTTTAATCCCCAGGTTGCCCGGGGTTAAACTGAGAACAATTGAAAGAGAAGAAAGAAGTCCAACAATCAGGACATGAAGGAAATTTACTTTTATGTCAAGAGCGGTAAAGGCAAAAAAAAGCCTTAAAGCCATAACCACACAGCTCGCAGTTGAAAGAATTGCCAACCTGAGGACTTTTTTTCGCTTGTTTCTGAAATAGCTGAACCCTTCGAAAATGCTTGATACCACTTTCCAGCGGAACCTCAGTCTGGTCGATTTCTTTAACAGAAAAGATAGAAATACTGATCCACACCAGACAACCAGAAAAATAGGGAATAGCTTCATATAGAATTTTCCGTACAACCCAAAATAAGCAAAAAGGGTGGCCATACCCAAAAAACCAATAACACCAAAATATATTACATATGTTCCGGCCATTGAAGCCAGGAATTTGGCGTATTGAAAATTATACTTTTTCTTGAGATATAATGCCCGTGTAGAAACACCTCCTTTCAGGGGTACAAAATAATTGGACATAGTGGTTATAACGGTCAATCCCAACCATTCCTTTAAAGGCAAACAAATCTCGAAAAACCCCATAATAACTTTAACTATGAGTCCGTTAAGGACGATAAAAATCAAAATCAACAATGATATGATGCCAATGAATGGAATAGATATGCTCGATATTTTGGCAAGGTCTTCCCTGTGGTGATAAATAAAAAAAACGCTGAGGAGTATAATGATTATTAGCAGTGCGGTGGATGCCCAGCTTTTAACCTTTTCATTTTCCAAGAAGTTACGCATGTTTCAAGCTTTTGAGATCCTCAAGGACATAATGTTGGCCATCTTTTCCTATGCGATTTTGTTCTTTACAGAAAATCTGAAATTTTTTGAATTAATCGCCATTTGAGTCTCCGTTACGCGAGCGTAAAGATACCAACGATGCGTAGAGACGAGAAAAAGTTTGCGCAAAACAACTGGATAACCAATGCCAGACAACAAAACCTTCTCCCGAATAACATGAAAACATAAATTCGCCAGCGACAGGCCGATAATTCAGACAATTGTTTAACCATCGAGTACTCAAACATCCGATAAATCTAGCTGTGAAGATAGGTAATAGGCTACTCCGGCCAATACCAGAAAGCCAACGACACTGTAAATTAGGATGAACAACCGTCTCCGTGTTGTTTTCAAGATATATAACCCATCGAACGTAAGCGTTCTTCTATTTCTTTGATCTCTTCGTCGTCATAAACATTTGCAGAGCCGCCCTCGCTACGTACATCCACGAACATTTGATCGTATTGTACTGGAAATTTGGAAACGAAATCGTCACACAGCGCCTCAGTCAGTACCTGCCCATCCATTTGGGTGGGAATAGGCTCGCCCAAGAGATAAAGCACGGTGGGTGCTATATCAACAATAGAAACCTCAGACATTTCGCCCCGAGATCTGATATGCTTACCGTAGAGTAAGAACAACCCCATACGCGAGTGATGACCTGAATAGTTGGCTGTCCGCGTACCGACAGCCGGCAAGGTGACCTGGGTTCCGTCTGGGCTGCTTCCTGTGTTTACATAGTAATATGCCATATCGCCGGCGGACTGCAGCAGCAGATCAGGCGCTAGATGCACCAATGGCCCTTTATATATCTCTCTGCCCCGCGATATCCTTTCGATGACCTGCACACCGCTTTCTGGGTCCTTGACGTCGAAGAGCCCCTCCTCCAATACGTCCAAGATGCTATCATACTCGTCTGAGCTGACGATACCTGATGGTTCACGACCTTTTAGGTTTACGAAAAGTTGCCCGAAACAACATGGACTACAATACACCTTGGTTTGTGACCAGTCGCAAGTGGGGTAATACTGTAGTCCGACTTTGGGTCCAACAGTGCGTAGGATACGATCCAACAATCGCGCCAGAGGAAGGGGGGAAATCACATCAATCGCACGTGTAATATAGCTACTCAAGACTTTTGCTCGTTCATTCGATATCCCCATACGTTGCAAGATCAGAACAAATGTAGCTTCCAAAAAATCCGTTGACAAGTCCTTTGTCTTTAACCATCCCATGTCTTCAAGCCACTGGCTCAAGAAAAAATGTTTGTAGCGCGGTCCAAAGCCGTGATCAGACATAATGATGATTGAAGTTTCACCATCGTCAGCCTTCTCAACCAACTTGCCCACTGCAGCGTCTACATCTCGATAGAATGCAATGAATGCATCTCGATGGCCTGGGATATGCTCTGGATGCGTCTCATCAATATATTTCCATGCTGCGTGTTGGATGTGGTCGGTACATGAAATCACCGTCATCAGAAAATCCCACGGATACTCTTCCATTAAAAAGAGATTTATCTCGGTTCTTATAGCGAGAATTTCTCGCCATAAAGTGACATAATTAGAGATTCTATGTCCCCAATACTTGGGATGGAATGGTTCGCGGAGTTTAAATTTTCCAAACTTTTGCCTAAGTCGTTCACCTAATGATGGCGGGTAAAAGAAATCGGTTTTTGGGTACGGTGCGAAACTACCAGACATCATAAACCCCTTCACCTTTTCTGCTGGGTGAGTAGTCAATATATTGACTACGCCTACAGACTTACCTCGCTCCCCTAAAATTTCCCACAGAGCTTTTGTAGCCCTGCTACGTGAATCCACATAGGTAAATCCGTTCTCAACGGATCTGCGTACAAAGAACTCATACACGCCATGCTTACCAGGATTCTGGCCAGTAAACGCGGATGTCCAAGAAGGAGCACTCGTCGGTGGCAGAACTGTGCGCATCGCGCCATAGGCTCCAGCAGACATCAATTTATTCAGCACCGGCAATTCGTTTGCCTCTACTAACGGCTTTAAAATTGTCCACGTAGCTCCATCTAAACCAATGACAAGCACCCGGCGAGCCGGTTGAATATCTCGTGAATTAGCTGTAAACTCATCAGTCATTTTATTTTTTCTCTCTCCATGCCTATCTATCCATCGTGTCAGGAATCAGTCGTTATCTGGATTTGAGTCACAGACAACCTATCCTATGGCCGAAATACTTGGCCAGACCCATCAGGATAATTCCGACTTTCAGGAAAGGTCTTTGATTAGCAGGTGAACAGCAAAGTTCAATGTCTCTAAACGAATACGTATGGGCGATGCTCTTGCTCCTGCCTGGCATATCGTTGGCATCGACAGCCAACCACACCATCTGACCCAGCTTGACTGCCGACCTAGGTGGAACATTGCTTTGACAATGCTTAATACCCTTTGAGCCAATATGCTTGGATTCCTTCTTCTTCGAGGACGTTTTTCTTTTTCATATTCTTTGTTCCTAAGTGATTGTTTATATGAAGTAACTAAATGATAAATCCTACAAATTAGTATTGGCTATCTACAGTGGTTTGCCTTCTTTCATGACTTTAAATAACTCCTTCAGTCCACCCAAATGGCCCTTGTCAACCTTCTTTAAACTGAACTTGCACGTTTTATCTCCAGTTACCATCAGTCTCTTAAAATCAGAGATAACCGCCACTACCCCACTTTTCAGAATAAATATCTGGGCATCGGTATAAAAGTCATGGATGTTCTTCTCAATTGGTTAATTCTTGCAAAATTCTTCTAACTTCAATACCTATCACTTTTAAAGAAAATTTCTCCTTAAATAACTTATAGCTATTTTCGGCTATCTTTTCTCTTAACTTTTTATTTTGTTTTAATAATAATGTCGATTCCGCTAAAGCCTCAGCATCTGCCATCGTACATAATACAGCATTTTCTCTATCAGTTAATACTTCTCTCGCTGCAGGTGAATCCCCTGTTATTATAGGTTTCTTCATTGCTAAGGCTTGAAACACTTTAGTTGGTATAACCATTTTAGCTTTTTTTGTATTTCCAAAAATTCCCAAACAGATGTCTGCTCTTGCAATGTATTCTGGCATGGTCTTATAAGGTACCCATTCTTCGATAAACAAAACATTGTTCACTCTCAACTCTTCGGACAACTGTTCAATATACCATGAAGTCTGACCAGAACCAATAATCTGAAATTTGATGTCTTTATATTTTTCTAACTGTTTTGCTGCCTTAATTATATATTCTATTCCATGTAATGGAATGAAAGTCCCGTAAAACAAAACTAAAAAATTATTATTCTTTCTGTTCACCCGCGGATAGAATATATCCTCATCTGCTCCAACAAAGATCCTTCGAAGTTTTCTTTTACCAATTTTGAACATATTATTAAAGTAATCTATGTGCTGATCAGTATCTACCAAAATCATATCTGCAAGTCTGCAAGACCATTTGTCCACAGTATGAAGTAACTTAGCTTTCCAAGAACCTCTTTCAACAAATTTTCTATCAGCAACAAAAGTTCCATATAGCGAAGTAAAAGCATCAAAGACCAGTGGTCTTCCTGAAATTTTTGTAAGTAGTCTTGCCAAAGGCATATCAAAATGCCCTGGAAAGCCCACAATCATAACATCATAATCACCAATCGGAATATATTTCTTGATAAGTTTAAGATAGGTTAATAGGAGTTTTGGGAAAAATTTGATGATTTCCAGCATCCCAGGCTTGCTTTTATAACCACTCCTTATTTCACTCCAAATAGGAATATTACATTCCTTTACTTCTATACCGTTCTTTCTCAAACCTTTAATTATGACTGTATTGCGCGGATCTTTTTCTTCTTCATATGCCCCAAAGTAGCAAACTCTCATTTACCTCTCGCTAATTTTTATTTCAAGTCCTTGTTGTATTCCATGTCAAACCACATGGCGAAGAACAGGGATTGCAGCCCTGCTATCAAAGCGAACATCAAAGCCAATGCATTAACTTTTGGAATGTTACCAGTCGTTATCCAAACATATATAAGCCTCCCCAAAAGAGGAAGGCTTAGTGTCAAAAGCATAAAGGCCAATCCGTAGAAGAAAACCAAGGGATGAAAATCCCTGATCACGTATTTCTCCTTCATCCTCCAGAAAAAGCGCTTCACCAATAAAAAACTGATTGAGAAAATGACCTTCCAAATTTTAATTCCCGACTTCTCACCGATATTATAAACAGGCGTAGTAGGTATATCCCTCACCCGAAAGTTGTAAATGTTCAATTTAACCAGTATGTCGTTTGGCATACCAAACCTTTTATAAATTCTGTCAAGATCTAACGACTGAAGAACCTTCAGTGAAGTCGCGGTGTAACCCGACTGCGAATCGGCAATGTGCCAGTATCCAGAGGCAATTTTGGTCAGAAGTGACAAAGCCGAATTGCCAAAGTAACGGGATTTTGGGATAACCCTAAAGGCATCACCGGTAAACAGCCGATTGCCCTTGGTATAATCCACCTCATTACCTACCACAGGATCGAGGAAATTTGGCAAATCAGCGGGATTCATTTGAGCATCTCCAGCCATGACTACTGAGACATCTATTCTGTTATCCCGTGCCCACTTATAGCCAGTAGCTATTGCCCCGCCAACCCCCTTATTCTTCTCATGCTCAATCAAAATCAGTCGCCCTTCCAAGGGATTTTCATATCTTTTAACCACTTTAACTGTATTATCCTTGCTTACATCATCAACGATAACAATTTTGTCCACAAAATCGGGCATAGTTTCAATGACCCGGCCGATCAGTTTCTCTTCATTATAAGCCGGTACCACAACGCAGATGGTCTTGCCTTTGTACAACGTACCTCCCCTTCAAATTATTGGAATCTCAAGGCTGGTTTTTCAGCCAGTCTAACATGAACTAAGCCCCATCCCAAGATCGTTTCCCAAGACCTTTGGGGCCGAAAGGTTCGGGGCAACTGGCCTACAGCCCGTAGGGAATAATGGAATAAAAGTATATCAGAATATCCGTAAGGCGCCGGACTGACCAGGATATCAGAATACCAGATTATTTTCTTCGAGCGATGTTTAACTCGTTTATCTCGTTCTGTTCTTCTGGTCTTCTGATCAACTGATATACTTAGTGCAAGGCATTTAAAATTTTTGATTTAAAATGTTTTCTCAGTGTTGTTCGGTGTTAAATTTTAAAATATGCGTTTGCGTCTCCGCTGCGCTAAGTTGTTTTTTTGGTAATTTCAGTGTTATTCTGTGTTTTCCGAATCCGGGTTCAAGTTCTCAGACTCAATACCGGAGACGTTCACCCATTCCGCATCCGCCGGGATCCCCATCTGAAAGGCCTTCTGGGGACTTCTGACATTTAAATCTAATTCGGAAAAATTGAGGGTGAGGGTGGTCTCCTGGGGGGGATAGCTCAGAATAATTCTGCCCGGGAAAACGGTCCCACCGTGCAGGCCAAAATCTCCGTATAGCTTTACCAGGGTTAATTGACCCGCAGGGTTAAAATATTCCACCCTCTTTACCGTCATCCAGGACTTATCCACCACCACCCTCTTTTCTCCCCCATTCAAGAAGGTTAGGGTAAAGGTAGCTTCATCCTGCTGGAACCCCTCCAGATGGGCTAAATCCTGGGGGAGCACATCTTCAGTTCCCCCGATGGATTTTGCTAGCCCCGCCGGATCGAACCCTCCCCAATAACCCGCCTCATCAAGGTCGTCTATGTCACCGTAAAAGCACTGATTGGTAAAGGGGCTGTAAAAACTAAACCGGGTCCCTTCGATCATGGCCCGGCCCACGGTCATCCCGAAGGGACCGTGAATGTCCAGAAATAATGAGTCCCCAGCTATGTAGGCCAGTCGGGCTGATATTCTCTGGGTCCCCCCAGGGGAATCTATCTTAACTTCTGCCGACCCGATAAAATTCTTCAACCCCTTTTGGTTTTCATTCACCCTTTGAACCACCATTTCCGGTGTATAATAATCAACCCGGGGGATCCTTTTTTTAACCAGATAACCGCATCCCATGGCGGATAAAAGCACCCCAATCAGTGCAAATCGAATCCAGGGAAAAGATTTTGTCACCATTTCACCATGTTGAAACACACTAATATCAGTCCATTAAAGTGGACTTTCCTATTCCTCTGGCTCTCCCTGGTCGGGCAGGTCGCCCGCCTGCTCCCCACCGTACGGGGCCAGCTTTTCCCTTATCTTCTCATTGTCCTGATCCAATTCCAGGGCTCTTTTCCAGTGCAGACGGGCCTTTTCCTTATCTTTCAGGGCTTGAAAAACATCCCCCAAGTGGTCATATATAATGGCATTTTCCGTTTCGATGGCCACCGCTTTTTGGATATAATCCCTCGCTTTTTGGTAGTCCCCCAGCTTAAAAAAAATCCACCCGATGGTGTCCAGGTAAGAGGCGTTCCGGGGATGTTTGGTTACCGCCTTTCGGGACATAATCAGTGCTGCGTCAAGTCTCGTCCCCTCCTCCGCCAAAATGTAGCTGTAGTTATTAAGAATTGTGGGTTCATCGGGTTGAATCGCTAACGCCCTCTCGTAGACCGCCACCGATTGCTCGAACTGATTTAACTCATCATAAATATAACCTATGGTAATCAGGGGTGAAACACTGGTAGAATCCAACGAAAAGGCGTGCTTCAACGCTTCTAATGCTTCATAATATTTCTTCATCCGCTCCAGGGAATGTCCCTTGAGGTCATACAATTGGGCATCGTCTGGAAAAAAAATGATGGCATCTTCCAATACGGTCACCGCATCCGAATAATCACCTTCCCGGTTCAGCAGGTAGGCCAGATTAAGCCAGGTCTGGGCATCGGCCTTCCCCGTCCCCACCGCCTCTCGATAAGCATCTATTGCTTGATCCAATTGGTTTTGGGTGGCGTAGATAGCCCCCATCGCCTTCAGAACCTGGACTTCCCCAGGGACCATCCCGAGAATCTGTCGGTAAACCTGGAGAGCCCGGTCGTAATCCCGTTGGGCTACATACAGGCTGGCAATCCTCCCCAAAAGTTCTAGATCGGGGCCGCTGACCTCCATTAGACTCCGGTAGACTTTCACCGCCTGCAAGGGCTCGTCCTTTTTTAGATATATCTGGGCCAGCCGGTAGAAGGCATCGGTAGCGTTTTTATCGAGGATGATTTCCTTTTGATAATGACCCTCCGCCAGGTCCCACCTATCCAGGGCCCCATAGATCCCCGCTAAAAGGTGATGGGCCTCGACAAAATCAGGGTCAATCCCCAGACACCTATTTAACTGCATAATGGCAGAATCGAACTTACCCAGATAGTAGAAATCCCGCCCCAGACAGAAGTAGATGTCGGGGGACCGGTTTTCATACTGGAGGGCTTCCTGATACTCGACGATGGCCCGGTGGAACTCATCCTGCAGCTCGTAAATGTTCCCCTGGATGAAGTGCTCCAGCGCCTTAGGGTGATGAAAACGGGGCTTCTCCCCTAAGTCTTTTTTCAGGATACCCACTCGATGGGAACAACCCGAAAACCACAGAAAGACTATGAGAAATGAATTGACAATTAATATTTTACTTTTCCCAAAATTCATAGTGACAAGATTCATATAATTGAACTTAGCCCCTGCGGGGCAACTGGAATGATGGATGAATGGAAGAATGGGTAAACTCAACCTTTTCTTGCAGGTCTTGCCTGCCAAGCTAGGGTACAATCTTCCAACCTTCCAGCATTCCAATATTCCAGTAATATTTAAATAACACCATATTTTCAATGAGTTCTTAGAAATTCCGAGATGTTAAAGTAAATCAGCAAATCAGTAGGAAGGAGATCAGGGTATCAGAACACCAGATTATTTTCTACGTGCAATATTTAACTCGATTATTTTATCCTGTTCTTCTGGTCTTCTGATCAGTCGGGCGACTGACCGATATTCTTCCCACTGACCCGCCTGCCAAGATTTTGCGGGCAGGTACCCTGATAACCTGATATACTTATCCAGAAACGTTGTGTGTTCACGATTTTTAAAGTTTGTAAGTCTGTTTCGCTGGCCATTTATCCATTATTCCATCATTTCCCGAGCCATCTTAAGATGTCGTTGTAGACGATGACCCCCATCAGGATTAACAGCAACAGAAGACCTACCTGTTGAACCGCCATTTTGACCTTGGTCGAGATGCGCCGGCCCCGGATGCCCTCGATGAAGATGGTAAGTAGATGGCCCCCATCCAGAACCGGGAGGGGCAAAATATTCAAAAATCCAATAGAAACGCTGATGAAGGCGATAAAACCCAAGAAGGGGAGAATCCCCATGCGGACGCTTTCGCCGGAGAGCCTGGCAATTCCTATGGGACCCACCAGATCCTTAAGGGAGGCTTCCCCCGTAATCAACATCTTCACCGATACAACCCCAAGACCGACGATGCCTGCGGTGGTCAGGGTCCCCCTTCCTAAAGCCTCAAACAGGCCCGCCCGGCGGTAGTGGATGACCGGTTCGATGCCTATCAATCCGATGGGCTTCATCTTAGTTCGGTCCAGCACCCACTCAGCCCTGGTCTGAATGGGGACTTCAAATATCACACCGTCTCGCTGCCATCTGACTACTACGGTCTCTTCCGGCTTATTATGGATGATTTTGGACATCTGTTCCCATTTTTGCACGGTTGAACCGTCCACCGCCAGGATTACATCCCCGGGCTGGATACCCGCCTGGGCGGCTGGAAAGCCTTCACTCACCCGGTTTACCTCAGTGGTACGAATTTCGCCGATGCCTACCACCAGGGTAATGAAGCCGTATAAAAAGACGGCCAGCAGAAAGTTCATCAGCACCCCGGAAAAGAGGACGAATGCCTTTTGCCAGGTATTCTTGGATTCAAACTCCCAGGGGGCACCGGTGATCCCCGTCCCGTCCAGGCTTTCGTCCACCATCCCCGCCATCTTGACGTATCCACCCAATGGAATCCAGGAGATGCAATATTCCGTATCCCCGATCCGTTTACTTACCACTTTTGGGGGGAAACCCAGGGAAAAGCGCTCCACCCGGATACCCACTAATTTGGCGGCTATAAAATGGCCGAACTCGTGAACGAATACGATAACGCCAATGACGATAATAAAAGCAATTAGGGTAAGAATCATGGTTGCTTTATCCCAGATTCTGAAAGCAATGAATAGTTAAGAATCACCGAATAAAAACATAATAAAATAAATTGCCTGCGTCCTTATTTAAATTTTTTCGGTGTTTTTCAGTGTTCCACAGTTTCTGCTAGTTC
>JADHWK010000042.1 GCA_016783505.1 Candidatus Zhuqueibacterota bacterium | reverse complement strand
GTGCCGTGCTTCATGGCTCAGGAAAACTTTTCGCTAGCAACGAACTTACCGTGGGGGCAGAATTCAGAGAACAAGGTGGAGAGAGAATGGGCAACTCCCCAGGCGAATGGGACAAGGCCGAATATGCGGTCTTCTTCCATGATGAGCAGATCCTTCTCAGAAAGCTGATATTTACCTTCGGCGCAAGATACAACCAGGATGAGATTGCCGGCAGCGAGTTCTGTCCTCAAGCCGGGTTGGTTTTCCATCCAAGGGGGGGAACTATCCTTCGGGGAGCGGTGAACAAGGGATTTCGTTCTCCCCAGATCAACGAGTTGTATTTGTTCCCACCATCCAATACCGATCTTAAACCAGAGAAGGTCTGGAACTATGAGGTAGGACTTAACCAGCGGATTTTGGCTGGTGTGGATATTGACATCGTTGGCTACTTGATCAAGGGTGAAGATCTCATCCAGAAAGAGACAAATCCCAATCCTCCGCCGATGTACAAGTTCCGAAATACCGGGGAATTTGACTTTAGGGGGATAGAGGCGGGTCTCAAGGCTCAGATCGGGGCGGGGCTTTCGGTTCGGATTTACTACACCTACCTTGATCCTGGCGAGAAGACCAGGGGACGACCAGGGGATAAGGTTGACTTTGCCCTTAGGTATGCACGGAGAAAGCTTGCCCTTTCCCTCACCGCTCAATATGTCGCCGACTATTTCGCTGAGGACAATTGGGGAGAACCAATTTCCGATTACCTTGTGATCAACGCCAAGCTGAACTACAAGATCGTCCCCGGTTTTCGAGTCTTCCTTGCGGTTGATAACTTCCTTAACAGGGACTATGCAATTTATGTCGATCTTCCCGGCGGTTCCGCCGGGGTCTATACCATGCCTGGACGGGCGGTGACCGGGGGGGTTAGTTTCAGTTTTTAAAAAGTATCGGTTTAGTTTATATGAAGTTGACAATGAATAAGAAGGTATCAGAATGAAAGAGCAGGGGTGCAGGGGCGAAGCCTGCCCGCCTTGCCCATAGGCACGGCCAGGGAGGCTACGCTCCCAGGGAGGAGCAAAGGGGAAAAAGAAATAGATATTTTTTTCTCTCCTCAGCTCCTCAGCCCCTCTGCTCCTCTGCTGTTTTTCAATTTCAGATCAGTTGGGCGCCTGACCGATTTTCGGTGTTTTTTTGCCAGGGCGAACCTTCAGCTATTGTTGATTTTCCGGATTTAGGTTAATGGAAGTGGTTGAATTTGATCCTCACCGTGGGTTTTTCGATGCCGTCGCCGACCAATGGAAAAAACCCCCTTTTAATTGCGAGCGCTCTCGGGAAATTGTTTCCCTTCTGGGGATTAAAAAAGGCGACTGGGTGGCCGATCTTGGGTGCGGAACGGGAAGGTTGCTGCCCTTGCTTAGCCAGGCGGTGGGGGAGACCGGGCGGGTTTTTGCCCTGGATTTTTCGGCTGAGATGCTTTACCGACTGAGGCGCCGACCCTTTTCAGTATCTTCCCTTATTGTATGCGCAGATTTGCATTCGATTCCCCTCAGGGAAGCTTCCCTCGATCAGGCGGTGTGTTTTTCCACATTTCCCCACGTTCAGGACAAGCTCCGAGCCCTGGGATCCGTTTGGTCGGTCCTGAAACCAGGGGGGAGGTTTACCATTATACATTTAATGGGTCAGCAGGGGGTAAATGAGTTTCACCGAGAAAAAGGGGGAGCGATCCGAAATGACTATTTGCCTTCCTTGGATGAGATGGAGGTTCTTTTAAAGTCGGTTAACTTTTACCCCTTGAAGATGATTGATCAACCGGACCTGTACTTTGTGCAAGGGGTTAAGAAACTGTAATCCTATTTTATCCCAAATCTGGAAATTCAACACTGAAAACCACTGAATTGTTGATTGTTAACCCGCCTGCCAAGACCTGGCGGGCAGGTTGCTAATTGTTAAAACCTAGGTTCCAGCATCAATCAGCAATCATTTCAGTGTCGTTTCCCAAGATCGTTTCCCCCTGGTCATACGACCCGTCTGGGGAGCGTAGCCTCCTACGGACCGGGCAGGCAAGACCCTTCGGGCCGACGGTATTTTCCGAATCGGGGCTCATTATAGTTGTTCCGTCCCGAAAAGGTTATCGAAACCAGAAATCCCCCATTGATACTTTGGGGATTTTTTTTAAAAAAGACTTGACAAATTCAAAAAAATGTTGTATATTGGTGGTGAACTAAAAAACGATATTAGTCTAATATGTTTTAACAGATGGGAAAAAAAGAAAATATTTTGACGGTTGCCCAGGGTTTGTTCGGGCGGTTTGGTCTGAGGAAGACCACCATTGATGAAATAGCTAAATTGGCCAGGGTGGCGAAGGGAACGATCTACAAATATTTCACTAATAAGGAGGACGTTTTTTATGGGGTGGTTAAAAAGGAAAGCGAATTTCTGGTGGGTAAGATCAGGGAAGAGATTTCCAAAGTGGAAACGCCCCAGCAAAAGATGCGGACCTTTGTTTTAACCAAAATGCGATATCTTAAAAACCTGGCCAATCTTTATAATGTTACCCGGGAAAATGTGTCTGAATTTTGGCCCCAGGCTGAGTTTGCACGAAAGGAAAGCTTCTTGGAAGAAAAAAAGATTGTTCAGGAGATTCTGGTGGATGGGATTACGAAAGGAGAATTTATGATAAAGAATATTGAGGTTACATCATTTGCTATCGTTACCGCTTTGAAGGGGCTGGAATACCCCTGGATTATAGAAGACAGTCAAATAGCGATGGAGGAAAGTATTGATCTATTGTTAGACATTTTATTTAAGGGGATTGAGAAAAGATAATTTTTTTTACCTAAAGTGACCATAAAACTGATTTAGTCTATTTGTTTAAACAAAAAGACACACAACTGGAGGTAGTAGAATGAAAAAGTTTGCCGATTTAGTTATCAGATTCAGAATTCCCATTATTGTGACTACCATGCTGGTTACGGCCTTCTTCAGCTATTCACTGAAAGACCTCAAAATAAACAGCGATATTTTAAGCTACATGCCCCAGGATGATCCCATTGTTATTCTTTTCAATGAAGTCGGGCAAAAATTCGGTGGTAATTCCCTGGCCATGGTGGCTTTGGAGACCGATGATGTCTTTAATTATAAAACCCTTAACAGGGTCAATACAATTATTGAAAGATTCAAACGGTTGGACGAAGTCTCACATGTCATGGGGTTGACCGATATTCTGGACATAAAAAAGACCGAATGGGGGCTGGAAATCAGTAAGCTTATTGATAAACATAACATCCCTCAGACTCCGGAAGAACTGAAAAGTCTGCGTGAGTACACACTTTCCAAGAATATGTATCGGGGAAGCTTGGTTTCCGCTGACGGCGAGGTAACCCTCGTAATTGCTCGCTTGCGAGAAGAGGTTGACAAAATAGCCATCGGACGCCAGCTAAAAAAGATCATCGCAGAAACCCCGGGTGATGAGAAGATCTATTACGGTGGCCTACCATTTCAAATGGTCTTCCTGATTGACCTCATAATGGCAAATTTGAAAAAATTTCTTCCCCTGGTTTCCCTGTTGGTGATGGCTTCTCTTTATTTTAGTTTCAAAAGCTTTCGTGGGGTTTTTCTTCCACTGATCACCGTTTTTATCAGCTCGGTGTGGGCTATGGGGGTAATGAGCTTAATGAATATCTCACTCACCATGGCTTCCCAGGTGGTACCTGTTTTGCTCATCGCCATTGGCAGTGCGTACGGCATCCACATGGTGGCCAAATACAATGAGGATGTCCGCCGGGGGGACACCAAAATTGAGGGAATAAAACATGCTTTGAGCGAAGTGGGCGTTCCTATACTGCTGGCTGGTGTCACTACTCTAATCGGCTTCCTTTCCTTTTTATCTTCCGATTTGAATGTGATCCGGGAATTTGGTGCCAGTACTGCCTTGGGTGTAACGGTCGCCATGATCATGTCAGTAACCTTTTTGCCCGCAGTCCTTTCCTTCTTAAAGGTCAAAAAAGTCAAAGTAGATCACAGAGGGATAGAGGACAACTGGGCGACAAGATTTATGGACAGATTGGGAGGGTTTGTCCTCAAAAGGGAGAAACTGATTCTCGTCCTCGGTGCGGTTGTTATTTTAATCTCTCTGGTCGCTATTCCAAAACTGGATCGTGAGGTGGATTATGCCAGCTATTTTGAGAAAGATAGTGAAATCAGGCAAGCCGAAGAGCTCTTAGAACAAAAACTGGGTGGTGCCATTCCAATTCAACTCTTTGTCAAAGGTGACATAAAAAATCCCTTTGTGTTAAAAGAGATGCTCAGGTTTGAGAAATACCTGGAATCCCTGCCCAATATTAACGATCCCCAATCAATTGCGGATCTTATCTGTGAAATGAATTGGGTGATGAATGGCCATCGGACAATCCCTGATACCAGAGAAGGGGTGGCCAACCTCTGGTTCTTCATTGAAGGAAATGAGGTGCTGGATCAGTTGATCAACAGCGAGGCTACCGAAGGCCTGATTCAGGCCAAGATGGGTTCGGTAAATACGAAAAAGGCCATCGCTGCTGTGGATGCAGTTGAAGACTATTTGAGACAACACCTGAAGACCAATTTGGTCGAGGCAAGGATTTCTCAAGCCGAGGGTGAACTGGCTGGACGATTAAAAAAAGAGCGTGTTGCAGGGATTGTATCCAAAATGAAATGGGACATTAGAAAAAGAGCGGTGAATGAACAAATCCCTGATGCCAATTTGGAAAAGGTCATCACGGCAGCGGTCCTGGCTGATCATGAGAGGTTCGACGAAGCTACCATAAAGATCATTAAGCAAAAAATTAGCGATTATTTCTTAAGCGATGAAGCCGATGTCCAGATAGAATCCGAAAAAGTTATTGAACGAATTGTTAATAATATTGGCAAGCTATTGCAGACCAGCAGACCGGACGAAGAAGCCATTAGTACAATTCTTAAATGGAATGTATCAAAAGAAGTCTATGCGGATGATCCCGTGGTTCTGGAATATGCTGCTGAATCCATAGTGGCTGTTATCAACGAGCAGGCAAAATGGGCCAGGGTTAACCATCTGCTTGAAGACTTAAAGCCGCTTCTTTCCCGAAAATTGACTAATAACACTGAATTTCTGGAAGATCTACGGGATGATGTTTGGGAGATCAACGAAGATTGGATTGTTGTGGAAAGTTCCCAATATGCCAGCCTTTTTTCAGCACAGGATAACCCTGGTAAGGCCGAGGTCAAACTGGCTGCTTGGCAAACAGGATTACCCTTGATCTACAAGGAACTGGATCGAAAGATTATGAGGAGTCAGAGCTTGGGCCTGGGCCTTGCCATATTTTTAGTCTTTGTCCTCCTTGCCATCAGGCTAAAATCGCTGGTCGGTGGGCTGATGTCTGTTTTCCCGATTATCCTTGCCATTCTTATCAATTTTATACTGATGGTAATCTTAGATATACCTTTGGATGAGCTTACAATTCTAATGGGCAACATAGCCATGGGGGTTGGGATTGATTACGCCATTCATTTCATCACCCGATTTAAGGTGGAGTTTGCTAAAAGCAAGAGCGAGTTGGAGGCCCTGGACAGAACCCTGGAGACCACCGGGAAGGCGATTATGATTAACGCCGTGACGGTGATGATGGGCTTTCTGGTGCTGGTTACCGGGGATATCGTTCCCATGAAGTGGTTTGGTTATCTAATGGCCCTCACCATGATGACCAGCGCCTTCAGTGCTGTTACCATCCTGCCAGCCCTAATTTTGATCACCAAAGCAAAGTGTATCGGGGATTTTTCTGGCTTTGCTACTGCAGTGGCAGGCGGAACCGATGCCGTAATTGGTAGAGCAAAGGCAAGGATAAAAAAACTTAAGAATAGAAATTCTTGATATTTTTCAACTAATCAGAAAGGAGGTGCCATCATGCTGCCCACAGTAAAATCAATGCTGGCCATGCCTTTCCTCACTTTGGTTAACGCCGTTTTAGCCAACGATGCCCTTCGGGGGCTGGCCTTGAAGGTGGGGGAGAAGAAAATATATCACACCCTCGTCGAAAGAAACGACAGCGGCGGACCCCGACGGGTTCAGGAAGACAAGTACTACATGCTCAGGAACATGCTTCACTCCATCAATAGGGCTCTGGAAAACATGAGGGTTTCGCCGTCTGTTCGCCGAGGCCTTATCAGGGTTCTGGTGGGCAATGTACTTTTGGAGGACAATGCTACGAGAAGAGCCTTCGAGGAGACCCACGGATTCGGTGTCCCTTTTTTTCTGCTCATCAGTCCCACCAAGCGGTGCAATCTCCGCTGTATCGGGTGTTATGCTTCCAGCTGCGCCGCCAATGCGGAGAAATTGGACTACGAAACAGCGGATCGTATCCTGACGGAGAAGAGAGAACTTTGGGGTTCCCACTTCACCGTAATTTCCGGGGGAGAGCCGCTTATGTGGGAGAGTGAAGGAAAAGACCTCATTGATGTCGCCGCCAAACACAGCGACCAGTATTTCCTCATGTATACCAACGGGACGCTCATTGATGAGAAAATGGCTCAACGGATGGCCGAGGTGGGTAATATTACACCGGCAATCTCAGTAGAAGGACTTGAGAATGAGACCGACGCCCGGCGAGGAAAGGGTGTTCACAAGCGGATTCTCAAAGCGTTCGAAAATCTGCGGAATAATGGTGTCCCCTTCGGGATTTCCATCACGGCAATGCGCTCCAACGCCGAGTTCGTCCTCAGCGACGAGTTTTTGGACTTCTATTTTGAGCAGCAGGGGGCCGTCTACGGCTGGATTTTTCAGTACATGCCCATCGGGCGAAGCTACACCCTTGATCTAATGGTTACCCCGGAACAACGCAAGTGGATGTTCCAGCGGGAGCAGCATCTGATACGGGAGAAAGCCCTGTTTATCGCTGACTTCTGGAACAGTGGGGCGGTATCCAACGGCTGCATCTCAGCGGGTCGTTCAGGGGGATACTTCTACATTGATTGGAACGGGAACTGCCTGCCCTGTGCCTTTAATCCTTACACAGTAGATAATATCTACCAGGTTTACAGAGAAGGAGGAGACCTGAACACCGTCCTGATAAGTCCCTTTTTCCGGTCTATCCGGGAGTGGCAGCGGGATTACAGCTATATGAAACCCGCGCATGAGGTAGGAAACCAGATTGTTCCCTGCATTTCCAAGGATCATCACCGCGAGGCCCGAGAGATCATTGATGCGGCAGGAGCAAGACCAGGGGATCGAGAGGCGGGAGAGGCCCTCAAGGATCCGGCTTATTACAGGGGACTGGTAGCCTGCGGCGATGAGGTAGACCGTCTCACCCGACCCATCTGGGAAAAGGAATACATTGGACCGGAGAGGGAACGGGTGGAGAAAAAGGAAGCGGCTTAAGCAGTTTCTAAAGGCGGTTCGTCCAACTCAGATATAGTTATGAAAAAAACCATTTGAGGAGGAAACCCGATGGAGGATTTAGAAAGAAGTATTGAGGAGCTCCAGAACATCCTATATAGAGCAAAAAAGCTGGTCAATCGGATCAAGCTTGAGAATTCAAGCTGGATTAGTCTGGGGGTGGACAATGAGGATGTAAAAAGTGCAATGGAGATTTTAAAAGAGATCGAAGGGAATCTGGCTTCGCTCTCGACTGCTATTATGAAAATGCCATCAGAAATGGCCGATGATGAACGGAAAACGGCCTTACTTAATGATGGGATAAATCTGGCATTCTCTGACCTGAGTGCCATTTATGATGACGTAAAACACATCAGAAAGGAGATTGAATCGGGTAGGGAGCAACGCCGTAATATAAAGCATCTGGATTCCCATTTTATGTTGTTTGAAAATCATTGCCTGCGGGTTAAAAAACATCTGGATACCATAAGGTAGTTTACTGAACCCTCATTAACCCAAAACAATAGGAGATAGTACAATGAGACGAATTAGCCTACTCACCGCAATCTTCACCCTGGTACTTTTCGCTGGGGTAGAGGCACAGGAGCTAACCGCCGTGGATATTCTGAAAAAAGCCGACGCGGTGGTCAATGCACCTAAAGACCAAAAGATGCTGTCCAAAATGATTCTCATTGACAAAGACGGCTGGGAAAAGGTGCGTGAGACAGAGATGTATCAAAAGGGTGACGATAAGCGCCTGGTGCGTTTTCTCTCCCCTGCTGACCAAAAAGGAATCGCTTTTCTGGGGCTTCCCAATGATGTCCAGTACCTTTACCTGCCGGCATTCAAAAAAGTGCGCCGCATTGCTTCGCATGTAAAGAATACCAAATTCGCAGGTACGGACTTTACCTACGATGACCTGAGCGCCTTCAAGTTCGCTGAGGAGTACGATCCGAAGCTGTTGGGAACCACCGGAGAGTGCTATCTTCTGGAGCTTACGCCGAAGCCTGATGTCAAAAAAGATTACGGCAAGTTGAAAATGTGGGTGCGAAAGGACAACTTCTACCCTGTCAAAATTGAGTATTACAATAAAGGCGGTAGGCTCTGGAAAATAATGGAGCGCCGCAAGCTCAAAAAGCAGGGAAATTATTGGTATACTGAAGAAATGGAAATGAAGGATGTAAAACAGAAGCACAGCACCAAAATGTTGGTTGACAAGATGGAATTTGACACCGGGTTGACCGATAAGCTCTTCACCCAACGGTATTTGAAGCGGAGGAAATGATTCTTCAATGAATAATCCTTTTTGACAGAAAGAATTTCTATTCATCTAAGTTTATTTGAATATTAACAAGCAGAGGAGCAGGGGTGCCGAGGTGAAAGGGTGAAAACTAAGCCGAGTAATATTGTCGGTGGATTAAATCTAAAACTAAGGAGCACAACCATGCAGAAAAAAACGATTCTTTCTCTTATAGTGATGGTTATTTTTGCTTCAAATCTGTTCTCGCAAGTAGAGATTGGTGGTTACGTGGAAACCGATAACCGATGTCGCTTGCAAGGCGACAAACACTATACCTGGAACGAAAATCGCTTGGGTCTAAAGTTTGAAGGTAATTCCTCGGATAAGCTTCATTTTTACAGTGAACTCCGGTTGCGGGGATTTGGATTTCCTAAATCAGCAGCTTCATGGGACCTGCAACGGCGGGAAAAGGATGAGGTCTACCCATGGGCATTGGAATTTCGGGAAGCTTATGTGGATATCTACGGATTCCTTATGGAAAATCTTGACGTTCGTATAGGCCGACAGCGAATTACCTGGGGAACGGCCGATAGGCTCAATCCCACTGACAACCTGAATCCCGACGATCTGGAAGACCTGTTCAACTTCGGGGAGAGGTTGGGGAGCAGCTCCCTAAAAGCTACTTACTACCTTGGAAATGCGATGCTGACGGGCGTTTTTGTCCCAGTATTCACACCAGCGATTTTACCCCCACCAGACTGGGCTGCCGCCTTTTCTGCACCTATGTCCCTTCCGCCAGGCATGATCATCCGAGATATTTCGGACAGTTTGATATTGCCCGAAGAAAAACTTTCCGAATCCTCAATGACAGGATTTAAAGTTGCCACAACCCTGCTTAATTATGATGTTTCCTTGAGCTATTTCAATGGACGGGACGACCTGCCTTTATTCAATTCAGTAACCATAACACCGGTGGACACCCTGGGCACGGTGGATGTTTCATCAACCCTCACCTTTCCCAGGATGCAGATTGTCGGCGCTGACATGGCTGGGGCCATCGGAAAAGTGGGCATCTGGGCCGAGGGTGCCCTGACTATTCCTGAAAGGGTGGCTATGTCCACCACCCTCCCTACACCCATGGGCATGACGACCCAGACCTCAACGGCACTGGATGACGAGCCTTACTTCAAATATGTCGTCGGTGGTGACTACACCTTTAAGAACGGCTTATACGTGAATGCTCAATATCTTCATGGATTCATCCACGAAAGGGGTAGGGATGAGTTGAAGGATTATATTGTTTTCCGTTTCGAGAAAAAGTTTCTCAATGACGGACTTAAGATTGTGCCCTTCGGTGGGGCTATCAGTATCGAAGATTGGGATGATGTGAAAAATAGTTATGGCTTTGTGGGTGCGCCAGAGATCGATTACTGCCCGTCGGATAATATTGAACTGACCCTCGGTGCATTTCTTATCGAAGGCAAGGGGGAAAGCTTGTTCAGTCGAGTGAAGGAAAATGATGAGGTTTATGTAAAAGTGAAGGTGAGTTTTTAAGTAAAGGAGGTGTTTGCTATGTTCGAGCTGCTCAAAAAAGGCGTCTTGTTGGGCATGGGTGCAGTAACCCTTACCAGGGAAAAAGCCGGAGCCCTGGTAGATGAACTTATCAAAAAGGGTGAATTAGCCAGGGAAGAACGCTCTACAGCCATCGATGAGTTCCTTAAGAAGGCAGAAGAAGCGGAAAAGGTGCTGGCGGGCAAAATTAGTGCAGAGATCGAGAAGGCAGTTGCAAAACTGGGTCTGCCAACTAAGAAGGACTTTGAAGCATTGGAAAAGAAGATCGATGGTTTGGCGAAAAAGATGGCAAAGTGAGGGTAGTTACACCCATCTATCGGCGTCGGGTCTAATAACCACCCGGCGCCGATAATTTAATTTTCAAATTTGAGGCAATGCCATGCAAATAACCAAATTTACCAAGACCTATCGCCATCTTAAGAGATACCGCCAGATTTTGATGATTCTGGTCAAATATGGTTTTGACGATGTCATTAATAGGTTGAAAATCGAATACTACATTAAACTGGGGAAAAAGGTGATTCCCAGGTTAAAAGAAAGGGATTTAGAGAAGGTTACCCGGGCGCAACGGGTACGGCTGGCCTTTGAAGAATTGGGGCCTACGTTCGTTAAGCTGGGTCAAATGCTAAGCGTTCGTCCGGATCTGATCCCCGAAGATTTTATTAATGAATTTAAAAAGCTCCAGGATGAGGTGCCGCCTTTTCCTGTTCAGCAAGCACGAGAGGTCATTCAAGCGCAATTGGGCGCCCCGGTGGAACAGCTATTTGATTCCTTTGTGGAAGAACCGTTGGCCGCAGCATCAATTGCGCAGGTTCATCGAGCCGTCATTGAAAATGGTGAGCAGGTGGTGGTGAAAATTCAGCGCCCCAATATTCAGAAAGTTATCGAAACTGATTTAAGTATTCTTTTTGACCTGGCAGTGTTGGTTGAACGGCGCATCCCTGAAAGCGAACTTTACAATCCCGTAGCCATCGTTGAGGAGTTTGCTAAAACTATTCGGCGGGAATTAGACTTCATTCAAGAGGGGCGTAATATAGATCGTTTTCGCAGAAATTTTGCCGGGGATGATACCATCTATGTTCCTAAAGTTTACTGGGAATTGGCCACTGACCGTGTTTTGACCATGGAGTATATTGATGGTATAAAGGCTTCGGAAATAGAGAAATTAGAGGCGGCAGGACTGGACAGGAAGATCATCGCCGTTAATGGAGCCCAGGCAATTTTAAAACAGGTCTTTGAGCACGGCTTCTTTCATGCCGATCCCCATCCAGGCAACATTTTTGTGCTGGAAAATAACGTCATTGCTCCCCTGGATTATGGCATGATGGGACGACTGGATGATGAGATGAGGGAAGAAGTGGGCAATCTTCTTTCTGGAATCGTGCACAAGGATGCTGATAGGATAATCAGTGCCTTCAGGCATATCGGCATTATAGAAGATGTCTCGGATGTCAGAGCATTGCGGCGTGATATACTGGATTTTCTAGATCGCTATTATCAGGTTCCCCTCAATCAAATTAACATTGGCATAGTAATTAATGAGGCTATGGAAATTGTCAGAAGGCATCGCATTAAAATACCCTCTGATTTGACCCTGATGGGTAAGGCTCTAGCGACTGAAGAAGGAATTGGTCGCGAACTTGATCCTGATTTTGATATGATCTCCCTGGCTAAACCTTATGTTCAAGAAATAATGGTTCGCAAGTTGGATCCCCGAAGGTATCTAAAAGACTATGCCAGCACTCTCGACGAGTTTAACCGCCTGTTTAAGATTTTGCCGCTGGAAATTCGGGCAATTATAACCAAGATTAAGAAAGGCGAATTAAGCATTAAGTTTGAACATCGCGGTCTGGACCACCTCATTTCAGAATTGGATAAATCCAGCAATCGCCTGTCGTTTAGTATGATCATCGCGGCGCTGATTATTGGTTCATCCTTGATTGTTCAACTGGACAAAGGGCCGTTAGTATTTGGTTTCCCGGCTATCGGGATTGTGGGGTATCTGATAGCAGCGGTTTTGGGCTTGTGGCTGATTATTGCTATTATGCGTTCAGCTAAGTTGTAACAAAGAAATGGCCTTTAAAATAAAATTTATTTTAAATCCAATAGCTGGCAGGGGCAGAAATGGGGCTAGAATGAAACGAATCCTTGCCAGTGTCTTAGATAAATTTCCGTGTGAGTATCACATCCAACAGACCGTGGGCCGAGGCGATGCTCTGCGGACAGCCCGTGAAGCGATACGGGAAGGTTTCGATGTGGTGGCGGCCGTTGGAGGCGACGGCACGGTTAATGAAGTGGCCTCAGCATTGGTTAATTCAGATGCATGCTTAGGAATTATTCCTATAGGTTCGGGAAATGGTCTGGCGAGAGGATTGGGAATTCCTCTCCAACTCAAGAAAGCCTGTCAAATATTATGTCAAGGTAAATTCAGGAGAATAGATGTAGGCAAAATACAAGGCCGATATTTTTTCGCTACCGCCGGGGTTGGGTTTGGTGCCGTAGTGACAAAACGGCTTAATACAAGGTCACGGAGAGGGTTACTACCTCATTTCTATGTTGGTCTTCAAGAGTTTTTCAACTACTCACCTAAAAAGATTGCCCTCAGGTTTGATCACCGACAGATCACTGTAAAGGCCCTTTTGGTGGCCGTGGCTAACACCATACAATTTGGCAACGGGGCTATTATCGCACCACAGGCACAGCCTGACGATGGCTTACTGGATATTTGCATTATTAATGACCTGAATATATTACAAGCCATCTATCATCTTCCGAAACTTTTCACCGGACATATTGATAGAACCCGTTATTTTGAAATCTATCGGTCTTCGAATGTGGAGATTATTCTACCCGGGCCGGCACCCATACAGGTGGACGGTGAAGCTTTAGATGGGGATGCCAGGCTGAAGGTGTCCTTAGTTCCTAAGGCCCTAAAGGTGATGGTTCCTAAGTAGTTTTGTTAAAAGATACTGAGCGGACGATGCTTTACAAATTTGTTAAGATAGTATCTTGGGTATTCTTTAAGATATATTCGAGGCTGCGGATTGAGGAATGTTACTATTTGCCGCAGAATGAGACATTTATTTTAGCCGCTAATCATTTTAGCACTCTGGATGCTTTTATTCTAATGGCTGCCGTTCAACAGGAAATTTACACACTCGGAAAAAAAGAACTGTTTAAAAATACATTTTTAAGATTTCTGTTTACTAGACTTAATGGAATTTCAGTTAACCGCATGGGTTTTTGTCATCAAACCTTTAAGATAGTTACCGAAATATTACAGCAGCAAAAGATCGTTGCTATCTTTCCCGAAGGTTATGTCAGTAAAGATGGAACACTGGGGCGCTTTAAGCAGGGTATTGCCAGATTTGCACTAGAGGCTAAGGCCCCGATTATACCAGTAGTCATTATCGGAAGTAACCGAGTACTCCCTTATGGTAAAAAAATTCCCAGGCCACATCAAATCACAGTTAAAATTGGGAAACCTATTTATTTTGACAATTATTATAAGGAAGGGTATGACCGAAAAATAATAAATGAAGTTACTGAGAGGGTAAGAAATAAAATTCTTGCTATTTACAGAACTTGACAAAAAGGTAGACATTTCATGATAACTAAGCTATTCATGGCACTTTGCCGAATTTCTCCTTATCTTGGAAGATTAATCCGGAGACAGTGGTACCAGTTCCTGGCAGGATACTATCAGAGAGAAGACTGGTCATTCATGAACTATGGTTATGCCCCATTAGACCCTCAAACAGAAAAGCTTAACTTAGGCGATGATGACGAGCCAAATCGCTACTGCGTTCAACTCTATCATCATGTTGCCAATGTTGTTAACCTTAGGGATTTAAATGTGCTAGAGGTAAGCAGCGGTCGAGGAGGAGGATCACATTATATCAAACGTTATTTAGAACCAAAAACAATGGTTGGTGTTGATTTCTCAGAAAAAGCCGTGGCATTTTGTAATAAGAGTTATTTTGTTGAAGGACTTTCATTCGTAACGGCCGATGCTGAATTTCTGCCCTTTGAGGATAATAGCTTTGATGTGATTGTTAATGTAGAGTCTTCACACTGTTATGGTTCAATGGATGCTTTTCTTATGCAGGTCAAGAGGATCCTCCGACAAGGTGGTTACTTTCTTTACGCAGACTTTCGTGGCAAAGACAAAATTGATACACTTTACAAACAGCTTCGCCGTTCAGGAATGACTCTCATCAAAGAAACGAATATAATCCCCAATGTTATCGAGGCTCTGAATTTGGACAATGAACGCAAGATGGTGCTTATTCAAAAATCAATACCCAAGTTGTTGTTAAAATTATTTCAAGAGTTTGCCGGAGTCAAAGGTTCTAAAATTTATGAATGTTTTCGGACTGGAGGGGTTATATACCTAAGCTTCGTGCTGCAAAAATGGGTCTGTTAGGTTAACCGTTGCTGTTTCTTTCTTTGTGAGAATTTCAACATTAAGAAATCAGTAGACATAATTTGACCGAAGGAGGGAAACATGAACAGAGAAAAGATTAGTGTACATAGAGTGGAGGGGAAAAGGGATCTCAACGATTTTCTCCGTTTGCCGTGGAAGGTCTATGATGGCGACCTTTATTGGGTACCCCCGCTCCTTAAGGAAATGAAATTCAAATTGAACCGTCTGAAGCATCCTTTTTTCGAGCACGCCGAGATGGAGCTGTTCCTTGCGAGAAGAGACAGCGAACCGGTTGGTAGAATAGCCGCTATTATTGACTTTAACCACAACAAATTTCATCAGGAGAACACAGGCTTCTTCGGTCTGTTTGAGTGTGTGCGAGACTATAATGTCGCCGAGTCTCTGCTCACCGCCGCCAAAAAATGGTGTCGGAAAAACGGCATGAATCTCCTGCGAGGGCCGATGAACCTGAGCATGAACGATGAATGCGCCTTTCTCCTTGAGGGCTTCGATTCAAGTCCGGTTATTATGATGCCTTATAATCCCAAATATTATCTTGAATTTATGGAGCGGTATGGTTTCCGAAAGGCGAAGGATTTGTACGCTTTCCTAAAGAGCGAAGTAGGAGTCCTTGAGCGTATCGCCAGACTGGTGGAAAGAGTAAAGAAAAAAGAGAATGTCGTGGTAAGGCCTATTAATATGAAAAAATTCGAGCAAGAGGTGGCGCTTATCAAGGATATCTACAATTCTTCCTGGGAGATGAATTGGGGATTCGTACCCATGACTGATGCGGAAATGGATTTAATGGCCAAGGAACTAAAACCCATTGCTGAGCCCGAACTGGTACTTTTCGCTGAAGTAAACGGAGAGCCCGTTGGCGTCAGTGTTACCATTCCCGACTTCAACCAGGTGCTGAAAAGACTCAATGGTAGGCTGGGCCCGGTTGGGATTCTTAAGCTTATCTATTACAGGAGAAAAATAACCGGCCTGCGAGCCCTGATATTTGGCCTCAAAAAAGAGTATCGGCGTACGGGCATCAATACTGTCTTGTACTATGAAACGGAAAAGGCCGGGGCAAAATTGGGCTACCGCTGGTGTGAAATGTCGTGGAACCTGGAGGATAATGATTTGATCAATCGGTTTGACGAGGCAATAGGGGGGAAGCTGTATAAAAAATATAGAATCTATGAGATAGAAATCTAAATGTTTAAAAAAAAGGTTCATCTGGAAATTTATACGGTAGTTTTTTTTGACATAATTTAAAATTTTCAGTATGGAGAATCGTCTATCATATAAAAAAATCCGTTGAGTTTATCTTGACTGGAATGGGAAATACTTCGAACCCGAATCCCCTTAAGATTAAGAATAGACCCCAGTATCTTTGCCGACATACCTAACCACATTTACAACACTTTAATAAAATAATTAAGTATCTAAATATAATCAGGTTATGCCTGTCTTTACCATGACCTAAGCACTTTTTTCTACCGTATTAAAGTCCAGAAGAGCCAAAAATATTAAAAAATAATATTTGGGGAAAATTTATGAATACAAAAATTAATAAATAAGTTTTTTCACAGATGTATTTAGCCAAAGCACTGGAAAGCGAAGTGCAGGCAAGGGTTGACTAGGGCTGGTTCAGTATTGCGCAGACGACTCATGATCTTTACTGGTTTTATTGAGGAGAGAATGTTAAAGAAAGTTTTTCATCCTTTTAGAAGGCTGGCGATAAGTATGGTGATAGGTTTTCTTTTCATTTTTAGTCCTGCTGTGTCAGGAAAAGAATACGTAATCAAATTCGCCACCGTCGCCCCCGAGGGGACTACCTGGATGAAGGTGTTGAGAGAATTTGACCAGGAGATCCAAGAGAAGAGTGGGGGAGAGATGGGTTTTCGAATCTACGCCGGGGGGGTATCGGGGGATGAGAAGGATGTCTTAAGAAAAATGAGAATAGGACAGATCCACTGCGCCGGCTTCACCGGGGTGGGAATGGGAGAGATTCTGCCGGAAGTGAGGGTCATGGATCTACCCTTTATCTTCCGTAACTATGGTGAG
The DNA here is from genome assembly GCA_016783505.1 of Candidatus Zhuqueibacterota bacterium. Classification (GTDB taxonomy): domain Bacteria; phylum BS750m-G25; class BS750m-G25; order BS750m-G25; family BS750m-G25; genus BS750m-G25. The sequence goes on along the minus strand of JADHWK010000042.1, from coordinate 2,464 downwards.
GTAGATTATATTCAAGAAAAAATGCACGAGCGGTTCGCCGCCGCCTTTGAGGAGAAGGGATTCGTCCTTTTAGGTTGGGCCGAGGTGGGGTTCGTTCATTTCTTCTCTAACAAGCCCATTTATTCCATGGATGATGTGAAACACCTGAAGATTTGGATGTGGGAAGGGGACCCGCTGGCGGTGGCCCTATTCAAGGCCCTTGGGGTTAGCCCCATCCCCCTCTCGGTGATTGACGTGCTTTCCTCCCTGCAGACCGGACTGATCAATGCTGTATACATCTCGCCCTATGGGGCCATCGCCATGCAGTGGTTCACCAAGGTAAAATACATGAGCGAAGTCCCGGTGGCTGATTCCAACGGCGCGGTGTTGATCACCAAACGTTACTATGATGGGTTACCCCAGGATTTACAGATTTTACTAAAAGAAAGTGCCCGCAAACATCTTTCACGCTTGATTCAACTCACCCGCAGGGACAATGCCGAGTCGGTGGAGATCCTCAAAGAAAACGGCATCCAGATCACCCCGACTCCACCGGACAGCGTTATGGCCGAATTTTACGGGGTAGGGGAGAGGGCCCGGGAAAACCTGGTGGGAAAGATGTATTCCCGGGAACTGCTGGATGAGCTGCTGTTTTACATTGAGGAATTCCGTTCAAAGCAGACCCCTATACCAAATACTCGGGGTCACGAAGAATGAAACCCTCATCCCCCCGAGGCCTCGGGGGCACAACGAAGAGAGGAGAGCATAAGAGAGTGGAGCGTAAATTTTGACCTTTCGCTTTTACGATCTACGCTTCACGCTTTGCGAAAAAGATGAAAGTCCTGAAAACGATTGACAAATATTTAGCGTTGACCGAAGGGGTCATCATCGTCCTCTTTTTAACCACCATGATCGGGCTGGCCTTTCTGCAGGTGGTATTGCGAAATTTTTTCTCCACTGGTATCCCCTGGGCGGATACCTTTCTTCGACATTTAGTCCTATGGGTAGCTTTTTTAGGGGCGTCCTTGTCCACCCGGGAGAATAAACACATCAACATTGACGTGCTGACCAAACTGCTCCGCCCCAGGGGGAAGCTCTGGTCAAAATGTGTGGTTGAGGTCCTCTCCTTGGCCGTCTGCCTCTTTTTGGGTTTGGCGGCCTGGACCTTCCTGGCTATGGAGCGCCAGGGCCAGGGCATCCTTTTTAATAATTTACCCATCTGGATCATTCAAATCATACTTCCGTTGGGCTTTTTTGTGATCGCCTTCCGTTTTTTCCTCATTGACTGAAACCCAGGGCCTGGTAGTTCTTGAAGCCCTGGCCGGTGGGACGCCGGTTATAGCCGTCCATGCCCCCGGGATTGGGGAGATTATACTCGACGGTATTACCGGATACCTAACTTTCCCGGATGAGGGGGAATTTTCCAAAAGGGTTTTAGAATTGATCCAGGACAATGAGAAGAGAACTGAATTTTCACGAAACGCCTTGATCCGGGCCGGGGAATTTTCGTTGGAAAGGTGCACCGCAAAATTGATAGGGAGCTATGAGAAATTGATCAAGATGAATTCTTCGGATTTGAACAGGTCCATAACCCCTTTCTTGTCGGTTCAGGAGTTTTTCAAAGCCCACATTGCCAAATTGTCGGATGAATGGGTCCCATTTCGTCGGAAACATGTCACAAGACAAAAAGCCCATGAGCGGGCCCGGGACGGGCTGATTTTGTAATTAAACTTTAGGCAAATATTATGGATGATAAAAGGGTCTTTACCATACCCAACTTTATCAGCGCTTTTCGATTATTATTTCTCATCCCCATATTTTTCTTTTTAAAACAAGATTCCCCCACAGGTAACTTCTGGGCCATGTTCTTTATGGTTCTGGCTATCATTACGGATAATGTTGACGGCTATTTAGCCAAGAAATTAAATCAGGTCTCCTACTGGGGTAAGATCATTGATCCCGTTTCGGATAAAGTCTGCATCGCCGTTGTGATTATCTTTTTGACGTTCCTCCCCAGGGAAATTAAAATTCCAATTTGGTTTGTCGTCCTGGTTTTGGGTCGGGACCTGGCCATACTCTCCGCCAATTTTTTAGTCATCAGATTGAAAAATACAGTGGGGACTTCCAATAAGATCGGCCAACGTACAGCGATTATCTTGGCTTTGGTGATCATTCTTTATACCCTGGGATGGGAACCCTACTGTCTAATTATGATGTGGATAGGAGTGGTAATGATAGCCGTCTCGCTGACCAGTTACTTTAAAGTCTTTCTGAACCTTATGAAAAGTCCGCCAGATAAATACAGAAAAATAGGGAATAATTATGAAATTTTTTGATAAGATTAAGAATTTCACCGCCGCCCGGGAGGTAATGGCCCAGGGAATTTATCCCTATTTCCGGGAAATCCAGTCCGATCAGGATACCGAGGTGGTGATGAACGGGAAAAAAGTCATCATGCTGGGATCGAATTCCTATCTTGGTTTAA
>JADHWK010000041.1 GCA_016783505.1 Candidatus Zhuqueibacterota bacterium | reverse complement strand
TTCTCCTTTAAAACTTCGCTAATCTCGGGTTTTGTTGAGATCCACCCAGAGCTTTTTCTTTATCCTTCAAATGGGGTGTAATCCCGAAAATTTCGGAACGATCTTGGGACGGGATTGCATTTGCAACAGCAGAGTCTCTACATCCCCCTAAGATCGCCTGAAATAGTCCCAGGTGATGAAGCTCCCGGCGCCCATGCCCACCAAAATAAAGAACAATCCAAGTCCGGGGTCGCCCAAAAGGAGTTTTCCCACCCCAAAGAGGAAGGAAAATATTAGCACACATCCGCAGATCCAATCGGCGAAATCCCGCCAGCCCAGTTCGTCCCCAACAACGTCTGGCACCTGTCGGGCGATGGTCCGCCATCCTGACCCACCGGGGTGAACCCTCCTGTAAAATTGAATCAGGGTTTCCTCGGATTCCGGTGGGGTTAAAAAAGTAATCACCAACCAGACGGTGGTTGAAAAAATTACTGTAATAATCAGTTGGAATGTAAATTCGGCGGTGAGAAGGGGGGCGATGAAGATCGCTCCGACGAATGAGGCGACCATGGCTGAGATCTCTGACCAAGCGTTGATCCGCCACCAGTACCAGCGGAGGATGTAGACCGCCCCGGTTCCCGCCCCGATGGATATCAAGAATTTCCACGCCCCCCCCACGGACTCCATCTGACTGGTCACTAAGGCAGCCAGACCCATCATTCCTACCACCACAATTCTGGAAACCATAACATAGTGCCGATCAGAAGCGTCTTTTTTCAGAAAGCGTTTGTAGAAATCGTTGATGATGTAAGAGCTGCTCCAGTTAAGCTGGGTATCAATGGTGGACATGAAGGCAGCTAAGAAGGCAGTTACCATCATCCCCCGGAGGCCGGCGGGAAGAAAATCAACCATAACCCTGGGATAACCCGTTTCCGGGTCGGGCAGATGGGGATATACGACCATGGCCACCAAGGCCACCAGGATCCAGGGCCAGGGGCGAATGGCGTAATGGGCGATATTAAACCATAACGTAGCGAGAAGTGAATGCCTCTCGTCCCGGGTTGAAAACATCCGCTGGGCCACATACCCCCCGCCCCCGGGTTCGGACCCCGGATACCACGTCGCCCACCACTGCACGCCGATGTAGATCAAAAAGGCGGTAAGGGGCATCCAGGCCGAACCCACTTCAGGAATGATAGATAGAATCTGATGGCCGGCCCCGTAGGTTTCCACCAATTTTTCTTTTAATATCGTAATTCCGCCAACTTTGTTCACAGAGATAATTGCCAAGGCAATGGCTCCCCCGAGGGCCATCAGAAACTGGATAAAATCCGTCACCACCACCCCCCAGAAACCGGACAGAACGGAATAGAAGAGGGCCACCCCCAGGCATACAGCAACAGCCTGCCATTTGGGAAACCCCAGGGTAATGGAGATAATCTTTGCCATGGCCAGTGTCACCCAGCCCATGATGATGAGGTTGATGGGCAGGCCCAGGTATAAGGCCCGGAAACCCCTCAGGATAGCTGCCGGCTTTCCCGAATACCGGATTTCGGTGAACTCCACATCCGTAAGCACCCCAACCCGCCGCCACAGCCTGGAGAAGAAAAAGACGGTGAGCATCCCGGAGAATACAAAATTCCACCACAGCCAGTTACCGGCGATGCCATGATTGGCCACCAGTCCGGTCACCGCCAGGGGGGTGTCGGCGGCGAAGGTGGTAGCCACCATCGAGGTCCCGGCGATCCACCAGGGAAGGCGACGGCCGGAGACGAAATACTCAGTTATACTCTTCCCCGCCCTCCTCGAGAAAAATACCCCTACCGCCAGAGCAAAGACAAAGTAGCCGACAATTATAAACCAATCCCAGAATATTAATTTCATTTCAACCGAAGTGCATCCCGAGTATTCGGGATGCATCTACACGCTAATTCCTTAATTTTATATAAATAATTTGCAATTGCAATTTCGAATGATTTGCTGTCTCAAGGTTGAACCTTGAGACAGAGAACCACCTTTAGGTTATGCACCCTTAACCTTGAGGATTCTTGAATCTCCCAGATTAAAACCTTGAAAGAACCTTGTTAAAAAGAAATCCCACCAAAAGGGTTATCGAACACCCAATCCCCACATACCAGGGCCAAGCGATGGGGGTAAAACCGATGACGAAAATCATCACCCCTATTCCCGCCGCCATCCCGACAATGGCTGCTGTCTCGGAAACCTTTTTCGATAGCACCCCCAGAAAGAACGCCCCTAACAGTCCTCCGTAAGTAAACGAGGCAATGGTCAGCCCCAGTTCGACCACCGGGTTTTCTCTGCTCTTAAACAACATTGCCCCCCCGATCAGCACCAGACCCCAGAACAGGGTGATTACCCGGGAAATCCACAGGTCCTTTGAAGGGGAATTATCCCGGCCGTAACGGGGCTTATAAAGATCCAGCATAGTGGATGAGGCTAAGGAATTCAACGAGGAGCTTAATGTGGACATAGCGGCGGCGAACACGGCGGCGATGACCAGTCCCGAGATTCCCGGGGGGAGGTGGTTCACAATAAATCTGGGGAAGATCTCATCGGACCTTAATGCCGCACCCTGATAAAAGGCGTAGAGCATAAGCCCGATGATCAGAAACAGGGCAAATTGGATGATGACCAGCACCCCGCTGGCGATCAGGGCCCGCTGGCTTTCCCGCTGGGAGCGGCAGGTGAGAAGCCGTTGAACGATCAGTTGATCGGTGCCGTGAGAGGCCATGGAGAGAAAAGCGCCGCCGAGCAATCCGGTGATCAACGTGTAATTGATCTTGAAAAATCCCCCCAATCCCTGACCGAAGCCCAGGCTGAGTACCTGAAACTTCTGATCCGGCAGGGCCGAAGCGACCACATCCCCCCACCCCCCGGGAAGGGAGGCTAAGATCACCCCAACTGAAAGCAATGCCCCGCCGAGATAGATGGTCATCTGCACCACGTCCATCCACACCACCGCCCTGATGCCACCGGTGAAGGTATAAATAATGGTAACGATCCCGATGACGGCAATGGCGGACGGATAGGACCAGCCGGTGAGGACGGACAGGGGAATGGCGGTAGCAAAAAGCCGCACCCCGTCTGCTAAAAGTCGGGTGACCAGAAAGACCCCGGAGGAAAAATTCCGGAGTCTGGGGCCGAACCGCTGACCTAAAAACTCATAGGCGGTGGAAAGTTCACCCCTATAGTAGGCGGGGATGAAGACGAAAGAGACGATGATGCGACCGATTAGATAGCCAAAGGTAATCTGCAGGAAATTTAGATTGGTGAGATAAGCCAAGCCGGGAATGCTGATGAAGGTAAGGACGCTGGTCTCGGTAGCCACTACAGAGAAGGCCACCGCCAGCCAGGGAAGATTTCTCCCCCCCAGAAAGTAATCCTTTGTGTCCCGTTGCTTCCTACCGATCCAGAGGCCAAATAAGGACACCCCGATCAGATAGAAGATCAGGATGAAATAATCGAGGTCGGTAAAACCCATGTGACTAAGTTAAAAGTGAAAACTTAAATGTCATATGCTCGTCTAGGATGTTGTCATCCTCGACTATTATCCCCGACGGATGACAACATCCGCCGGGAGCTTAGAAAAAGGAAGAAATCATTTTCCGCTAACAGCTCGTCGGGGAAGTTGTCTTCCCCGACGCCAACTCTTTATCCCCTCAAACTAATTCCCGAAAATCAGCCAAAGGAATAAAAGGATCATTTTGTCCCTTTAAATAAAAAGTTGCGCTGGAATAGGGGTAATCCCATGGATTCTCTACCCTCAAAATCCTCCTCCATTTCTCAGACAAAGGGTTATTGTGAATGTATTCGGCCTTTTGCAAAAGAAACTGAGGGGTAATTACGTTCTTAATGTCAACATCCCTCATCCAAATCTTATACCGCTGTTTTTTAACCTCGACATAAAACTGGGAAAGCAAATTCGATCTTGTGTCTTTCAAATAGAACAGAATCTTTTGTGATGTGAATTTATGAAAATCCCGAAGGAAATTCTCAACCTTGTGACCGTCAAGCATACGGACAATCACATGGTAGTGGTTAGGCATTAAAACATAGCAAAAAAGGTTGATCCATTGCTGCTCAATGCAACAAAGCAAGCTCTTCATAACGATTTCAGTACAGATACGATCAAGAAAGAGGTTATTCCAATTTAGTACTGTATTCGTAATAAAAAGAAGTCCAGAATCTTGAAATTTTTTTGCATAGGTTCCCAAGCTGCGTCCTTATTATACAGGATATTCCGGCGGATGATAACATCCGCCGGGAGCATAGTTTATAAAAAAAACAGTTTTCAATGCTCGCCGGGGAAGTTGTCTTCCCCGAAAAAATGGTGACCCATTAAAACATTGGGGAACAGACAATATCCATAAGGAGCGGGGGATTACGGTGGATGACCCGCCTGCCAATCTTTGGCGGGCAGGCAACATCCACCGGGAGCTTAGATTGCAACCCTTGATGATTTTTTTAACTTTTAACTTTTCACTTCTAACTTTTAACTCATTTCAATAGAGCCCCCATCACCGCATCATGCACCCTCGGTCTCACCTGTCGAATCTTGATGTTCTCCCGGCTGGGGTAGACCCGGTTCGTCAGCAAAACCACTAAAAGTTGCCTTTCGGGATCAACCCAGACAGAGGTCCCCGTGAACCCCAGATGGCCGAAGGTTTCGTCGGTAAAATAGGCCCCGGTAGAGGCCGGTTCCGAACGGGTATCCCAGCCCAGCGCCCGGCTGGATTCCTCTACCAAATTAGCCCGTTCCGTAAAAAGCTCTACCGTCTCCGGGCTGAAGAAGCGCCTGCCGTTGTAATACCCGCCGTTTAAGATCATCTGTAACAAGATGGCCATATCCCCGGCCGTGCTGAATAGCCCGGCGTGCCCGGCCACACCCCCCATGACGTAGGCGTTCTGGTCGTGAACCTCCCCCTGCATCACCCGGCCCCATTGGGGGGAATCCTCCGTGGGAGCGATCTGATCCCATAATTCCTTCGGGGGATTAAACATGGTATGCGTCATCCCCAACGGTTCGTAGATTTCCTCCCGGCAGAACTGATCCAGGGGCATTCCGCTGATCTTTTCGATCACCAATCCTATGGTGATCATCCCCAGGTCGCTGTAGATGGTCTTTTTCCCGGTCCTATATTCCAGTTCCATTCCGAAAATTTTTTCTTTGACTTCATCCTTCCCTTTACAGGAATCAAACAGGGGGACCCAGGCCGTAAGCCCAGAGGTGTGGGTCAGAATGTGTCGGATGGTAATGCGCTCTTTCCCCTGCTGACCGAATTCGAGCAGGTAATCGGCGACCCGGTGGTCCAGGTCTAACATTCCCCGGTCGTAGAGGATCATGATTGCCGTAGTAGTGGCTGCCACCTTGGTCACCGAGGCCAAGTCAAACATTGTATTTGGGATTACTGGTGGTGATGCAGGATCATACCTAAAATGCCCGAATCCCCGGTTGAAAACAACCTTTCCGGACCGGGCCAACAGTAAGGCCGCTCCCGGAAAAGCAGTATCTGTAATGGCTTCTTCGACCACCTTTACTAAAGAATCCAATCTTGCCGGGGAAAATTTCGCCCTTTTGGGTTCAACCTCCCTCAACACAGGAAAGAAGGCCAGCCTTTCAGTTTTGGGCAGATGGATGCCATGCCCCAGGGGAAAGTAACCGGGAATAGAGACGGGCAGCTTTCCATTAACCTCGATCTCACCGAAGATGGCTTCCACCGCCGCTATCTGGGACCATTCGTCCTTGCTGTAGCTGCACAGATAGACAGGCACATCCGGAAATTGTCGGATCAGATAAGGGCTACCGAAGGATGCCAGGATGAAGGGTTTCCCCAGATTCAACAATCGTTCCACAAATTGGGCCTGTTTCTCCTCCATGGCCACTGTTCCCTTGTAGGCCCGCACCTCCACAAAAGCCCCAGCGATGATGGCGTCCATCCCCTTTGCAAAATCCAGCAACCCCCCGAATTCCTCCTCATCCGTTCTGTCGTCAATTATTGCCAGCTTTACCGAATCAACACGGGCCTGGAGCGCTTTCCGGAAGGGGGCCCCCAGGGTGGTCCTTCGGGGGTCGGAGTTCAGGGTCAAACATAGTACCCGGACTGAATCGGGCAGGGTCAGGGGCATGAGGCTTTCCCCATTTTTTACCAGGGTTACAGCGCCCTCGGCGATCCTTCGGGCTACACCCCAGTTCTCCGGGCTGCCGATGGCACCGGGTAGAGGGTCAATTTCCACAAGCCGGTGTTTGAAAAGCCCCAGCCGATCCTTGACCCCCAGAATCCTCCGCACCGACTCATCGATCCGTTCCTCAGAGATCTCACCCCTTTTGACCGCCGCCACTAAGGCTCGGATGGCCAGCTCTGGGTCGGGGGGGACCAAGATGATGTCGGTTCCCGCTTTAACCGCTCCCACCGTGGCTTTCACCACGGCATGGCCCCGGGTGATTCCCCCCATCATCATCGAGTCGGTAATGATCAGCCCCCCAAACCCCATCTTCTTCCTCAACAGCCCGGTGATCACCTTGGGTGAAAGGGTAGCCGGCCTATTGGGGGTACGGTCCAGGGCGGGGACGGCAATATGGGCAGTCATGATTGCGGCCACATCGGCCTGAATAGCTTTACCAAAGGGGTAAAATTCAACCTTTTTCAGACTGTCTAAATCCGAATAGATCGTCGGCATCTCGATATGGGAGTCAAGCCTGGTATTCCCGTGGCCGGGAAAATGCTTGGCAGTGGCCAGAACGCCGTTTTCCTGAAGACCACGGATGAAGGCCTTGCCCAGTTTAGAGACCCCTTCCGGGGTCTGGCCGAAGGAGCGGACGTTGATGATGGGGTTTTCGGGATTATTGTTCACGTCCATCACCGGGGCGTAGGCCTGATGAATCCCCAGGGCCCGGCACTCCTCGGCGGTGATCTTTCCCGCTAAGTAGGCATATTCCTCGTTCCCCGTGGCTCCGATAGCCATGAGGGTTGGGAAGACGACCGCCCCCCGGATCTGCTGGCCGGCACCCCACTCCACGTCAGAGGCGATCAATAAAGGTAGTTTGGAGAGCCTCTGCATGCGGTTGATCAGGTGAGCCGTCTCGTAGACGTTCCCCCCGTAGATGATAAATCCACCCACCTTGCTTTCGACGATCTGCTTTTCGATCCTTTTATGAAAGGTGGGGTCGGCTGAGTTGAAGAAGCGGCCGTGAAAGTGAACTGTCATCATCTGGCCGATCTTCTCATCAAGGCTCATTTGGTTCAACAGACGTTCAATTAATTTTGAATTGACCATCCCTTTGTCTTGAAAAGCCAAAGACCTTGGTCCTTTACTGCAGGTTATCATGGTAACACTCATAGCTATTAAAATTAAATTGGACTTCAAAAGGATTTTCATTCTCTCCTCTTTCTTTTTAGTTCCCCTCAACTTTTCCAAAAAAAGATAAGCAAAAATATCCAAATAAGCAATAGAAAAAAGGTAATTGAAAAGTCAATTTTATGAATTATTCTCTTGATATAATAATCTTTTTTTAGTATATTATCAAAGAATTATATCTTAAATTTTGTGATTATCTTAAGTTAACCAGACAGGCTTTTTACTTATGGAAGCTATTGTTGGTGTGAAACCTTGATAGATTCTGCTCGGTGAAGGCTTTCAAGAGTTTTTTAGTGGTCTTATTATTCCGAAGAAAGTGAACCTCTGAAGGTATTTTTCAGATGCTTTTGTTAATCGCGGAAACACCAATGTTAATAATAACAACTTGAAATAATATTTTCCTAAGTGTTATACTGCTAACTGCAATATAATTATTAGTTAAGCTACATAATTAGTAAAAAAATAAGGACTAATTATGAAAAATATTTGCTTTACAGTCATCACTTCATTTTTATTTGCGCTATTTTTAAGCATTGCCACCAAAGCACAGCACGGTTGGTTTTATTTAGATCCCTTACCAACTGAAAATGCTCTTCTATCTGTTCATTTTGTTAATGCGGACACGGGCTATGTGGTTGGAGGTCATCATGATGGCCAAACTTGGATTGGCATAATTACAAAGACAATGAATGGTGGCATTACTTGGATTATTCAAACAACACAAATGGGTTTGTTTTGGTCTGTTTATTTTACTGATGAGAATACAGGATACGCAGTTGGAGGTATTGGAACAATCCTAAAAACAACGGATGGTGGTGATAATTGGATTCTTCAAAATTCAGGGACCACGAGTTCACTATATTCAGTATTTTTTGTAAATGTGGATACAGGATATGTGGTTGGTTCTGGTGGTACAATTTTAAGGACAACAGATTCCGGTAATAATTGGATAGCTCAAAATTCAGGAACTACTAGAGAACTACGTTCTATCTTTTTCCCTATTGACAGCATAGGTTATGCAGTTGGCGGGGACGGTACTATTATGAAAACGATAGATGGTGGAAATAATTGGAATATTAATCCACCTAGTATAACTAATACTTACCTTTCTGTCTATTTCACAAACCAAGATACAGGATTTATCGTTGGGAATAATTTTACTGGTGGAAGAGTAATGCTAAAAACTACAAATGGTGGTAATAATTGGAGTGGAATACCGATTTATACTTCTACTGATTTGGATGATCTTCAATCAGTATATTTTACAGACACGGACACAGGTTATTCTGTTGGATCAAATGGCATGATTATAAAGACTACGGATGGCGGTAATTATTGGCTTATTCAAAATTTCGGAACAACTGAAAGTCTGCGTTCAGTCTATTTTACTGATGCAAATATAGGATATGCAGTAGGTTGTCAAGGTGTTATTTTAAAAACAATTAATGGCGGAGTACTTTCAGTAGATAAAATCCCAAATGATAATATTTCGAAGAAACTTGAATTATGGCAAAATTATCCCAATCCTGCCAATTCTACTACTATGATAGAATACACCTTACCAAAAACTTTTAAAGTAGTTTTAAAAATTCATAATTTACTAGGAGAAGAAATAAAAACACTCGTAGATGATGTGCAAACTCCAGGATTAAAATCTGTTATGTGGAATGGCAAGGATAATTTCGGAAGAATCGTTTCTTCTGGAATATATTTTTATATTTTACAAGCAGGTAATGAAAGACAAGTTCGGAAGATGCTGTTTTTAAAATAAGAAAAATCTTCTATCAATTCTTTTTGGATAATAAATTGATTCAAATTATTTCCTAACACATCGCTCAAACAGACGCCGAATGGTTGAGTAATTTTAAAAAGGTTAGATGGACAACAAAAGTTGAACTTGTTTTGAAATTCTATCTAACCACGCCTTTGGCGTAGATTAGCTCCAGAGACGTTAAAAGTGCCGCTACATCACTTAGCATGAGCTCTTTAACTCACCCCACTCGCCTAAAATCTGGCCTTTGCCGGACTTCGCAAAGCCTGAAGACACTAAACGCCTTTTCCAAAATCTTGCTTATATTGTCACCTGATAAAAATCCCACTAACAATAACCACTTTTGAAACCTACCTCCAACAAAAACCAGCACCGAGAAGATGCTGGTTTTTTTGTTTTAGGGTTCCAAATTGTTCTTGCTTATTAATCAAAAAATAATTATATTAAAAAAGTATGCGTAAATCTGTAATAGAAGGAATGAATACACCACTCAACCTAACCACCACTGCACTAATACGGTAGCTGCCGTAGGTGAGCTCATTTGTTAGGCGACATCCGCTATGTATCTTTTAGCTTTTCGATGAAGGCGAAGTGTGATAGAATGCAAAGGAACCAATGGTAATAAAAATTACTGGCCTCATCTGGCTGGATAATGTTATAGAGAAAATCGAAATCAAACACCATGTTACGATGACGGAGATTGAGGAAGTTTTTGTTAGCAAGCCCAAAGTTAAGAAGATGCGCAGAGGGCGCTTCCGCGGCGAACACGTTTACAGAGCGCTAGGACAGACAGAGTCTGGACGCTATTTGACTGTATTCTTCATCCATAAATTGACCCATGAAGCACTGATTTTGAGCGCTCGTAATATGGACAAGAAGGAGCGAAAGAGCTATGACAAAAAGTAAGAAACAAACCCCGCAACGTGATCCGTTACCGGAAAACTTTGACTCGCTTGAAGAGTTTTGGGCGTTCTGGGACACCCATAACACCACCGACTACGAAGACTTCATGGAAGATGTGGATGTGCAGATAAACCTCCGTTCAAGTAAGATATATTGTGCTGTGGCGAAGGACTTAATCGCTCAACTGCGGGCTCAGGCGCGCCAGCAAGGTGTATCAATTGAGACGCTGATTAACTTTTGGCTCCAAGAAAAGATAACGAAAGCAGCGCATGGCAGATAAACGCCTTCTCCAAAATCCTGCGGATATTATCACCTGATAAAAACCCTCAACGATAACTACATAGGAAACTTACACAAAAAAAACCAGCACCGAAAAGATGCTGGTTTTTTTTTTTTTTTATTTCATTTTTGAGCTTTCTTTCTATTCAACCCCCTTCTATCGCTTTTCTTACAAACCCCCCACTTTTTACTAATCTTCTTAATGCCTCCTCTCTATCCACCCCGGCCAGGATCATCACCAAGGCTGTCTTCACGTGGCCGTGGGCCAATTTCAGCACCCGTTCCGCCTCGTCATAGTCCGCCCCGGTGACGATCATCACCGTGCGCTTGGAGCGTTCCTTTAGCTTCTGGGATGTCATCTTCAGGTCCACCATCATGTTCTCGTAGACCTTGCCCAGCCGGATCATGGCGGTGGTGGTTATCATGTTAAGGATTAACTTCTGGGCGGTGCCCGATTTCATCCGGGTAGAGCCCATCACCACCTCGGGACCCACTACTGGACAGATGGCCACGTCCACCGGAATGTTCATCTCTTCCCGGGGAGTAGTGGTAAGGTAGATCGTCATGGCGCCCAATTCCCGGGCCTTCTCCACGGCTCCGATCACGTAGGGGGTGCGGCGGCTGGCGGCGATACCCACCAGAATGTCGTCCTTTGTAAACCCTTGTTCGGTCAGATCCTTTCCTCCATCTTCCCTTTTATCCTCAGCCCCCTCCACCGCCCGCACTAAGGCCCCGTATCCCCCGGCGATCATCCCCTGCACCATTTCGGGGTCGGTGCCGAAGGTGGGGGGACATTCGGATGCGTCCAAAACCCCCAGCCGGCCCGAGGTCCCGGCACCGACGTAAAATAGCCGCCCCCCCCGTTTGAAGGTCGCCACCACCAGTTCAACGGCGCTGGCGATGTAAGGGATTTCCGACCGCACAATTTCGGGAATTCGCTGATCTTCGCTATTAATCAAGGTTAAGATTTCCTCCGTGGACTTGGAATCAATACCCATGGTGGCCGGATTCCGTTTCTCGGTGATCAGATCTTTAATCTCATCGAAAATTTCCCGTCCCATTTTTCTCCTAAAAGATAATCAATTATTTATACATTAAATATTTCTCTCGAATTTTCATATATCTTTGAAGGCCATCCTCCCAACTGGCGATGATCTCGGGGGCCGATTTCCCGGCCCGCAGATCCTTTTCAACCTGATCCGTCCCCACGGCCCGGTAGAATCCGTGTTTTCCTTCTGTCCCCTCTAATTTTTCCAAGAAAGGCAAGTGGGGATAAAGCTTAGCTAAGGCGCAAAGGAGGTGAATCTGGGTCGTAAAGGGTTGAAAGGTTCTAAAATTCTGAATATGGAGCTGAACCCCGGGGACTGGTTCCTCGATGAATCGGAAATAGAAACTTTTATAATAGGTCGGCCGGAAGAGTACGCCGGGCAAATTTTTGGCGTTCAGTTCTGCGGCCAGGATTTCTGGATCGATCCACGGAGCACCAATCAGCTCGAAAGGCTGGGGCGTTCCTACCCCCTCAGAGAGGGTCCCCAATTCCCCGATGCCTCCGGTAGCAGCAATGTAGAAAACCGTCTGCCAGTGTGATACATGGGGGGAGGGGGGAACCCAGGGCAGGCCCGTATCCCCGAAGTTCATCCGCCGCTCCCAACCTTCCATAGGAACGACCTTAAGGTCACAATTAATCCCGAATTCTTCATTAAATAACTTCGCCAGTTCCCCCACCGTCATCCCGTGAATATAGGGGATGGGGTAAAGCCCGATGAATGACTTAAACCTAAGGTCTAAAACCGGCCCCTCCACCAATTCTCCCCCCAGAGGATTGGGCCGATCCAACACAATGAAAGGGATTCCAAACTCGGCGGCCGCCTCCATGGCGTAAGCCATGGTGTAGATGTAGGTGTAAGGCCGAATCCCGATGTCCTGTATGTCAAAGATCAATACATCCACCTTTTTTAGCATCTTGCCGGTGGGTTTAAAAACCTTCCCATAGAGACTGTAGACCTTAATCCCGGTTTTTGGGTCGCGAAAATTTTTAACCTTCTGTCCGCCCCAGACGTTTCCCCGGATGCCGTGTTCGGGACCGAACAGGGCAATCAGTTTAAATTCAGGTCGTTCCGCCAGCACGTCAATGGTGGACATGAGGTTTGAAGTCACCCCGGTGGGGTTGGTGATCAGACCCACCCTTTTCCCCGCCAACAGATCTAATTTTTTTTCTAAAAGAACTTCTACGCCAGGCTTAACTTTTATGTCGTTATTTCGATGCATTTCCTCTCCATATACTCTTTCCCTACCATCCTTTCCCATTAAGCCCAAGAATAGTAAGAAAAAAGCATAGTGATAAATTCGAATTTTCTTTTGCATTATTTATCTCCCTATGTCTTTAAGACCACCGAATAAATTCGGCCTGCCCCTAAGCGAGTCACCGACCGGCAAGGGCGTCTATTAATTTCAAAATCGGTTAAAACCGATTCCCAATAAAATTCAAAGAAATCGACTTCAGGAAATTTAAACATGGACCAAACCCCAATTTCAATCGGGGACTACCTTAGGTTTATCAAGAAGATCTGGAGAGGTTACGCAGGATATCCTTCGTAAGGGTAATATGGCAGGCTTGCAGAGCCAGAAGGACAGCTCCAAGGACCGGTTCAAGTTGAGGTTTGACAATCTCGACCCCAGGGGAAAGGGCGCCTAGTTCCTCCCTGATGGGACCGATAAACCACCTCTTTCGGCTAAAAAGACCCCCAATGAGGGCCAGGCGGATTAACTTTCCTGTCAACCCTAGTCTGACCGCCACCGCCCTGGTTAGCCCGGCCAGCGCCAAACCCGCCCTCTGCAGGATCTCCCGTGCCACCGCATCCCCCCGATCCGCTGTATCAAAGACAAGTGGGGCCAGGCCGGCAATCGCTTCCCGGGAAATCTTCCCGGAATACACAGCCGGGATAATCAGGCTTATATTTTCCACCCCAAATTTTTCTTCAAGGACGGGTCGTAGTTCGGTCTTTTGTCCCCGGCCATCAAAATCTTTCAGGGCGGCGATCAAGGCCTGTTGGCCCAGGAAGTATCCGCTTCCCTCGTCCCCCAGCAAATAGCCCCAGCCCCCGCTGCGGGCCATCTCCCCCTCCTCGTTTATCCCATAACAGATCGAGCCGGTGCCCGCTATCAGGATAATGCCCGGCTCCCCGGCGAAAGCCCCAGCCAGGGCGATCCGGGCGTCGGAGTCCACCAAAACCCCCCGGGCCAAACCGATCTGGGCCGCCATTTGGGCCACCTGGACCCGGTCCCTTTCCCTGCCCACCCCGGCTAATCCCAAGAACGCTACCGCCACATCTTCAGGGGATACCCCGGCCTCCCTCAATGTCTGGAACCCCTCTTCGGCGAGGACATCCCTCAACCCTTCCTCCCCTAAGATCTGAAAGTTGGCGCTTCTTCCTTCCCTACGGATGAGAATCCTACCCGTAGAATGGGTTAGGGCCCATACGGTTTTGGTCCCACCCCCATCAACCCCCAATATAAAACCATTCATCAATTCGGTTACCATCACTTTTAACGTCGAATGACCACCATCGGCGATGGCCGGCCCTGGGTGTCGGTCACCGGAACGGAGGTCAGCAGGTCCTCATCCACTTCAACCGGATACCGATCCCTGAGGGAGGCCACGAAATCCGCCCACACGGCTTTTTTCTTCTTCTTAAACTTATCCTTTTGCACCTCATCCCGAACTTCCTCAAAGGATTTTTCCTGACTATCTTTTCTCCCGATGACCTTAAAGATAGAATAGCCCCCGTGGGGGGGTCCCCCAGCAATCTCGATGGGGCCTACCAGGTCCCCAGCCTGATGGGAAAATGCCAAGCGACCGATCTCCCCGTGCCGACCCCGGGGAAAATAGCCGAACTCCCCACCCTTGTCTTTGACCCAGGTGCGCAGGGTATACTCCCGTGCCAACGCGGCCATGTCCTCCCCCGCTTTAATTCGGGACAAAAGGTCCTCGGCCGTGCTTCTGTCCCGAACAAAAATCTCCCGAACGTTTACCATCTCAGGAATATCATAATCATCCCTGTTTTGTTGAAAATAAGAAAGCATTTCCCCTTCAGTCACCGTGACCGTATCCAAAATGCTGGTTTTCAGTCGGCCAAACAGAATATCTTCTTGCTGTTTTTGGACTTCAGTTTTAGCTTCATCTGAATGATGAAGCCCCTTTTTGAAGGCTGCCTTGGCCAGAAATTCATCCCTCACCATAACCCCGATACCATTTTTCAGACCGGTAAAACTGGACAGCAACGGCCGTTCGCTCGGGGGGACGGGACGCAGCTTTTCAAAAAAATCGCCAATGGTCCAGTGCCCTCCTTCAAAGGTGACCAACACCTCATCCAGATGGTCCTCGATGACCTCCTTCACCTCACCGATCTCCCGGTCCAACAACTTGGGCAGGTAGGGGGGAATGGGTTGTTCGGGAGGGCCTAACTTCTCCCGACTCGTCCGCACCAGAAAGCCGAACGGCTTTCCCTTCAACACCACCTTTTTATCGTCCATAAAATCCTTGATGTATTTCCGGGACAATTTTTCTTCTTTTCTCCTTTTCAAGATAAAATCAATATGGTTTTTTTTCTGATAAAAATCGTATTCGGTGATAATGGCGTTGCGGTGGCGCTCTTCTACTTTGATAATGTGGTAACCCCATCTGGTCTTCACCGGCTCCGATAACTCCCCCGGCATCAGGGAAAAGGCGGCCTTTTCGAAATCCTCGTCCATCTCCCCCCAGGTGAAAAACCCCAGGTCCCCCCCGTTTGCCCGTAGGGTAGGATCTGTAAAGATCTCAGCGGCCACGTCCTCAAAGCGTTCCCCAGCCAACAGGCGATCACGTAGCTTTAAGGCCTCATCTAAGGTTTCAGCGAACAGGTGCCGAGCCCTGATTTTTTCATTATATTTGAGAAAGGCCTCCCTCGCTTCCGCCTCAGTAATTTCAACATTCTCACTGATTTCTCGCTTATAGAGTTGTTCAATGGCAGCCTTCTTCTGATACCATTTCAACCTTTCCCGGATGGGCTCCTGTTGGTCAATCCCCCGCCTGATTCCCTCTAAGGCGACCAACTTCTTTTCAATTAGGGTATTTAGGTGCTCCCACTTAGCATCCATCCCTTTCGTTCCCCAGGAGTAGCGCGGCCAGAGCTCGTAGCTGATCCGAAAGTCCTCATCGGTGATGATCCGATCCCCCACCTTGGCAAGCACATTGACTTCCGAAACTTCTTTCCTCTTGCCACAGTCAAGGAAGAAAACGGCCATTGAAAAAAAGATACCAATGGATACTACGATTAAGATTTTGTTTTGCTTTCTTTGTTTCCCCATCTCTCGGTTACCCCTCAGCTATGCTCCCAATTCTTTTGATTCTGACAAAATCATTTCCAATAGTGTCCAGAAGATATGGTAATGGCATGTTGACGATGGGAGAGTATTTGAATAGCTCTTTAGCAAAGGAAGAATAATGAACCAATTCTTGTAAGTCTGTGGGATCTTGTAACCGCAAAAATGGGGGTAACGCGAAACCCTTCAAGTGCTGATATTTTCGCGCAAATAAATTTCGCGGTTACTTTTCTCCCCCCCGCACCAATTCTTCAGACACAACTAAACTCATTTCTGTCTCAATGTGATAACACTCCTCTGCAAGCGGGTTCCTTAGGGCTTGAAACGGCAATTTCAAATTCACGCTGGTGGACCACAAGTGGTTGACCACCCTGATTTTGATGGGTTACCAATATCAAGTAGTTTTAGCCGCAGGCTTAATGCCTGCGGTTGGTCGGGCCGGTCAGGCTCCCTGGTCTGTGGCACAACCCAGAGATCCTTGATTTTCCGTCTGAAGATCTTGCCTAACCAGCAAGGGGCGGAACCTATCCCGAAGCATCGGGATAAGGTTCTGGTTAAAGCTTTCTTTAACAACTAGTTAACCAGAACCGCTCTTTAGAGCGGTTCAAACATAACCCCTAAATTATCAATTGCGATAGTTCTGCAACAGGCCCTCCCGACTGACGCCCGACTGAATGATATCCCCGCACCCCGAGCCTTCAGGGTGCGGCTACATTTTAACTGCATGGATTCTCTTAACAACCCCGATACCCGGCCCTTGGGGCAGGATTAATTTTCCTTTCTCAACCCTAACCCCTTCAAAAGGGTCGTTTGATATAAGAAGGTTCCCATCCAGATCGGCATAGTCGGCCAGTGGGGAAAGGTGGGCGGCGGCAGTGATGCCCACCGAGGATTCGATCATGCACCCAATCATCACCTTTAACCCACAGGCCCGTGCGGTGTGGATCATCTTCAGTGCCTCCCTTAAACCCCCGCACTTGGCCACCTTGATATTGACCCCATCCACAGCCTCGGCCACCTTCGGAATGTCCGCCGGGACTTTGCAGCTTTCGTCGGCAAAGATGGGGACATCCACGTTGGCCTTGACTTCCTTCAAGCCCTCAAGGTCCCCGGCAGGAAGGGGCTGCTCCACAAACTCAATGTCAAACTCAGCCAGTTGATTGATCTTCTCAATTGCTTCATCGGTTTTCCAGGCTTCGTTGGCATCCACCCGGATGACGGCGTCGGTGACCCCCCGGATGCGACGGATAACGTCCCTATCATCCCCGCTACCCAGCTTCACCTTGAGGACGGGAAAATCCCCCGCCTCCCGGGCCAGGTCCTCCATTTTGGTGATGGCATGCATAGCGATGGTGAACGAAGTCAAAGGAGTCTTTTCCGGGGAAAGCCCAAGATATTTATAGAGGGGGAGTCCCAGTATCTTTCCGATTAGATCGTGGAGGGCTACATCCACCGCCGCCTTGGCCGAAGAACCTGCTGCTGAAAGGCCGTTTAAAAAGGAAGAGACCACTTCCAAATCAAAGGGATCCTGGCTAAGCTCACCGCCCAATTTTTTAAGAAAAGAAATTACAGAGCGCTGACTCTCGTCGTAATACCATCGGGGGGCCGCTTCCCCTATTCCCTCGAGACCATCCTCTTGGGTAATTCTCACCAGCACGTTATTGGCCACCTGGGTGGCACCGTGGGTGATCCGGAACGTCTCCCGCGTCCTCAACTTCAAGGGTTCATAAATTAACTTCATGGTATCCTAAAATTAGAAGATCTTCCAGATCCATAAGCATTTTTAGAACCGCTCTAAAGAGACGGTTCTGGATAACAATTTTGTAGCAGTTCAGCCACTAAGGTATATCTAACGAATCGAAATAGAACACGGATGACATCCCGAAACTTCGGGACGAATTCACACAGATTGATAATATAAATCATAAAACCAAAATAATGATAATTTACAATTGCATTTAATTTCATCTTATTCTAGATACAAAAATAAAAAGAATCCGTGAAAACATGTGTGAACCAGCGTCATCTGTGTGCTGTCTTTTCTAAAAGATTATAAAAACACTATTGACAGGTTAGACTACTTGAGCCTTCCCGAGGGCATCCACCAGCTTCCCCGCTCCCCACCGCACCGGGTCGGTGGTGGGCAGTCCCGTTTCCTCCTCTATCCGACGAATAACCCCCTGACTATCCGCATCACTCAGACCTAAGGTGTTCAGGGCCACAGCAATGGTGCGAGCCGGATACACCGGGGTCGCCATCCCTTCGTTCAATTGAATTAACTCCTTTAACGGGGGATAGGGAAAGCCCTGATACTTTCGGATGCCCTCCCGAGTAACCACATGACAGAAAACCAGATATTGGGGCATCGCCCCGTGGAGCAGGGCCAGGGCCACCCCCGAATAGCCAGGATGGTTGATAGACCCCTGGCCTTCGATTAAGAGATAATCGCAACCGGGGGCTTCTTCTAAAATCGCTTCCTCAATGGCCCCGGCCATGAAATCCCCGGGAATGCGGTCGATGGGGATGCCCCTGCCCTTGATGATTATGCCTGATTGACCGGTGGCAATAGATTTGACCCGATACCCCCTTTTCGTCATCTCTTTTTCCATCTCGAAAGTGGCGGTCATCTTGCCCGACGAACAGTCGCTGCCCACCGTGAGGATGCGAATGACACCCGTATCCCTAGCCGCCCCCCTGGCTACCGGATAGTCCTTAACCGGTTTGCGCACGTCCCAGATGCCCCCCCCATATTCCCGGGCCAACTTGACCAATCCGGGATTTTCGGACAGAAACTCGTGCATGCCGCTGATTACCCCCATCCCCGCCTTCAGGGCCTTCTCGATGATCTTCAGCCAATCAGATGGAATTCCGCCCCCGATGGGCGAGGTGCCCAAAAGAAGCGTATGGGGTTTTAAAGGAAAAGTAGATTTGAGGTCGGGAAAGATTTTTATGCCTTTCCCGCACCCGATGAACTCAGAGGCATCACGCCCGGCCGTCTCCTTATCAATGATGGCCACCACCTGATCGGCGCCATAGCGAATCACCCCGATGCCCGTTTTAAAATCCCGCTTTCGGACCGCTCCTTCAGCCAGGATAACAATATTACCTAAACTTCTTTTGTCCATTATTGATGTAAAGTTGATTTTAAAAAAGATAAATAAAAATAACCAAATAAGCAATAGAAAAAAGATGGCTGAATGGCCAATTTTATGAATTTTTTTGACTCCTTCCCGATAATTTTGTATGAGGTTACTACCACAATTCGTTTCGACGCGTGTGATGTGCAATCCGTTTAAAAAACCAGCACTGAAAAGATGCTGGTTTTTTATTCCCATTTTTTTATAACTACTTTCTCCACTAACCCGTCTCGGGTTAAGAAAGAGTAACGCACCCGAGGAAGGATGCTATATTATAACAAATTCTCTCAATATACTTCCCAGAACAAATATGGCGATTTAAAAAAGAGTGTAAAAGCCCTACTTATGCATCTGCATGCTAATTTCAGTCATCTCAGTAATAGCATCTTTTTAGTCTGGGAAAAATTCCCGTCATCCAGGCGGTAAAAATAGACCCCAGAAGCTACCGTATTACCACCAGAATTCCTCCCATCCCAGAACACCCGATAACTTCCGGGCTTTCGGAACCCATCAGTTAATGTTACCACTTCCTGTCCCATAACGTTGAATACCCTCAGAATCACTTTTCCCGACATTGGTAAGAAATATTCAATGG